>CAZOZG010000015.1:0-28161 GCA_964584225.1 uncultured Candidatus Saccharibacteria bacterium | reverse complement strand
GTGATATACTAATTTCTCAATGGACTTCAAGATATTCAGTCTCGGGAGCAACGACGGACTCGCCAAAACAATGGCAGATAAACTCGGAGTCGAGCTCGGGCAAATCAAATGCAAGACATTCTCTGACGGGGAACAGTACGTTCAATTTCTTGAAAACTTGCGTGGCAAACACATCTTTCTCGTGCAATCGACGAATCAGCCTGCCGACAATTGGTTGCGACTTTTCTTGGCGATCGACGCTGCGCGCGGAGCCTCGGCTCGCGAAATCAACGTCGTAATTCCGTATTTTGGTTACGCCCGGCAAGACAGAAAAGCGAAGCCGCGCGAGCCAGTCTCCGCGCGCGTGTACGCAATGATTCTCGAGTCACTGGGCTCGACGCGTCTCCTCACGATGGATCTTCACAACGACGCGATCGGCGGATTTTTCCGCCGCACGAATGTCGATTATCTCTACGCGCGGCCCGTTTTCATCGCGCGCTTCAAGGAATTTTTCGCGAAAGCGCTTGAAAATGACGATCTCGTAGTCGTGTCACCGGATGCAGGCGGCGTGGTTCGCGCGCAATCGTACGCAAAGCGGCTCATGAAAAATGCCGATCTCGCAATCATTCACAAAGAACGCGACATCCCGAATCAGGTCGCGCGCATGAAGCTCGTCGGAGATGTGAAGGGCAAGGTTGCGCTCATCGTCGACGATCTTGTCGACACTTGCGGCACGCTTCAGCGCGCCTCGGAGCTCCTCGTCGAAAACGGAGCAAAAGAAGTGTACGCGATGGCGACGCACGGCGTTTTGAGCGGGAAAGCGCTTGAGAATATCGAAAAATCTCTGATGAAACGTGTCTTTATTACCGATAGTATTTCCACCAATCGCGACCTCGGTAAAAAAGTCGAGATCGTCCCCGTCGGTGAACTCTTCGGCGACGCGATTCGCCGCATCGAAGAAGGGGAGTCGCTGAGTGCATTGTTTGAAGCCGAGTAGTTGAAGTGGTACCGTTACGTTTCCTCTCGTCGTTCAATGGATAGGACGCAAGCTTCCGAAGCTTGTAATGTAGGTTCGATTCCTGCCGGGAGGACACAGAAATTGTTTTTTGTTAGGATGAATCCGTTTGCGAAGGGCCTATAGTTCAGCGGTAGAACGCGTCCATGGCATGGACGAGGTCGGGGTCCGACTCCCCGTAGGTCCACCATGAAGATTATTATCTGCAGCTCGATCACGGCCGCCTCTGAAGTGCTCGAAGTCAAAAACAAACTTGAAGCGATGGGTCATGAAGTGGAAATTCCGGAAGGAATTAAAAATGAACGCCTGCGCGGCAGAACGGAAGTCACTCAGTCAGAAAAGGCCCAGGACAAGATCCAGGGCGACCTGATCCGCGGCTATTATGAAAAAATGAAATCATATGATGCTGTGCTCGTCGTGAATCCCGAGAAGCGCGGCGTTGCAGGTTACATAGGAGCAAATACGCTCATTGAAATGGCTTTTGCACATGTTCTCGGTAAGAAACTGTACGTGCTCGATGCATTACCGGAAATGCAGTACTCGGCCGAAATTGTTGCCACACAGCCGACCGTCATCAACGGCGATGTGAGCATCTTCAAAGCGTAAAGCAAAACATACTGCTGAAATTCTTAACATCGCTTTTACCGCGGTCTGTAGACGTTGAAAAAAGTCCGAGTCACGGCCGTTTTTTTGAGTTTAAACGAGAGCTTCACGAAATGATCTATACGGAGGCGTTTTGATCATCGTGTCATCGAAGGGGAACGTGCGTCAACGGACGATACCCATCGTGCATAACACGGTAATATCTCCAGAAAACGCGCTAGTATGAATAGGTCTATGCCAAGAACGACGCTGCTTGTCGTAGCGGGTGCCGTATTGATAATCGTCGGATACTTTGTGTATGTGAGGACCGTATCGCCGCCGTCATATCAGCTTGCGAGGGTCATACGCGGCTCCGTCGTGCAAGAAGCGCTCGCGAGCGGGAACGTCGTCTCGCCAACCTCAAGCAACATGCACTTCAAAGGGAGTGGTACCCTTGCCGCGCTAACCGTACACGTCGGACAAACAGTTGAGGCGGGACAAGTGTTGGCGAAACAAAATGAAACCGCGCTCGCAGCGCAGCTTGCGCAAGCGCAAGCTGCGCGTGACGCACAAAACGCCCAACTCGTATCCTTGCAAGAGGGAATGCGGCCGGAAGCAATCGCAGTGACCGAAGCGCAAGTTGCAGGTGATCGGGAAGCGCTCGTACAGTCGAAGCAAGGAGTCGTGAATGCCGTTCAAAATGCGTATGTGCAATCCGATGATGCAATACACAATAAAGTAGATCAGTTTTTTGATAACCCGCGTTCGGCGACTCCGTCACTCGTATTCAGTGTCAGCGATTCGTCGCTCGAATCGTCTGCTGAGGGAGGGCGCCCTTCCGTAGAACAATTGCTTGCAACATGGTTGCAGACGTTACCGATGCTGCACACTGCAGACGATCCTCTTCCGATGGCTGCGGAGGCACAGACGTATCTCACGACGATTCTGAGTTATCTCACAGAGGTCAATGCCGCGCTGAACGCGGCGATACCGTCGACGTCTGCCAGCCAAACATCCGTCAACGGTTGGATTGCCAATACGGCCACCGCGCGCGCAAACGTGAGCGCTGCTTCAACTGCGCTTACGACTGCGATCGCCGCTGAGCACAGTGCCTCGGCGACGCTCTCGAAAGACGAGCGCAATCTCGTACTCCAACAAAGCGGTCCCACGGAATCGGCCGTCGCGGCTCAGAAAGCCGAGGTGGAACAAGCCGCCGCGACCGTTGCCAACGTGGCGGCGCAGCTGCACGATCTTGAGCTCGTTGCTCCATTCGGGGGCGTTGTGACAGATACCAACGGGACGGTTGGCGAGATCGTTGGACCAGATACGGTCGTGGTCTCGTTGATACCTCACGATGTACTGCAAGTGCAAGTAAATGTGTCGGAAGATACTGTTATCGATGTCAAAGTCGGGCAGCCTGTTCGCATCGAGCTCGACGCGTATCCTGTCGGCACGACATTCGACGGAGTGGTGAGTGAAATAGATCCTGCCGCGACGTACATCGGCGGCGCGGTGTACTACAAGACCACAGTCCTTTTCAACGCGCCCGTCGAAGGGCTGCGATCGGGAATGACAGCGAACGTCTGGATTCAGACAGGATCTGCGTCGAGCACTCTCAGCGTGCCTGCGAGTGCTCTCCGCGATGACGACAAAGGTACCTATGTAGATGTGTATGAAAAAGGCTCACTCGTGAGAGTCGGTGTGTCTGTGGGTCTCAAAGGAGCCGACGGTTCTGTAGAGATACGCTCAGGGCTTTCGGAAGGACAACAGGTCGTCCTCGGCCCCTGACATGGAAAGTCTCACAACCTCATTTTTCATCGCCTACAAGTCCGTCAGTCGTGGGCGGAAATCGACGTTTGCGTTGATGATGCTCATCCTCTGCTTGTCCTTTTTCAACATGATATTCATCCCAGGTGTGTTCTCCGGGCTTTTGAATACCATCATCGGGCTTGAAGTTGACACATACACGTCGCACATAATCATCGCGCCAGAGCGCGACCCGCTTCCAAAAGCATTCATACCAAATCAGGCGGCGCTGCGGGCGCAACTTGCGACCATACCCGGTGTTGTCGCGACAGTGCGGACCTATCTCACCGCAGCTTCGATTTCGTATGACAAAGATAAAAACGGTGTTTTCAAACGTGTCTCCGCGCAGATCATTGGCGTGGATCCGTCGGATTTCAATAAAACGCTGACGGTGAATCACTACGTCGTGGCGGGAAAATTCCTTGGAGATGATGATACTGATCAGATCGTTCTTGCTGCCGCTGTCGCTGGCGGCTACGATCTTCCCGAACCCAATGACCTTGGCGGAGCAAAAGTCGGCGATAAAGTGCAGGTCGTGTACGGGAATGGCGTGACGCGGACATACACCGTGAAGGGAATCACCAATATTCTCTTCGGGCCTGCGCTCACCAACGTGTATATCACCGCGAAAGAAGCGCAGTCGATTCTTTCGACATCTGATTCTGCATCTCAAATTTTGGTGCGCGTGGACGATGAATCCAAGGTCGACTACTACAAAACCCGCGTCAGGATGATTGCTCCGAGTCTCTTCGTCCAAAGTTATTTTGATCTACTGACGGCGATTAAACCTGTTCTCGATGCGTTCACGGTGATCGCACTTGTCGTGAGTGTGATCAGCGTGTTGATCGCTGCCATTACGATATTTGTCATGATCTATATCAACGCCGTCAATAAACGCCGGCAAATCGGTATTTTGAAAGCGATCGGCATCAAGGAGCGCATCATTATTTTCTCGTATGTGATGCAGTCGATCTTCTACGTCTTATGTGGTATCGCCGTCGGTCTTGTAGCGGTCTTTGGGATTCTTCTGCCAATCTTGAGCGTTTATCCCATCCGATTACCATTTGGACCGTTACAGCTTTCGTTCAGTGTGCCACTCGTCCTCGAGAGTATGGTCGGCTTTCTGGTCGCTGGTTTCTTGTCGGGCTTTATTCCGGCTCGCATCGTCACGCGCGAGGAGATTTTAAAAGCAATCTGGGGCTGATATGGCTGACTCAATCATCGACGTATCCAATCTCGAACGAACGTACCCAGGGAAAGTCCCTACTCGCGCCTTGCGTGGCGTTTCGTTCTCCGTCGCTCGAGGCGAATTCGTCGCAATTATGGGAAGGAGTGGATCCGGAAAATCGACCCTCCTTCACCAATTGAGTTTGCTCGATACGCCGACCGGAGGCAGCATGCGCATCGATGGTGTCGATATTCTTGCGCTTTCCGACGCGGCAAAGACACGGTATCGCCTCGAACATCTCGGATATATTTTCCAAGAATACGCATTGATTCAAGAATTTAGCGCGCTTGAAAATGTCTATTTGCCGGCAATGGCACTCGGGACCGACGCGAGTCTATACAAAAAGCGTGCCGCGGAGTTGCTCAGTGTCGTCGAGCTAGGACATCGGCTTGATCACTACCCGAATGAACTCTCGGGAGGGGAGCAGCAGCGTGTCGCGATCGCACGCTCTTTGATAAATAGTCCAAAAGTACTTTTTGCAGATGAACCCGCAGCAAATCTCGACACGACCTCGGCACATGTGGTGCTTGAATTGTTTTCTAAGCTTCGTCGCGAGTTGGGCCAGACGATCGTCATGGTGACGCATGAGCCCGATGATAGGAAGTACGTCGACCGCGTTATTGTGTTGTCGGATGGCGTGATCGATAACGTCGGGTAGGTACAGTAACAGCGCCGACGCAACGACGTCGGCGGGGAATTCCTGTATAGTGGTGGCGGAGGTACCGACGTCGCCTCGTATGATTACGGCGCAGCCGGCGTCATCCTCCCTAACAACACTAGGAGCATATGCACGCTGTCTTTTGATATGGAAAAGGTGAATGCACTCGTTGCGCAAGAAGTCGAACTCAACAACGCAAAAATCAAAACGGCGACTCAACAACGCGAAGAGCTAACCCTTCGTCGTCAAGAAATCTTTCGACGAGCACGAGAAGAAGGAGAGAAGGAGGTCACAATGGGTCCGGAAGTGGCAGAATTACAATTTATCGACGACTCGATACAGCGTTTGAGCGATGCTATAGGCACACTCCAAGAACGAAACAAACAGCTTGAGACGAATGTCCGCGCTATAGGAAATATTCTTGAAAAGAAAAAAAGAGACACCGATCCCGAGATTCATTGATCAGCCCCATTCAATAGTGGCTGGCGGTTTGTCGGAAATGCGATAGACAGCCGCGCCAACTTCGCGGACTTCATTCGTGATACGCCGTGAGACTTTCTCAAGAAATTCATAGGGGAGTTGCGCGAAGCGCGCGGTAAAGCCATTGACGCTCCAGACAGCCCACAGCGCAAGCACGTAGCCTAAGCCGGCGCCGTCACCCTTGCTTTCTGTGTGCATCGAGTGTGTGAGCGTTGCGCCCGCTTGCCAGACGCTGTTGTACAAATTGGCCTTGCGCAATTCGTCGATGTAGATGCCGTCCGCAGCTCGCGCGATCTTCAATTTTTCTCCGGTTACTTCGCCCTCGATTCGTACGACGAGACCCGGGCCGGGGAAGGGATGTCGAATGAGTACATCCTCGGGAACACCGATGTCACGACCGATACCGCGCGCAGAGTCCTTCACCTGATCCTCGAGCGGAGCGATTTCTGGGACTGAAAAGCCGAGGTTCGTGTTGTGGTGCATTTTTATTTCTGCAATCCGCGCGCCTGTTGCGTGTCCAAGCCCGCTTTCGCGTAAATCCGTGTAAAGCGTCCCTTGCGCAATGAAATCGGCTTTGAATTTCTTGATTTCCTTTTCCAAGACGTTCTTATAGATACCGCGCATTGCGATGCGTTTATCTCGCATCGCCGTCTTTCTTTTGAGCGCTTTTAGAAATTCTTTGGTTGCATCAATGATTGCGACATCGATCCATCTTTGCGTACCGAAGTACTTTTCCACGTACGCTTCGTCATCAGGGCGATCGATGCCGCGGATGTAGACCCCTTTGAGTTTTGCGCCAGCTTCTTTCAAAAGATAGGCGACGACTGAAGAATCAGAACCACCAGAAAGCGCGATCAACACTTTTTTACCACTGACTTTCTTTCTGAGCTCATTTATTTTTGCCTTCGCGATATCGTGCGCAGGGAAGCGATCAGTGATGCCACAGATATTCAAGAAATTGTCGTACATTTTTGTCCCCTCGACCGAATCTGATACTTCGGGATGAAATTGCACGCCCCACAAATGCTCATGGCGACCCGCGGCGATTGGGCAATTATCGGTCGATCCGAGTGCGGTGATCTTTTTGCTTGGCTCAATTGAATCGCCGTGCGTCTCAAGTACGAGACTTTCTTTTGCGACATTCTTAAACAGCGGATCGTCGCCGAGACGCTTCAAGGTGTGGACTCCAAATTCTCTCTTTTCGCGCGGTGTTACTTTTGCGCCGACATGTTTTGCCCACATTTGAAAGCCGAGACACACGCCGAGGGTCGGGATACCAAGATCAAAGATCTTCGCATCAAAAGGGGGTGGTTCATCGAAAACGGATGCAGGACCCCCGGAGAGAATAATGCCGCTCGGTCTCACTTTTTTGACGTCTGCAGCGCGTACTGAGGCTGGATCTGCGACAAGAGCGTAGACACCGAGCTGTGCGAGTTTCTGGACAATCAAGTGATCAAACTGCGAACCCATTGAAAAGAGCAGAATGAAATGTGTTGTTTTGCGCACCGCAAGTTCTTCCTTCAGGCTCGCGAGAGTCTTTCCGTCAGCCTTTTTAAAGATGCTCAACATGGGGCCACTGTAGCATAACGATGGCTCAGATACTCGATGGTTTGTCGGTGATCTCGACGGTGTGGATAATTCCCTTGCAGTGGGGTATAGTGGTATATACTCTATGTCAGTGGGAAAAAGTGGGAGAAACGGGAAACACATGTTTATCGGCGAATTCGAACATTCGCTCGATGAAAAAAAGCGTGTCTCGCTGCCGCGACAGTTTCGTGCGGCGATGGGACGCAAGATTGTGATGACGCGCGGACTTGAGAATTGTCTTTTTATCTATACGACGGAAGCGTGGGAAAACGTCGCGTCGCGCCTTCAGGAACTTTCATTCGCTCGCGCAGATACGCGCGGATTCAATCGCTTTATTTTGTCGGGTGCCGCAGAAGTCGATGTCGATAGCGCCGGGCGCATTCTCATTCCAGATCATCAAAAGCAGTTTGCAGAACTCAAGAAACACGTCGTCTTTGCGGGCGTCGCGGATCGGGTCGAGGTCTGGGACAAAGCACGCTGGAGTACGTACAAATCCCGAATCGAGAGAGGTGCCGATGCACTCGCCGAAAAACTGGGCGAGATTGGTGCGCTCTAACCACTTGTTGCCTCGGACAGCTAGAGGATTCATATCGTCATGCGCACGCGACGCTCACAATCCTCTAGCGATCCGATGCCGCTTCCACACGAGGTGCATCGAACCGTTCTTTTACGTGAAGCCGTCGAAGCCTTACAGCTTCGACACGACGACATTGTCGTCGATGCGACGTTGGGCGGCGGCGGACATGCGAGCGCGATACTAACGCACCTCTGGAGAGAGGGTACGTTGGTCGGTTTTGATATCGATACTACCGCGATCGAACGTGTCCGCCGCCAGCTCACGTCCTTAGCATCAGACGCGACCGTCGTCCTCATCAACGACAATTTCAAACATCTCGCGGATGCGTTGCCGGCGAACGGCATCACGCACATAACGAAAGCTCTCTTCGATTTAGGGTGGAGCTCCTATCAGCTCGACTCCGGAAGAGGATTTTCGTTCCTCCGCGATGAACCATTACAGATGAATTACGCAAGTAGTGGGCAACACGTGCTCACTGCAGCGCAGATCGTCAACGAGTGGCAAGAATCGTCACTCGCGGACGTCATATACGGATTTGGTGAAGAGCGCTACGCACGACGTATTGCAAAGGCGATTGTCGAAGCGCGCGCTCGAAAGCCGATTCGTACGACCTTTGAGCTTGTCGCAATCATCCGATCAGCTGTCCCGAAGAGCTATCAGCGCGGGAGAATCCATCCAGCAACTCGGACCTTTCAGGCTCTCAGAATTGCGGTCAACGATGAACTCGGCGCACTCAAAGATGGACTCGCGGCTGCGTGGAAGCTATTGAAACCAGGTGGACGTATCGCAGTCATTTCATTTCACAGTCTTGAAGACAGAATCGTTAAACACACATTTGCACAGTGGGAAAAAACAAACACAGGCGTGCGTATCAATAAAAAACCAATTACACCATCATCAGAAGAAATCAATGATAACCCTCGCGCGCGCAGCGCAAAACTGCGCGTGATAGAGAAAGTGGGCGTGCCGTATGAAAGAAAGAATTCAAAAAATCAGCAAGTATCGACCGTCGATCTTCCAGGCGAAGCTTGATTTCTCGCCCGGGAGGAGTTTTTCGTTTGCCGTCGAACATCCCCGGGAGCAGCTCATTTTCAAGGTGCTTCTCGGTGCGCTCGTCGCGCTCGCATGCTCGTATGTGTACTTCGTTGGCGCGACGATTCTGAATGTGATTGCGCGCAAAGAAGCTGTCGCCGAGACTGCATCACTTGAGACGCAGGTTTCAAAACTCGAAAATAGCTACCTCGCGGCTTCGAAATCAGTCTCGCCATCGGACGGTGCGCGGCTCGGCTTAGCGCCACTTACACAAAGCTCCTTCGTCTATCGACCGGGCGAGACTGCAGTTGCTACAATTGAGCCTAATGCACTCTAAGTTTGTAGCTCGTGCACGACTGCTTTCGGGCTGCTTTGTTGTTGCCGCTCTCCTCCTCGTGGTGCGGCTCTATTTCATCCAAATTGTCCACGGCGGTGACTACGAACGACAAGCGATGGGGCAATACACGGCCTCGACGCCAGATACGACCGATCGCGGTACGATCTTCTTCACCAAATCGACCGGCGAACAAATTGCAGCGGCTGTGATGCAGGCGGGTTGGCGAATTGCGATTCAGCCGCCAAATATCACAGATGCCGCCGGCGATGCGCAAAAAATCAATGCGATTGTCCCGATCGATACGGCGCGGTTCAACGAGGACGCGGCAAAGAAAAATGACCCGTATGAAGAAGTCGCGTTTCGCATCACCGATGATCAAGCGACAGCAATTCGCAAACTCAAACTCCCCGGCGTGCTCCTCGTGCAGGATCAATGGCGTTACTACCCGGCAGGAGAGCTCGCGTCGCAAGCGATCGGCTTTGTGGGATATGAAGGGACGTCGACGACCCGCGTCGGCGAGTACGGTCTCGAGCGTCAATACGAAGACACGCTTTCGCAAACGACCTCAGGGCTCTTCGTCAATCCGTTTGCTGAGATTTTTACGAATGTCGATGACGCCGTATCGAGCGACCCTGCAGCACATCAGGGTTCGATTATCACGTCGATCGAGCCGAATGTGCAGTCACAACTGGAAAAGACACTCGACGGCGTGATGCAAAAATACAGCCCTGGTTTTGCTGGCGGTATCGTGATGGATCCGCACTCAGGCGCAATGTACGCGGTCGGAGCTCGGCCGTCGTTTGATCCAAATACATACAACCTTGCCGACCCGACAACTTTTTCTGATCCGCTCGTCAGCGGTCGCTACGAACTCGGCTCGATCATGAAACCACTCACCATGGCAGCGGGCATTGATAGTGGTGCTGTCACGACGAAGACAAAATACAATGACACGGGTTGCATTGAGCGCAGCGGCAAGACGATTTGCAACTACGACGGCAAAGCGCGCGGCGTGATTCCGATGCAGGAAATTCTCAATCAATCGCTCAACCTCGGCGCTAGTTATGTCGCCGACACGATGAGCCACCCAACACTGACGCACTATTTCAAGTCGTACGGACTCGGCCAGAAGACCGGCGTCGATCTTCCGGGCGAGGTTGTGGGAGATATTTCTAATCTCAGAAATGGCAGTGGCCCGGACGTCAACTTCGATACGGCCGCCTTTGGGCAGGGCATCGCGGTGACACCGATAGAAATGATCCGTGCGCTTTCAGCGCTTGCCAACGATGGTGTCCTTGCAAATCCGCACGTAGTAACTGCCATCAAATACGAAAGCGGCGTCACACGATCGATTGATCCCGGTGTAGGAGTGCGCGTTTTTTCGACAACGACCGCAGAGACCGTCACCAATATGCTGACGACAGTCTTCGACACATCGCTTCTCAAAGGTGCACTCAAGGAAGAGCATTATTCTTTTGCAGCGAAGACTGGCACCGCCCAGATCCCGCAACCGCACGGAGGCTATATTCAGGGCAACGTATACCTGCACTCATTTTTCGGCTATTTTCCGGCGCATGATCCAAAATTCATTATTTTCCTATTCGCATGGAAACCAGTCGGGCAGGAGTATGCATCGGCGACCCTGGCACAGCCATTCGCGGATATTGCAAACTTCCTGATAAACTACTACAACATTCCACCAGATCGATGATATGCGTGCGCTCAAAGCAATCGTCGTTGCGATACTGACCGCTGAGGCGCGGATGCTTTTAGCGCGGCACAAACCGCAGATCATCGCGATTACAGGGAGCGTCGGGAAAACCACAACAAAAGACGCCATCTACGCCGCACTCAAAGACTCTCTCCACGTGCGCAAGAGCGAGAAAAGTTTCAATAGTGACGTAGGCGTGCCACTTGCAATTCTCGGACTTGAAAATGCATGGCGCAATCCACTGCGGTGGTTGTGGAATATTGTGCAAGGTCTATGGCTCGTTGTTGTCGGCAGTGATTATCCCGATTGGCTCGTGCTTGAAGTTGGTGCCGATCGACCTGGTGATATTCGTTCGATCGCAGCGTGGCTCAAGCCCGATGTCGTCGTTATTACGGGCGTTCCAGAGATTCCGGTCCATGTGGAATATTTCAAATCACGTGAGGATTTGATGCTTGAGAAACGCTCGCTGGCCGAACACGTGAAGCCCGGCGGCACGATCGTGGTAAACGGTGACGACGGCGCTATGACATCGCTGTGTAAGGAGCTTGGCGCAGCACTTCTGACCTACGGATTTGAAGAAGGAAATGATGTTCGCGCGACCGAAGAAGAAATCGCCTACGATGACGCAAAGCCAATCGGCATGCGTTTTTATCTCGAGCGCTCGGGAATGCGAATGCCTGTGTCGGTGCACGGCGCGCTTGGAAGGCCGCGAATCTACGCAGCGCTCGCAGCATATGCAGTCGCGGAACTTTTGCACGTTGATACAGCGACACTTGGGCAGGCACTTTCAGAATGGGCGCCGCCGCCGGGGAGAATGCGGATTCTTGACGGCATGCGCGGCAGCATCATCATCGACGATACCTACAACTCCTCTCCGGCGGCGGCGCTTTCGGCGCTCGACACGCTCGAGCAGCTCGCGGGAAAGCGAAAAATTGTCGCAATGGGTGACATGCTTGAGCTAGGGAAATATTCTGCTGAAGCGCACCGCAATGTCGGTGTGTGCGCTGCTGCGATCGCAGACATGCTGATCACGGTCGGCTTTCGCGCGCGCGCCATCGCAGAAGCGGCGCTCGATGAAGGCATGAAAGAAAAATTCATTCGACACTACGAGCATTCGGAATCGCGCCGCGCCGGTGAAGAGTTGAAGCATGACATCAAAGAAGGCGACATCGTACTCGTCAAAGGTTCTCAGTCGATGCGCATGGAGCGAACTGTCTACGAACTGCTCGCCGACCCAGCGCATGCATCAGAGCTCTTGGTTCGCTATGACCCAGACTGGATTGCGCGATAAAGACGATTGGAGAAATCGGTCAATCTTTGTTATCGTCTCTTTCGGGTATTAAAAGCGGAGGTTCGAATGTCACATCGTTTCAACAATCGCACTGTCAAAACCATCTCGAATGCAGCTGGCGGACGACCCGTAAACTTGCGAAGAAAACAAAACGCAGCGTTCAAGCAAAAGAAGAAAAAGTCCCTGCAACTTGTAGGAAAGCCTGTAATCGCCGCCGGAGCTGTCGGCAAGGCAGTCGGTGTCGACCTCCGTACGGGGGATCTCGAGATTGAGTTTGGCTTCAAACGCACGATCCAGACGTTCAATCCGGACGCCGTCGAGATATACGTTCCCAAAAAGTGACGCATCGCAAAACCGGCCCGTTTACGGCCGGTTTCTTTTCATGTACATTGTTTCAGACGGCCCTATCGTCTAGCGGTTAGGACGTGGCCTTCTCAAGGCTAAAACCGGGGTTCGATTCCCCGTAGGGTCATGGAGTTGCAAGTGTGATTTTGAGCCGCGTTTTGGGCGTGTTTTTGTGCTACCCTGACGGTAATTTGAACCCGCCATTGTAAATATGAACGAACTCAGCATTAATGAGACTGTGAGAAACTTTATACCAGACACAGATCCGAGGATTATTGGTGTCGAAAGTGGAGAATATAACAAGGCGTACCTACTTACCACAGGAGGTCATGAATATGCTCTAAGAATAAAGAAAAAACCCGTTCAGATAAATATGAGCGACGTAGCATACGAAATTGAGTTCATGGAGAAGCTTGCCAACGCACAAAACTTTATTCAAATACCGAAGACTATACGAACCACTTCAGGTGATATTTTATACGAGGACAGTGAGGCATATTACAACTTGCAGACGCGTGTTGCCGGTGGAACCCGAATAGAAAAATGGTATCGATCACACGAATTGAGTATTGAGGATGTACGTGAGATCTTTTCCAAGCTTGCATTGCTTCACAATGCGTCGCGGTCAATTCGTATGGCGAGTACAAAGAATTCTCCTACAGTACTGGATTACATTTCTGATTACAGGGTCGTGTTAAAAACGGGGCTTCCCGAAGGGGAATTCAACAGCGTCTTGGCAAAAAATCGCGAACTCTTAGAGAATGGACTCGATGCACTTGAACTTTCTCTGCATCAGTATGATTACGAGAAGCTACGAAGGTATCCTACCCACTACGACACGAGCGCGATGAACGTGCTTTGGAAAAATGGCAAGATTGTAAGTCTTATTGACTTTGACTGGGCACAAGACTCCACCTTTGAATTTGACTTCTGTCATAGTGTAATGCACTCCTGCGGAGGATATATTGTTGGCGGTAATACTGATAACCTCTTCAATGTGCCGAAAGTTCGAACTGCATTTGAATCATATAATAGCGCCGCGGAGGCTCCATTTGGGAATCGTAGACTTATTGAAGCCCTATTGGATGCGTCCTCATTCTTCTTGGCTTTTTGGGGCCTTAAAACTTTCCTTGAAGAGAAAAATAAAGAATCGTACTACATGAGCTTCTTCCAAGCGGGGGTAGACCGTCTTAAAGCTCCTGTACAATCCGTCTAAAGTATATGGAAGAATTTGGAATGTTTCGCCATGGGGAGAAACTTGAAATGGGTGAACTCCGTAAATCATTAGAAGAGTCTGGCTTGAGTCAGGCGCAGCAAGATAAATGGCGTGCGGCTTTGGAAACGTTGAATCTTCAGGAGCCGGAAATAGGGTATGTTGCTCTTCCTAAGATTGAGAGCATGGCGAAACAAATATGTGACCAGTTGCCAAATGAAGCACTAGTGATATTCGCACCGACGCGATTACCAAGAGCGCGAATGACTGCTGAGCTGCTTTCTAGAGAGATAACAGCTTTATCATCTACAAGTTCAAAAAACATATCAGTTGCTTTTATCTGGGAACCTGAAGATGTAGCGCAAGCTCCGGAGAGCGCATCAAACACCGCGATGTACCCCCTTGAAATGGTCGCTGTTATGAAGGCTTTCGTTGAACAGGAACAAGCGGACGATCTTGCTTTAAAACAACACCTGGAAGAGACAAATCCGGAAGATTTGGGAACTCGCGCTTATGCCTATGAAGATGAGCTGATTTTTAAAACAGCAAACGCTGACCTTGCAAATGTCGATTCAGTTTTGCGAAAAAGAGCAGACTTGCTCAAGGAGCAAGTATTGCGAGTTGCCAATCATTTCAAGGACCACCCTGTGCCAGTATATTTTTACGGAGTTGGCCATCATCAGAGTCTCATTGCACTCGATATCGCATTTAACGGACGTAATCACTATGACTCGGTTAGGGACATGCCCGATCCACTTAACTTATGGAAGGCGTCTCCTGAGAACCTCAAAGAACTCCTCAAAGACAGAACCTCATTGGAGTAGTTTGCAGTCCGTATTTTTCAAATGATGCAAGTCTTCCTGCAACAGAGCCAAGTTGTCGTAAAAACTCTATAATGGGTTTTGAGTCCTGTATCGTTAGGGTCATGCGTTTAGGAAAATACTCCGGCTTGCCGGAGTATTTTCATAGACGCACCGATGATCTCCGGGGGAGAGAATCGAAGCCCGGAGGCCGACGGGCCGAGGGCGGGCTGTCCGCGTTTTCAGAAGAAAACGACGGATAGCCGATTCCCCGTAGGGTCACAAAGACTGTATACTAATCGTATGAGTTGGAATCCATTTCTGAATGCGTTGGCGGCAAGCGCGTACATCAGCGGCGTCGTGCTTTTGATGAATTACATTGGCAGTATTGGCCGCGACGTGCCGGACGTGCCGATTGATGGCCTCGCCGCGATCTCGTTACTGGTTTTCTCAGTCGCCGTCATGGCATTTCTTTTTTTCTACCATCCACTCACACTCTTTTTGGAACATAAAAGAAGCGAAGCCATCGCGTATTTTTTAAAAACACTCGCTATATTTGGTGTGACGACTGCGCTTGTGTTTGCAGCGGTTATCGCACTCGCGAAATAACAAAAAGAAGAAGCGGCCCTTGCGGTACCGCTTCTGAATTGAGGCCGATGCTTCAGGCTTCGGCTTTCTTGGGACTCTTCCGTTCCGTCACCCACACGACGCCGATCTTTGGCTCCGGCGCTTTGAAGACCGAGACGTTCTTATGGATTTTCATGATTCGCTCCGGCGCTGTCGCTTCTTGGCTGACGCCGAAGATAAACGTCGCAGGGTTCATCGTGGGAAACAGGTCGATGTAGAGATCGCTGTTGCCGTCGGAATACGTCTTCTTGGAAACGACCATGCGTGCGTTGATCTTCTTGCCTTTCAGGGTCGAAAGGTTGGTGTCGCGAAGGTGAATGCCGACGCGGCCGCCGCGGAGCGAGTGGCTCCAGTAGAGATACGTGACGTCGCCGTCGCGTGTACCTTTCTGCGTGTGCAGAGTCGCGGTGTCAGGCACCGTGATTTCGACCACGCCGGCCTGCCACAAGGTGGTGCGCGAAGTCACTTCGCGCTTAGTATTCTGTTCGGAAGCTGAAGGAGCAATCGCAGCTGAAGTCGCGGACATTTTTACCTCCGTCTCGCGGTTTATGACAGCCTGCATTCTAACATCATGTATAGCCACTTGTCAAATGGTGTATAGGCTCATGAAGACCTCGGTAGGCGCGCTATCATAAAAGCGTGGAAATCCGCACTGCTGTCGGGGTCGTCTTCGGATTTGCCGTGGTCGGGTCGGTTCTCGGCTTTTTTCTCGTCAAAAATCCACTTGCGACCCCCTTGCAATCGCAGAGCCTACGCGCGAGCACGGCGGCGGCCCTGGATGCGCTCTCATCGGACTCGTCTGCAATCCGAGCGGCGCGGCGAGGAACAAACACACGTGCGGCACGCGGCAGCGTCGGAAGAGGGGAAGCCCCTCAAGCTGCGACGCAATCGTCGCCACGTATTCCAGTGCAAGTGCAGCGGCCATATGAAAACGGTCAACTCATCGTCAAGTTCAAACAAGGGAGAATGAATCTCGCATCGCTCGTCGGTTCAACGACTGCTTCCAATTTTTTGCACGCGCGCAATTTACGACGCCATCGTGATTTTGCTGGCGGCAATACGACCCTTGCCGATATCACCGCAAGTACATCTGTCGAGTCAGAAATCAGATTGCTACGTGGAGATCCAAATATCGAGTACGTCGAGCCAAATTACACGCGTCAGCCCGCGTCACTCGGGACGAATGATACCTATGCGGGATCGCTGTGGGGGCTCGACAACACCGGCCAAATGATCACCGACGATGGCGGCGCGACCACGACCGGCATCGTAGATGCCGACATCGACGCGCCGGAAGCGTGGACCATTACAGACGCTGCGTCGATGACGCCGGTCACGGTCGCCGTGATCGACACTGGCGTTGCATACAATCATCCCGATCTTGCGGCCGACATGTGGGATGGCACAAACTGCAAAAATGAAAACGGTGTCGTGATTGGCGGTTGCAATCATGGATGGGACTACGCCGACAACGACAACACACCGCTGCCGGTCGATTCTTCACACGGCACGCACGTCTCTGGCACCATAGCCGCAGTAAGAAATAATGCGAAAGGCATCGCAGGCGTCGCATCGAATGCGAAAATCATGGCGGTTCGTTTTGGGTTTGACGTCGCCTCTGAGGTGAAGGCAATTGATTTTGCGATTCAGAACGGCGCGAAGGTGATCAACGCGAGCTATGGCGGCACGAGTTTCTCCCAGGCTGAATACGACGCCATCAATCGCTTTCGATCGGCCGGTGGACTCTTCGTCGCTGCGGCTGGGAATAGCTTTGTAAGCAATGAGACGTCGCCGCACTATCCGTGCTCATACAATCTCGACAACATTGTGTGTGTGGCTGCGACGGATCAACACGACAATATCGCGAACTTTTCGGATTTCGGCACGATCTCTGTCGATGTCGGTGCGCCGGGGGTGAATATCGTCAGTTCAGTTGCCGATTCGCCGAAGGTCTCAGAAAATTTTGAAGGTGTGACACCGCCTGCGCTGCCAGCGACGTGGAGTGCGGTTGATTTCGGCAGCGGCAACAATTGGGGGACCGTCGATCTTTTGAGTCGTGACAACGTCTTGTATGCCGATCTCGCGTCGCCATATGCGAACAACATGCAAAGCGCGGTCGCAACGCCCAATATGGATCTCGCAGGTCAGTCGAACGTCTACGTGAATTTCTATGCGTATTGCGATTCGCAATATTCAGCGTCATCGTGGACAGATTATATGGAATTGGAATACAGCAGCGATGGCGGGTCGAGTTATACACCTGTCGGGCTGTGGGATGAAGAATATATTGATTCTGTTACGAATTCCGCGCCCGGTCCGGCGGGCGTGTATTTCGGCGAGATTCCACTTCCGGGACCGTTCACTTCAACTGGCAAATTGCGCTTTGATTGGACGACCGATAGCTCAGACAACAATTACTCAGGATGTTGGATCGACAACGTAAAAGTCTACGGCATCGGCGATGGCTCTAATGAGCAGTATGCCTACTACGAAGGCACGTCTATGGCAGCGCCGCATGTGGCGGGTCTTGCTGCGCTCATCGAGGGCTACAACCCATCACTGAGCTACACGCAGGTCAAAAATGACATCATGAATAACGGCGACTCCTTGACCGGCCTTTCGACGACGACCGTGAGCGGCAAACGAATCAATGCTCAGAAAGCTATTCAAGCGGTGAATCCGGCGAAGGCCATTACTGCGTTTACGATACCGCAGCAAAGCGGGAGCTCTGTGATCGATCAAAGTGCGCACACGATTCTCGTCACCATGCCCTTCGGAAGCAGTACGACTGCGCTCACACCGTCGATCACAATTGCCGGCGCGTCGGTCTCGCCGCTCTCTGGGGTTGTCCAGGATTTTACGAATCCAGTCACGTACACGGTGACTGCCGCCGATAGTTCTACGCAGGCGTACACCGTGACTGTCGTGAACGCCGCCGATCCTACGCTCAAGACCTTCACAGCTTTTGGCACACTCAATCCAGTCGTCGCCGGTGTGATTTCAGGTACTTCCATTTCGGTTGTTGAGCCATACGGGACGAATTTGACCAACCTCGTTGCGACATACACGACGACCGGCGCATCAGTCGCCGTGAGCAGCGTGCCACAGGTGAGCGGCACGACCGTCAACAACTTCACCAATCCCGTAACGTATACGGTGACGGCACAAGATAGTTCGACGCAAGATTACACAGTGACTATAACGGCCGCGTTGAACCCCGCAAAAGACATTACAAGTTTTATGTTCGCGAATCCGCATGCGACCGGTAGATTTTCCGGCACCAATATCACACTCGATGTCCCGAACGGCACCGATGTGACCGCGCTCAGGCCGACGATCAGTATCACGGGTGCGTCGGTGTCGCCGACTTCCGGCGTCGCACAGGATTTCACACATCCGGTGACGTACACCGTCACCGCACAGGATAGTTCGACAAAGCGATACACAGTGACCGTGAATGTGGCCGCCCCCGATAACGCATCGCGTCAACCATACGTCGGGCCGCCGATGGATCCGATTGCGATGCTCCCGACGATCTACAAGCCGTCGTACGTTTTTACGCACGATCTTTTCATTGGCTCGTCGTATCGCGGTGATATTACGGCGCTGCAGACAATTCTGATGGCGGAAAATGTGTTCTTCGCCTCGTCGACAGGGGAGTACGATCACGAGACGTTCTTTGGGGTTGAACGCTACCAAATCGAGCACGGCCTCAATCCGACTGGCAGCGTAGATCGCACGATGCGTACCGTATTGAACGAAGATCCTCAAAATACGGGAGGTGTGCTCGTCGCTCTAGCGGCGGGCATCGGGGCGCACGTATTTTTGGTCAATCTGACGCTCGGGATGAGCAACGAAGATGTGCTTGCGCTGCAGGAATTTCTCAATAAAAACGGCTATTATAATGCGACAATTAACGGCTACTTTAGTCCGGTAACAGAAGCGGGGGTTGTTGCGTTTCAGCAGGCGCATGAGTTACCGCTGACGGGCGTAGTTGGTCCACAAACGCGCGCGCTACTCAATTCCATGGCAACTTCGACTTCACCGTAGGGTATGGACACATCTGTCTCAAGCAAACTCATGTATACGACGCTTGCGATTGCAGTCGTGTTCATGTTGATTGTCTACGCACTTACCGCGCATGGACAAGAAATCTCAGGAGCAAGCACGGGCGCGGATAAGCAGTGTCAGGAGTACAAGTCGGAAGGGAAGACTGAGCAAGAAATCAAGGGAATGCCGTGCGAAGATTTTTACGCGAGCGGAAAAGTCGCGGTCGTTGGTCGTTGCATCAGTTCGACGACGTGTCAGACAGATTCGTATTATGACGAGCAGGGAACACGACGTCAGGACACCCTGATGGAGGGTTTTCCGACTGGCTATAGCCCGATTCCGCCGAACGACACCGGTTGGCCTCCCAATCCCCAAACGGACACACTTCCACCAAGTTTCGCACAGCCGAAGTCGAGTGAACTTGAGAATTCGCCGTCGGAATTGGGTGGTTCTATGCAAGCGGTATTTTCTGGCAGTGAGACGTTTTCGAACGAAGTTGACGTTAGGCTGACGCTCGAGGCAACGAAAATGCCGAATCTCCTCGAGGCCGATCTTGCGCCAAACGATGCGTATCAGTCTGCGTTCTATGAGAACTCGCTTCATCTCAATCCATACCTCAGCAAGGAAATCGCGGCCCTGGAGGCAGGCAGTAATGACACGACATTCTTTGATGAAACGAATCCCGAACCGCAGCAAGCGTCCCTCAATTTAAATCCTTCGGCCGCCGAACTTGGGACGCCGCCGTCGCAAGAGGCCCTGATGGATCTCTCGAACAAGCTGCAACGCTATGGCATCGATCCGGCGATTTCCGGAGATCTCGCGCGCTCATCCTACGGGCAAGCTCTTTCTTTTACTCAGGAGCTTGAAGCAGGAACGCGCGAGAGCGTCCGCGCTGCCGGGCAAGCACTGGGACTTGATCAAAACACAATCAGCGAAGCACTTCGTCGTGCCGAATCGCAAGCAAATTCATTCAGCGGTTTTGGAGGAGATGATCAAGGGTCGTCTGGTACACAACCGCCAGCAGCCCCGCAGCTACAACCGCAATCGACCGAACCGTCGATGTGGGAGCGTCTGTGGCAAAAGGTGAATCCATCTAACTGGTTCAATAGCTCTGTTGCACCTGAGACGGGAAATTCGCTCGCAGAGCCGACAGCAGCGTCACAAGACGTACGTACTGCAATGCCAGATTCACCGACGAGTGCTGAAACTCCGCTGTGCGACGAAGTGAATGACCCATTAGGAACATGTGTCGAAACGGCCGCGAGCAACAACATCAAGAATGATCCAAAGCTCAAGCAACAATTCATCGACGCCATTTATCAAGGTAATTTTGACGCAGTCAGAACTCTTGGAAAAAAGCTCGGATATAGCGACGACATCATCGAAAGAACGATCGAGACACGATCGATCGTTAATCCACCTGCGAAGCTAAACGAACCACCACTATGGTATCAAAATCGACCGGAGCAGCCGACGCCGCAACTGCGACAATCACCATCCAATATGTGGGATTACATCTCTTCGCTTGGCGGCACTATCAGTAATTTCTTCTCACGCATTCTGTAGATGAGTGAGGCGTGATACTATACGTTACATGTCGAAAATTCTGGTATCGGGGTCACTTGCCTACGATCGCATCATGGATTTTCCGGGCTATTTTCGCGATCACTTTTTGGCAGACAAATTGCACAACATCAACGTGAGTTTCACTGTGGAGACGTTTGCCGAAAATTTCGGCGGTACCGCAGGCAATGTCGCGTACAACCTCGCACTCCTGGGGCATCAATCGAAAATCATTGCGACCGCAGGCAACGACTTTGATCGTTACGTGCGCCATCTGCAAGCTCTCAAGATCGACATCACTTCAATCCGCACTGACATGCGCGGGCTTACTTCCGCCGCGTATGTGATCACTGACAAAGCCGACAACCAGATAGCCGCATTTTCTCCGGATGCCGGCAATGAACCGTATCAGCCTCTGCCAGAGACAGAAGATTGTGTCTGTGCGATGATCGGCGCCGGTTGCATCGAGGACATGCGCGTTCTACCGGAGCATTATCGCTCGCGCAATATTCCGTACCTCTACGATCCGGGTCAGGCGATTCCGGCGCTTTCTGATGAAGACTTACGACGCGGCGTGAGCGGAGCAGCCGTCGTTTTCGGAAATGACTACGAGATCAGCATGATTATGCAAAAGACCGGCTGGGATCAGAAAACATTGATAGAAAAAACGCCGATTATCATCATCACCTATGGTGAAAAAGGTTCGCGCATTGTGACGCGGCAGGGAGAAAGTGTCGTGCAACCCACGAAGGTGAACGAAGCGATCGACCCTACGGGCGCGGGTGACGCGTATCGCGCAGGGTACATCGTGGGGTATTTACGCGGGCAGCCGCCGGAAAAAGCTGCACAGATCGGCAGTTGTGCCGCTGCGTACGCTGTGGAACACTACGGCACACAGACACATACATACACCGTGCAAGAGTTCAAGGATCGTTACGAGAAAACATATAAAGAACAACTTATAATCTAGTGTATGGAATACGACATTCGCGGAATCACGCTTGCACCCGAAGGAAAACAGCGCG
Source organism: uncultured Candidatus Saccharibacteria bacterium (assembly GCA_964584225.1). Taxonomy (GTDB): domain Bacteria; phylum Patescibacteriota; class Minisyncoccia; order Phycocordibacterales; family UBA2100; genus UBA10103. Next base: position 6,255 of record CAZOZG010000015.1, on the reverse strand, counting down.
TGGGATGGGCCGAGCATGACATGCCAGTCTTGCGGAAAATTAAAGACCGCTTTCTCGCGGAGCGACCACTGATGGGCAAGCGCATCGCGATGTGCATGCACGTCACCGCCGAGACGGCCGTCTTGGCGCAGACGCTCCAAGCGGGCGGCGCAGACGTCGTCCTCTGTGCGTCGAACCCCCTCTCGACGCAAGACGATGCTGCGGCGCACCTCGTCAACGAATCGAAAATTGCAGTGTTCGCGATCAAAGGTGAAGATCGCGACACCTTTTTCAAACATTTGAAGTCAGTGATTGATACACGTCCGCATCTCACAATGGACGACGGTGCCGACCTCGTCTCCACGATTCACACGGAGCATACAGACCTCCTCCCCGAGATGCTCGGTGGTACCGAAGAGACCACAACCGGCGTTTTGCGTTTGCGAGCGATGGCTAAGGCGGGCGCACTGAAGATTCCGATTGTCGCCGTGAACGACGCAAGAACGAAAAACATGTTCGACAACCGCTACGGCACCGGTCAATCGACGCTGGATGGCATCATTCGCGCGACTGATATCTTGATCGCAGGCAAGAACGTCGTCGTCGCCGGCTACGGATGGTGCGGTAAAGGCTTCGCCATGCGAGCTCGCGGCCTTGGCGCAAATGTCATTGTCACTGAAATCGATCCCGTGAAAGCAATCGAGGCGGTGATGGATGGCTTTCGTGTGATGCAGATGGCAAAGGCTGCGCGCGAAGGCGATCTCTTCTGCACCGTGACGGGCGATATCAATGTCATCAACGCTGAGCATTTTCAATTTATGAAAGACGGGGCGATTCTCTGCAATTCTGGTCACTTCGACGTCGAAATCGATCTCAAAGCTCTGCGTGCGCTTGCAGGCGAGCCGCGCAAGGTAAAACCATTTGTCGAAGAGTACACCTTTAAAGCTGATGGAGGCGAGAAACGAATTCGTGTGCTTGCAGAAGGTCGCCTCGTCAACCTTGTCGCTGCTGAAGGCCACCCGGCCAGCGTGATGGACATGAGCTTCGCGACGCAAGCGCTCGCCTGCGAATCGCTCGTGAAGCGCACCGACAAGCTCGCGGCAGGGGTGTACAACGTCTCAGCAGAGACCGAAGACCAAATTGCGCGCCTCAAACTCGACTCGCTGGGGGTCGCGATCGACACCCTGACCGACGAGCAAAAACACTACATGGCGAGCTGGCAGGAGGGGACATAAAAAGAAAACCCCGCCGAAGCGAGGTTTCCCTGACGTGTTCGTCCGGCTCAGATGCCGAACGTTTTTTGCTGGAGTTCCGCCGGGACGTCCTGAACCAAAAGCGGAATGTCGCGCCCGCCGCCGGGAATGATGGCAAACACGAGCGACGTGTTCTTGTCCACTTTCTCGACGACGCGGTAGTGTCCGGGCGACAAGGACAAATGCTTTCGGAAAACCGCGGCCGCCGTCAGCAATAAGCCTTTCAATTGCAGCATCGCGCTGACGCGCTGCTTTGTTGTGGTAGTTGATGATCGGCATACCAATAATATTGGCAACGATCACGAATCCGACGACGAATAACTTCTCGCCGGTCGACATCCATTTGAACATGGTTTTGAGCCATTTTCTGCCCGATCTACAGGCCTACAGGCTAGGCTGTCAGGGGTCTGACTAACATGCATTGTAACATTGACAAGACGGTCTGTCTATGCTAGCGTTCTCGACGTAGCTGAGCAATTGGCCACATCACAATGCCATCAATCATAACAGGTGCCCTCATGGGCATTTTGCTTTTATCAGGTCAGCAGTTCGGTTCGACAAAAGACAATCTTCTCGGCACAGATCAGTTGCCGACGTATACCGTCACCGTGACTGGCTACAACGCCGTGCCGGGGCAGACGGATAGCACACCCGACATCACAGCGAGCGGAGCGTTTTCGAATCCCGAAATTATTGCTGCGCGCTCAGTGGACCTTGCCGACGAGCTTCCCTTTGGCTCGGTAATTGAAGTCGACTCAGACAGCGCGACCTCGTCAAATTCGTGCGGCATCGGGCTCGTGGATCACAACATCGGCCTACGCGTCATCGCGGATTCGATGCACCCACGAATGAAGCAGCGTATCGACATTTTGCTTCCTGAAGGTACCAAGACGAATCCTGCGCGCACTCTTGGCGTCTGCAAAGACGTCGGCATCAAAGTGGTGGGTCACGTCGACATCAACCACATGCCTGCGACGCAGGCTGAATTACAGCGAGTCGTTGTGGCACAAAATCTCGCGATCGCGAAGAAATAGTATAATCGATGCATGATTGCCGCGCATGCTGTCGAAATTGTCACTCCCAAAAAGGTCGTCTTGAACGGCTTATGGCTCGGGCCCAAGCGCGCGAAGCGCGTGATTGTGTGGGTCCACGGGCTCGGCAGTTCGCTTTTCAGTAGGATGTCGTTATTTCCGCATCTCCTCGACGGTCAAACGGCAGTACTCACGTTTAATAATCGCGGTCACGATGTGATCAGTCGAGTATCTACCGTGGGACCTGTCGTCTCAAAGAAGACAGTCAAAGGTGGAGCCGCACACGAGGTTTTCATCGATTGTATCGACGATATCGAAGGTGCAATACGTTTTGCCCGAAAAACGGGCGCACGGAATATTTTTGTAGCAGGTCACTCGACGGGCTGTCAGAAGTCCGTATATTGGGCATCGAAAAAGGGGAAAGGAGTGCGCGGCGTTATCATTCTCGCTCCCATCAGTGACTACGCAGCCGAGCGGGCGGCCTCGGGAATATCAAAGTTGCGGCGGGCGGCGAAGGTTGCACGTTCGCTTGTTCGTTCAGGACGCAAACACGAACTGCTTCCCGCCGACGTCTGGGGATGGCCGTGGACAGCAGATGCGCAACGTTTCTTGAGCGCGTACTCTGGATCCGGCCCCGAGGAGATTTTTACGTATTGGGATCCAAAGCGAAACCCGCGCGTACTTCGCGCTGTCAAAAAACCGCTCCTTGTGCTACTGGCGCAGCATGATGAGTTCAGCGATATTCCAGCCGACGCAATCGGTGACTGGTTCGCAAGACACATCAAGGTAGGGGACCATGTCCTCGTCGTTCCGCGTGTCGGGCACGGATTCAAAGGTGGTGAAAAACAAGTCGCGCGCGAGATCAAGCGTTTCATCACCGCTCCATAGGAACTGTGCATAACTATTTTGCATACGCGCCAAAAGCAGCGCATGCTTAGTGCATTAGCTCTAATATTTGGATTATGAAAGGCAAAGACAACACACTGATGATCACCATGATGCTCGCGATGGGCGTCGTGATTCTCATGGGTCTGTGGTACCTCAACGGTAGCATTTACCTCTAAAAAACGGCGGAAATAATAGAATCCTCGTGCTATACTCGGCCGATGCAATCGGGCATTCACGTAGCGATTTCAGCTGAACAAATCGGCACCTTTATGGGTGTGCCGATTACGAATACGTTGCTTACAAGCTGGGTAGTGATCGCGATTCTTGCAGTGGTCGCCTTTACCGTGGGCGCACGAGCGAGGCTCGTACCCGGCAAATTTCAAACAGTCTTGGAATGGGGCTTTGGCTATGTGTACGACTACGTCACGGAGACACTCGAAAGTCGCGATCTGGCGCGTAAGTACTTCCCGCTTTTGATGACGTTGTTTCTTTTTGTATTCACTTCCAATCTCCTCGAATACACTCCCGGTATTGGAAGCATTGGGTGGTTTAAAGAAGCAGGGGAGTTTGTGCCGCTTCTACGGAGTGTCAACACGGACCTCAATGTCACTGAAACACTCGCGATCATTTCATTCATTGTCGTCGAATGCACGGGCTTTGCGATGCTCGGCGCCGGAAAGTATTTAAAGAAATTTTTCAATATTCGTTCGTTTATCGACTTTGCAGTCGGCATCGTTGAACTCATCGGCGAATTTGTCCGTTTGATTTCGCTTTCCTTCCGACTTTTCGGCAATATTTTAGCCGGCGAAGTCTTGATTATTGTTGCGACGTACTTCGCGCCGTATCTTGGTCCTGTGCCTCTCATGATGTTTGAGCTTTTCATCGGCTTTTTGCAGGCAGCGATTTTCGCACTCCTTACGCTCTTCTACATCAAGCTCGCGATCACCGTCCACGACGAAGCGCATTGAAAGTAGGGGGAGCGTCTGGTACGATATGCCCATCAATTACAAATCATTAATCACCTAAAAGACACCATGGATTTAGATGTAGCAAAGACAATCGGTATGGCCCTCGCGGTCGGCTTGGGCGTTATCGGCCCCGGCATCGGTCTCGGTATACTGACGGGCAAGGCACTCGAAGCTATCGGTCGTAATCCCGAAGCATCGGGCAAGATTCAGACGACCATGTTTATCGGTATCGCTGTCACCGACGCACTCGCGATTTTCGCACTCGTCATCGGTTTCATCATCAAGTTCTCCTAATAGAGGAGCTGTCCTCGTATGGGTCAACTTTTCGCAGCCTTCGGCATTAACTGGAAGCTCCTCTTGATACAGGGCTTGAATTTTGGCGTGTTGCTCACAATCCTTTCGTACTATTTGTACCGACCGATCTTGAACGTGATCGATGAGCGTCAGAAGAAAATCGCCGAAGGCGTGAAGACCGCGGAGGAAGCAACGAAAAAGCTTGAGTCTGCGAAAGTGAAAGGCGATGAGATGGTCGGTGCTGCCGCGCGCGAGGCCGAAGGCCTCGTCGCCGCGGCTCGCGCGCGCGCCGACGAGCGCGGCGGAGAGATTGTGAAGGCTGCTGAGCAGCGAGCGGAGGCGCTTTTGAAAGACGCCGCCGCGCGCGCAGAGGAAGGCAAGCGCCAAGCGATGCTTGAAAGCGAGCGAGAAATCGCGCGCGCCGCTATGCTCGCTGCGGAGAAGATTTTGCGTAGCCACGCCGGAGCCTCTGGCGCAGGCGGGCGTGCCAAATAATATGGAAATCGCATACGCACAAGCACTCTGGGATGTGATCGCAGGCGGAGGCAATCCGAAGCAAGCGGTTGCGTCCGTGCGTGAATCGCTCGTCGCCAATGGGCGCCAGCATCTTTTGCCGCGCATTGTGCGCGCGTTTAAGCGCATCGCCGAACGGGAACTGCGGAAAAGCCGCGTGACACTCTCGGTCGCATCAAAAAAAGACCTCACAGCGGTGCCGCGCACGTTCAACAAAGTTTTCAAACAGGCCGGGATTGATACCAAACATATTGAAACAGTGATCGATGAGTCGTTGGTCGGTGGCTGGCGATTGGAAGGCCAAGAGCAGCTTATCGATGCAAGTTATAAAAAACAGTTACTTGAAATATATAATCGCGTCACAGAAAAATAACGAACGTAGTGAATATATTTTTCGTGATCCCGCACCAATTTTGAGACTCAATCGAACTATGACAAACTATACATTCATCGGCATCAATACGAAATGTCTTACAAGAGGTTGTTTGTTAAAATTGGTGCGGGATGTACGTTTTTCTAAGCTCGTGACACTCGCTAACAAAAACTAACATGGACTCAACCGTCGTCAGTAAAATCGTGAAAGAGATTGAAAAATTCGCCCCGAAAACCGCGAGTGAACACGTTGGCGTCGTGAGCGCCGTGGGCGACGGTATCGTCTCGATCGACGGGCTTTCCAAGGCGGTGATGAGTGAAATCGTTGTGTTCGAGGAAGGCAAGGGGAAGCCCTTAAGTAAATCGATGCAGACCAAAGATGAGCTCTTCGGTCTCATTTTGAACCTTGAAGAAGACGGCGTGCGCGCAGCGATTTTGGGCGACACCGCGCGCGTTCAAGAGGGCATGACGGTGAAGTCGACTGGGAGAATTCTCTCCGTTCCCTCAGGCGACGAACTCCTCGGCCGCGTCGTCAACGCGCTCGGGGAGCCGATCGATGGGAAGGGCCCCTTTAAGAATGTCACGATGATGCCTGTCGAGCGGGAAGCCTACGGTGTCATCGACCGAAAATCTGTTTCAGTACCGCTTCAGACCGGCATCAAAGCGATCGATGCGATGATTCCTATCGGTCGTGGTCAACGCGAGCTCATCATCGGTGATCGTGGTACCGGAAAGACGACAGTTGCAATCGACACGATCATCAGTCAGAAGAACGAGCCGAAAGGCAAGCGTCCGATTTGTATTTACGTTGCGATCGGACAGAAGGAATCGAAAACAGCGCGAATCGTGCAGGAATTGCGCGAAAAAGGCGCACTCGAATATTCAATCGTCGTCGACGCACCAGCGTCTGCTCCTGCTGCACTACAATTCTTGGCGCCGTTCGTCGGCGCAGCGATT
>CAZOZG010000014.1:0-29202 GCA_964584225.1 uncultured Candidatus Saccharibacteria bacterium | reverse complement strand
GCGCAAGCTCCGGGGGGGGGGGGCACGAACGGACCGCCTCTGCCCGTACCGGGCCAGACGGTCAGGTGCAGCAGCTTGTCGACTGACAAGCCGGTCATCCGCACCGTCTTTTCCATATCGCCGAGATTCTGCCGGGCGCGCTCGGTCAAGTGGCTGACGAAGTCGGCCTGGCTTTCCTGCAGCGAGGCCAGACGCTGGTTCAAGTCCTACGACCGTGCGGCGACCAACTCACGCGGGAAATGCTCTGGGTGCTGATCAAGAAATACGTTGCCCGCGCAGGCTTGAACCCGGGGATCAGCCCGCACACCCTCCGTCATAGCTTTGCGACACATCTCTTGTCCGGGGGCGCCGATCTACGAACCGTGCAAGAACTCCTTGGCCACGCCAACATTGCGCAGACACAAGTCTACACCCACGTCACGGACAAACACCTGCGGGAAGTCCACAAAGCATTCCACGGCAAACGTAGAAAGTGATTATTTAGCACGCACGTAATCAAAAATCTTTTTCATTGTCTTCGCGATATTGTCATCTTCGATCAAAACAGTAATTGGGTTTTCTGCAGAGAATGAAGTGAGAGAGACTTTGTTGTCATAAATGGAAATTTCCGTCTCCATAGCATATTCGGGAGGAATAAATTTCACTTTTCTTAAGTATTTTTCATCAAGCTCTCCTTCCCTGCGCGCAAATGGTGTGTCGGGTGCCATGTATTCCGAGTAAATTCCCAGTTCGAGACGACGCTTGATGTAGTAATCGACGAACTTTTGTCCCAACTCATCGTATCCGGCATCCATGCCTGTAAATTCATAGAGTCTCTTTGCGTTATTATTTTCGAGTTTGTCTTCATACGCTTGTTCCACCGCGTCTTTGCCTTCAAAGAACAGAACTTTTGGGAGCGATGCACTCTTTGAACGAAGTAGTTTGATTTGTGGCACCAATTTTGAAACCTCTTCTTTTATTTCAAGCAGTTCCCTGCCGCGGCGTTCGATGTATCCGGGTAAAAGTTCAGGAGCAATAGACTGGTATCTCGTCGTCCCTTTCTTTTGTTCTGAAGACACGAGCCCTTTTTCGGCGAGTTCTTTGAGAATGCCGTATGTCGTCGTTCGATTGAGTTTTGCTTCTCTCGCAAGCACTGCGGCGTACATGGCGCCGCGTTCAAGGAGGACCAGAAGTACACTAGTCGCCTTTTCCCCCAAACCGATTGTTTTTAGGGCATTCCTCAGTTCAGGCATTACCCAATGCTAACTAGTTGTCGGAAAAAGTCAACACAGTATCTCTAATAGCTTGACATTTGGCTTTGATACTGTACTATATGCGTCAGAAACATCAGACATTTGTACCAGTTAGGGCAATTTTGCCCTCAACAGGAGATACACATGACCACCGTTCTCACCTTCCGCGGCTCAGTCGGCACCCTCGAAGTGGAGACCGACTTCTGCCGCCTGAACTCTCACAACCCAGTACCTCACCGCACTGCGTGGAGCGAGAAAGTGTTGGTCAAAACCGCTGAGGGCTATCGCAAGGCCGTTAAAGAAGAGTGGGAAGAGGTTTCCTCTCTGCTCCACAGCGGCAAGCACAAGCTCCAGTTCCTAAGACTCTGGGAGGAATAATCCTCCCTTCTGTTGAGAATCTGACACGTCGGATTCTCATAGAGAATGTTCTTTAACTCAACCATCGCAAACAAGAGAGGTTCAAAATGCAGAAACTACTCGTTGCTCTACTGGCTCTCTGCCTCTTGAAGGTGGACGTCATCGCAGTTCCGGCGCACGCCGGTGTGTATCCCTACTCCGTGAAATACGACTCTGCACGAGGCGTATTCCTCGATGAGTGGGCGCGCTTCGAGACATGGTGCAGACAGTCGCTTTGCACGATGCCGCCGGACGAAATTCCGGCAAAAAAGAAACTGGCATGGTCACTGCGTATGGATTTGTTCCGAGAGGAAACATTGAAGTACGTCGCAGCCAGCTCGATTCTCATGGGACAGGCTCAGCCTTCCCTGCGCCGGCGGTTCGTCGGCATCAATGCAGACTCTTTCGTATGGCCAGAAGAATCAAAAGTGTGGCCACACTTGGGGTTGCTGTATGTCGGAACTGTTGCCGAGCAAGAAGGATACGAAGTCAAACTCTGGGATGAATTTATTCAAGGCGATGTGCCATTGGAGAATCTCATTCAAGAGGGTGACGTCGTCGGCCTATCTCTTGTGACAACCGGCATAGAGCGTGGCGTAGAGCTTGCCAGGCGTGCAAAAGCGCTTGGTGCTCGATACGTAGTGGCAGGAAACGACTCTGCGATGTTTCGGGCTCGGCAACTTCTTCAGTTGCCGGATCGTCCGGTCGACGCAGTGTTTACGAGCAATAGCCTTCGGTCCATTCGCGCTTTTTTCCGGCAGGTTCAAACGCTGGAGATGAGTCGAATGCAAATACCGCACCTCGCGGTAGATCATCGGCGTGCTCCCTTCGTCACGAACGAATCGAGTGGTGTGGTTGCGGAAGCGAAGCAATACGAGTCGTCTGACTTCTTCATGGTTCCAAATCTTGCGCTCTTCGAGAGAGCGTATTGGGATCAGGTGTGGTCGGCCTATCGTTCACAGTATGGGCATAAACATCAAAACGCATCGGATCTCCGCAACGCTGTCGCGCTTTTAGCGCAAGGTTGTGGTCGAGCTGGTGCTGGCGATGTGTGTCGATACTGCACGATACGTCACGTGGCGAACGTTGTTATTCCTGAGCGCGACTATCTTGAGGAAACTCTCGATACGTACCGCGCTTTCGGAATCAATACGTTCTTCAACGCGACGGACTCTGCGTTCGAAATGGGACCGCTGGTTCGCCGACTTCAGGAAGTTGGCCGAGTGGATTCCATGGTGATCTACGGACGTGCGCAAGCGATAGCACAGCGACCCGAGCGACTCACTGAGTGGCTCGAGACGACGCGGCATCGATTGCTCATCAACTGCGGTATGGATTCGGCTGACGAGACAATTCTGCAGCAAGGCATTCATAAGTCCTCAAGCAGAATCGGCTCTCGCGTCGAAGAAAACCGTCAGGCAGTCCGTACCATTGCGACCGCTGGCGACAAAGCTCACCTGCACTTCTCGCTCATCTTTGGCTCACCGGGAGAAACGAGAGATTCCTGTGAACGGAATCTCGAGTTTGTCCAATGGGCCATCGATACGCTGGGTCCTCAGCTCGATGTCGTCGAAAGCGATATCTTCTGGGTGAACTTCGGCGCTCCGTGTAGTTTGGTTTTTACCAGCTACGAAGAGGCAAGAAGTCTGGCGGCTCTCGCTGGAAAGACCATCTCGAAGGAGGACTGGCACCATCGTTTCGCGCGGCATGCAGAGGGACTTGTTGTTCCGGCTGATAGCGAGCGCGCATGGTACCAATTCTTCACAAACATCACGTATGAGACTGCGCTTGAGTACAACTCGCGCGTCAAAACGATGATGGAGAAGGTCCCCGGTCGGATCACAGGACGCGACTTCGCATTCAAGCCCCCAGCTTGAAACGACGGCGTTGGCATAACGGAGCGGGCTGAATTCCCGCTTGGCAACAGAAGGTCTGAGTATCCCGAGCTTGTCGAGGGACCAGTAGGACCAAAACTTCACCGCGAGCGCCGCGGTATACAAATACGCCACTGGGAGAAGCCACGACTTCTCCCCTTTCTTGAGGATCTGATTCGTCGGATTCTCATTGAGAAACAGTTCTTTGAAATCCGTTGGAAAGTGGTCACAGCACAGGTGGGGAGGATCACCCCACCTGTGCTGTGACTACAGCGCCAATCAAGGAGAAGACAAATGGATGTTCAAGAATTCAATAAACTACTCTCGATGCTGGAACAGACCGTCAGTGATATTGGGATGTCGGTGCGACTCGCAACTTGCGTAAAGAATGCGCACGGCGCCGATGTGCCTCTTCGGTATATCGCGACCATGAGCAAAGCAGAGTTCCAGCGGATACCCGGTGTAGGACCGAAGCTGGTGCAGGAGATCGAAGAGATCTTGTCGAATCGGGGGCTTGCTCTCGGCATGAATGCCGCACAGTTGCCTGGATATAAAGGCAGTGACGTCGGCGGCAAGATCAAGAAATACCGTCAGCTCGTTCTGAGCCGCGATGTTGTACTCCAGGCAATACAGCGAGTTGCTGAGCGCGGCGACACTCGAACGGCCGAGTTTCTACACGCTCGCTTTGGCCTCAAAGATGAGAACGACTTCTCGCGATCAATCTCGGAAATCGCAAGTACGATGAATGTCACCGAGGCACGCGTTCAGCAAATCCAGCAAAAAGCTCTGCGTAGACTCGGGCGCGACCTGATCAAGGGTCCAGTGTCAGTATCGTTTGTCGAGTGGATCACTGGGTATGACCTAGTCTCGGAAAAAACCTGATCCGAACTCCGTGATTTACTCAAAACGGCGGGCCGTAGAGCCCGCCGTTCCTTTTTACCATTAATGCGCGACACGCGGTCGCGCCGGGTAAATCCGGATCACGTACGGCTCGCGGCTAATAATTGCTTTCTTCGGAGCCGCGACATGATAGCCGCCTGATCTATCGTGGCGAATGGCGTTGAAAGCTGCCCACTCGTTGCTCCCTTTCTCTTTCGTGTGTACGAAGAGATGCAGTTGATGCGAACGTGCGACCTTGTCGCGTTGTGAATTCAATTGCTCACGACGCGCACTCATAATTTCGCTGATGTGTTTCATAGATGTAAGCGAGGAGACGCCCCCGCCTACTACAGGAGACGTTTTCTTCCCGCCTGCGTTACATTGTCTGCATTACCGGATGATCTTTGGGTGAACAAATATGATATCTTTGCACCATGAAACTAATCTCTTGGAATGTAAACGGAATACGTGCCGTGCATAAGAAAAATGAGCTGGTCCCGTTTCTCGAAAAAGTGAAACCAGATATCGTGTGCCTCCAGGAGACGAAAGCAGAGGAGCATCAATCGGAAGTAGATCTCCCGGATTACGAGGAATACTGGCACTCCTCTCAGGGGAAAAAAGGCTACGCCGGTACGGCCATCTTCACAAAAATCAAGCCGTTGAGCCTTCTTTTGGGATTTCCAGAGGGGATTTTGAAGAAATATCACACGGTGGACAAATTCGGAGATCCAAACCAGGAGGGTCGAGTAATTGCTGCAGAGTTTCACGACTTCTTCCTCGTAAATGTCTATACCCCTAATTCCAAGCCGGATCTTGCTCGCCTGTCGCTCCGACACGAGTATTGGGATCCCGCCTTTCTCGCCTATTGTAAGCAACTCGAGAAAAAGAAGCCGGTTGTGTTCTGCGGTGATTTGAATGTCGCGCATACGCCAGAGGATCTGGCAAATCCAAAGCAAAACGAAGGTGAGCACGGCTTTACCAAAGAGGAGCGGGAAGGTGTCGACGCAATCATCAAAGCAGGTTTTGTGGATACTTTTCGCATGTTCACAAAAGGTAACGGACATTACACGTGGTGGACGCATTTCGCTAACGCGCGAGCTCGTAATGTTGGCTGGCGTATCGATTATTTCTTTGTCAGCAAGTCATTGGCGTCCAAGGTTAAGGGTGCAAAAATATACCCTGAGGTATACGGTTCGGATCACTGCCCCGTCCTATTAGAGCTTGATTTATAGCTGTATTTGGGTGTCCGTTATAAAGGACACGATATCCACACCCAGTCCTTTACAATGTCCGAAAGCACGTTACGCTATTGGACAGAGGACTCGGAGCCACTGCTCCGATGGTCCTTATATAGTTTTGCGCTAACAAGTTCTTTTATTCCGCTCAAATCCTCACAGGGGTTACGCTCTTGCTGACGACAGAGAGCAGGAAGGGCTACATGCCCAGAATCTCTACAGGTACACTCCACAAATTATGGGTGCACATAGTGCCCCGAACATTGGAATAAAGTACCTTCCGTTGGATTCTAAAAAAAGCGCGAAACAAACCGGGCCGGTTTCCACCGCCGGACATAGCAGCTTAGAGAGAATGCTGCCATGTCCATTGTGGATGCCGGCCTTTTGGCTACCTGGGTAATTAAGAAACGTGGTGCTTTTCTCGCAATTTTTGTATCGCCACCCCATCTTCCTCTTCTCGGCGCTCTTTTCCCTTTTCGCCCAGTGTCTTGAGATCTTGTTCCGATAGTTTCGAAAGTTCCCTCGCGCGAGTATCCAGCCGCTCCGCAGTATTTTTTGCCGGGTCGTCCAGTACTTCCTCGAGCAACGCATGCAATATCCACCCGATGCGCGGACCCGGTTTTTCCGCAATTTTTTCGATCAGATAGGTACCATCGATTTTCAACATACCGACCGATATAGGGTCGCGCGACGCCTCGTCGACCATAGACATGTATTTTCGCAATCGGAATGGCTGTTCTTTTGGTCGACCTGTGCCGATCCGGTCGCAAATGCGCAAGTTGAGCAATTCTTTGATGTGCTCGGTGCCGACGTTTCTGATAGTGCGTCTTACGGCCGACAATGTCACTTGGTCGGGATCTGAGAAGAACATATGCCAGCGCACAAGCGACACGACAATATCGGAAAGTTCTTTTGAAAATTTTAGGTCCGACAGGATTTTCTTTGCGATCTTTGCTCCGACTACTTCGTGGCCATGGAACGTCCAGTCTTTCTTCTCGTCCGACCATGCTCGCGTCGCGGGTTTCCCGATATCGTGCAACAGCGCTGCCAGGCGAACTTCAAGTGGCCATTCTTTATCGGCTGCGTGCTGCAGCGATCGCAGTGAGTGTTCAAAAACATCATACAAGTGGGCTTGATTTTGATCTACGCCGATCGCAGCCTCGAGTTTAGGGATCACGTATCGCAGAATGCCGAGTTTTTGAGCCACAAAAAGTGCTTGCATCGGGCGAGGTGACATGAGAATGCGGGTTAATTCGTCTCGAACACGCTCGCGCGAGATTTTCTCAAGCTGTGCGGCCTGCGTGACGATCCCTGCAGCAGTCTCCGTTTCGATTGCGAAATCGAGCTCCGCTGATATGCGAACGGCTCGAAGCATGCGAAGTGCGTCCTCTTCAAATCTTTTTTGCGGATCGCCGACAGTTGCGACGAGTTTTTTTGAGAGGTCTTCCCTCCCGTGGTGCTTGTCGATAATAGTGCCCGAAGTTGTGTCGTATGCTATCGCGTTGATCGTGAAGTCGCGACGCGAGAGGTCGTCGTCCAGTGAATCGCTAAAATGCACCTCGTCAGGGTGTCTCGCATTCGAATATTTCCCCTCGATGCGATACGGCGTCACCTCGATGACTTTCAAGCGTGGATTGTCTGACTGCGTCACGACTCCCACTGTCCCATACTCGTTCTCGTAAAATGTTTCATCAAAGAGCTTCTGTATCTCCTCCGGTTTGGCGTTTGTCGTGATGTCCCAATCTTTCGGTTCGCGCTCGAGTAGAAGATCGCGCACGCATCCGCCGACGAGGTAACTTTCAAAGTGGGCATCTCGCAATGTGGCATCCAAAGCCAACACTTCGGACGGCACATCGAGATACGGGGAGTCGTTCATGGCATCATTGTAGTGCATTCATTGTGCGACAGCGAATGGACGGTATGATAGCGGGACGCTCCCGTGGTGAAACGGATATCACGGCAGTCCTCGGAACTGCTATTCCAGGTTCGAATCCTGGCGGGAGCACATGATGTATCAATTGCTGTTCACTTGAGAGCCCTGTATAATCGCTCGCAACCTGCTTTCGCTCGGTTCGCGGACTTCGTCCCGCCGAAGCCGAGCTTCAGCGAGGCGAAGGCGGATATGGTTTAGTGGTAGAACGCGTCCTTGCCAAGGACGAGATCGGGGTTCGATTCCCCGTATCCGCACCAAGATTACTTCTTGTTCGATGTGCTTGACGAAGATGGTTGCGAGGAGCCAGCGGGTAGCGGAATAATGCTCGTCATCTGTGGGCTCTTCCGGAATGCCGCATAGAGTCCGACAAGTGCGATGACAATCGTGACAACAGGTACCCAGGCACCGGTGCGACAGCTATCAGCGAAGTACCAGAGCCCGAATAGGAGCACGAGCGGAACCACAACCGCGGCGGTCATGAGCTCGGTCTTGTAAGTTCCCTTATTAGGGACTTCACCCAGTGTCGCACCAGCGACGATAATTGCGTAAATCACGAGGAGGATTACCCACAGATTGGTCGGGCTCATCGAGACACACATGTCCTTTAGGTTTGTCCGCATATCTCCAATAGAAGAACTTACGACGGAGGTCGCCATTGCGCCCGTTGCCGTGCCGGAGAGCCCTCCTGCTGGAGGCTGTACTGCTGAAGAATAGTCACCTTCGCTCAGTGTGCCTGGCTCTGACCCAGATCCCGAACCCATCGGTCCTGAGGGGTAACTCGTTGCACCAGGTCCCTCGGTTTCAGTAGTGGGGGTATTTGTGGATACGGGCGCTTCAGAGGCGGAGACGGTTGTAGAGATGACGCTTACACACGTCACCTGGCCGTTGGCTGATAACAAGGTCACAGTCACCGGCAATGTGCTAGCGATCGGGACATCGATGTCCGCATGAATGCGAAGATAGCCATCGCTTTGGATCTGACGCGTCATCAGCGTGAAGGGAATCGATGTCTCCCCTGCCGACCCGACAACTGCTACGTAGGAGGGATCAGAAAGACTCAAGTCGAACGATTGAAGTGCCCCGTCGTATACATACGGCGTAAAGACTCCCACCTGCGGAGTCTGGCACGCTGTAGTCTGGCCAGGTGGAAGGACCTGAGCCGTTTCAATAGAAAACGTTTGGTCAGCGTGAGCTGAACCGGGTAAAAGCACCCCAACTGATAAGAAAAACGTTAGTGTTAATGCAACATTAAAAAAAACGGAAACAGATGCGCGCGCGACTTGCATGTGCTCCACCGTAGTATGATTTGATTCTTGGCGTCAAGGGCTTATGCGTGTCGTAACGTGATTTTGCTAGCTCGAGTGTAAATTTTTAGAACTGGGGAAAAATGTGTGGACAATGTGGATAAAGGACAATTTTGGTTTATTCAGAAAGTCCATTATGAAGACGATATAGTTAGTGTTTAAGCCAAATAAGAAGAATTCTAAAGGACGTTTCGAAGTTACACATCCGAAAGCATTTCACGTGAAAACATATGCTGGTCTTATCGGAGAAATTGACTATAATCGACCGGTGAGCAAAACCGATGACCGACGCAAAGAGGTTGGGAGAATTGGTGAGGAAATTGCTGCGCGATATCTTCAAGGTAGGGGT
Source organism: uncultured Candidatus Saccharibacteria bacterium (assembly GCA_964584225.1). GTDB lineage: Bacteria > Patescibacteriota > Minisyncoccia > Phycocordibacterales > UBA2100 > UBA10103. Next base: position 20,000 of record CAZOZG010000014.1, on the reverse strand, counting down.
TTCAAGATCATTCAAAGGAACTACAGGAAGCCGTGGGGCGAGATCGATATCATTGCAGAGTCGAAGGGGGTAGTGCGATTTGTCGAGGTAAAGTCGGTTTCACGCGAGACCTTGGGAGACATTTCACGTGAAAACAGCGACTATAGGCCGGAAGAGATGGCTCATCCCGCGAAGCTCCACAAGGTTGCTCGGACGGCTGAGATGTACATGAACTCTACGAACGACAGCAGGGAATATCAAATCGATGTCGTAGGGGTATTGCTAGATACAAGAACACGCAAAGCGCGCTGTAGGCTATTTGAGCAGGTTATGTAGCTATTTTCTATAGGACATAGATCTGTCCTATATGGATTTCCAGACCAAATTGTGTAGATTTTTGAACAGTTCGGCGATGTTTCGGTTTTCTATTACAATCGCCGACAAATCTTTCAGGCTCACTAAGGCTACCTTATCGGCATAGATCAGCACGTCTACTTTTGAGTCGAAATCCTTCGGCAGGACCTTGTCCAGCTTATTATCTGATCCGTTTCTTTCCCTTATTTCCTTGATCTTTTTGACATACTTGTCTCTGACAAAGAGATCTCTACTCCTGAGCGCGTGACCACTGATCGACTTATCAAATTCGTCGTATTCCTCCTCCGTGAAGTTTTCGAAGAAGCTTGCGGCGGGAAAGATTGAGTACACGTCTCCCACTGTCTTGAAGAGGTCCTCGTATATGCCCTTTATCTCCCGTTTTCCTTCGTAATAACTGATCTTTGGCTTATTTATTGCATTTTCTCGAATAACCGTCATCTCATCAACACTCTGGGCGAGGATGTCTACTTTTTTACGAAAGTTTGCCAATACGCGTTTTGGTTCAACCGGTGAATAGAAAGTTCTCCTGCCGAAGGGTGTCCTTGTCGCAAAACCGTCTTTCAGAAGTTGTTCAAGCTGTTCGTAGCACGTCGGGCGCTTTATGCCGGTTTCACGTGAAAGGTCAGAGACCGACATTCGTTGTTTGTTGAGGAGGGCGAAGTATATAGAAGCTGCCTTTTCCGACAGACCTATGTCCTGCAGAACATGGAAAGGGTGTGGATTTGCCATGATTCCATATTTTCATGTATTGAAAATATGTCAATATTTCCGACACTAATTTCATTTATATAGCTGATATATGGCTCATTTACTTGTATGTTGTCTCCAAATTGATACAGATTCCAGCATAGATATCTCATTGAGTCCATAATGTCAGCAGAAAGTTGGAGTGGTTCCAACCAAAATGGAGAAAGCACATGAAGTACTCTATACCCCTGATTTTCCTTATCGTCGTGTTGGCGATCATGTTCGCAACCTTCGTTATCGGCGGATACAGATCTATGAGCAGGACAGGATGTGTCACATTGGGGCACTACAGCCAGTACTGGCGAAATCCGTTCCCGGTTGACCAGATCGTCCTAGCTCGACAATCCGCAGAATTCGCGCTTGAAAATGGTTGTTATCGCCGAAACGGGGAGTGACATGGCAATTACCATCGAAACTCAACTGCAAACCGAATTCGGGACGTACCGTCTCTGTCACCATCAATTCAGGCGGTGGTTCGGGCCAAAAGTTGAACTGATATCGATAACATCCGGCAGGGTTGATGCAGGTCAGTGGAAGAAAGCACCGCTGGTCCGCATCCAGTCTGCGTGCTTATTCGGACAGACATTTCACTCGATGCATTGCGATTGTAGGCAGCAACTGCATGATGCGATGCTCGAGATTAAGAAATGGACAGGAGTCATCGTCTTCTCGCCCCATAGCGAGGGGAAGGGATGGGGTCTTGCGCCTAAGGTTGCGATCATGGAAGAAGAGCGTTTCTATCGCGAGAGTGGAGACTACTACCGGCGTACTACAAAGCTCAGGAAACTCCCGGACCGACGAAGTTACGTCTACGAGATCAAAGCTCTCCGTGACCTGGATATCACGAAATACATCCAACTCATGACAGACGATCCAAAAAAACGTAAAGCTGTGCTTCGAGCAGGATATAGAATCTGGGATGAGAATGAGAACACATTCAAACCGCTTTGAGATCATCAAAGCGGTTTTTCTTTTGTTGTGTTAGCATGCTGAGTGTTTCTCGGGGCGTAGTATACCGGTAGTACGCGTGCTTTGGGAGCACGTAGACCGAGTTCGATTCTCGGCGCCCCGATGGTTATTGCGAGTGCACTGGTATGTCTTTGAGATACATTTGAATCAATGACAGGGCAGTATCCTTGAATGCATCAACTTTTGCTGTCAGGTCACCCTGCAGCATGCTTTCGAGCGATACACCCGTTTGTGCTTCTAAGTCGCGATCTATGTAACTGAGGGTGATCGCTCTGAGGTCGCGCGCTGCTGTTGTCGTTCCTTCGCTCGTGGTTGTGATGATGCCGATGAGTCGATTCCATGCATTCACGACCGCGCCGCCCGATGATCCGCTTTGGGCCTCGATGATGCCCCCGATTGACACAAGGTCAATGGATGTAGTGGCAAAAGTAAGCAGTTGTTTTATGGTCGTCACAGAAGTGGCAGAGTAGAGGTTGTTCTCAGCTTGGATGCCACCGAGAAATTCAGCAGGGTAACTCGCGGCAAGCACCGAGTCGTCGAGAAAGCCGATCCCGTCGCGTACGTCTGGCGAAAGATAGGGAAATGCCGCAGGTAGTTGTGAGCCATCAATGCTTCCGACTATGCGCAGTAGCGCGTAGTCATGTTCGCCCGTGCCTGTCGGTTTGTCTGTGTTGATTTCACCCGAGTGAGCACCTACCCATATGGGTGGTATGTAGAGCACATCAGCAAACCAGTGCGCCTGCGCGGGGGCGCCAGATCGGATCACACAAGAGAGGTCGATCCGCAGACTTTCTGAGAGCAGGACGTATTGTGCGACGTGAGCGTTTGTGAGTATGACGCCGCGCGGATCGATAATCACGCCACTGCCGGAGATCGGGTGAAAGCTGCCACCACCTCGATTGGTACATATAATATTCACGAGCGCGGAGCGTGCCATGTCGTTTACCGCCTCAATCGAGACGGGCGGCGTCGAATATGGATCAACGATGCGCCTAACCTGATTAGAGGTCGACGTTGATGTTGGAGACGTGCTAGAGGCGATGAGTGTCGTTTTAGTTCGGTTTTTCGAAGCTTTTACAAAGGCGGAGGAAGTCGCGAGCGGCACCGAAGTAGTCGCCTCAACGCTTCCACTCACTACCACGCTCGCGGTCTGGCTCGTCGTTGCGACGGCTGTGGCAGAAGGGGAAGATATAAAAGTTTTGTTGAAGTCCAGAACGAGTATCAGTATCAAAACGATGCCAGTAGCAAAAACAATTTGTAGAAAACGGGATGGCATCCATGCGAATATACGCGCTTTCTTCTAAGGCGACAAGTTTCCGGCCGCGGAAAACTCTGGTACGATGCGCAAACTGCGGGATTAGTTTAGTGGTAAAACACGAGTTTTCCAAACTTGGGTCGGGAGTTCGATTCTCCCATCCCGCACATCACGAGGAGTTTAGGCGCTTGGCCTCTGTCCACGCTAGTTCGTAGACTTTTTTCATTGCGTCGGCTATCTCGCTGCTTTCAATGATGATCCCGAGTTTCTCTCGCCATGAGGCGATCATCACCTTGTTGTCGTAGATATTTATCTCCGGAGAGAAATAATATTTGTCTGCAGGCACAAAAGCGATTTCTCGTTTCTCTTCAGCGTCCAGCTTGCCACGCTCAACTCCTGCTTCGGTCTTGGGAACGATTGCGCGTATGGAGATTCCTTTACCCGCGCGCCGCTTGTAGTATTCGGGAAAATAATTTGGCAGTCCTTTGTGCATGTCGTCCACCGTCGCATATGCGCGGATGGACTCCGAAGAAGTGAGTGTGTCTTCGTACACCTGCCTGAGGCCCTCAGTTCCCTCATAAAATTTCACCTGCGGGCGATCTTCCACGCGATGCATGCTCTTGAGTTGCGGCGTGAATTCTCTTGCGATCTTTAGTTGCGATTCAGTTGCTTGCAAACGCCTCTCGAGCATAGCGACAATCTGGTCGGGTGATTCGGCGACGTATTCTTGCTTTGGCTCTTTGCCGGAAAAACGCACCAATCCTTGATGGGCGAGGGAATCGAGCACGTCATACCCGCTCGTCCTATTTATGTTGGCCTTCCGAGCTATCCGCGTCACCGTCCCGCGACCCATCTCCAGAAGCGCCAGATAGACCGCACTTTCTCTATCGGAAAGACCCAGTGATCCAAGCGTTTTCGAGATCTCTTCAGCCATAGAAAGGAGTATAATCCAATGTTTATTTTGTGTCAATATTTTTCGACAATATCAAATATATGCAGTTTTAGAGCCATAGAAATGTTGACTCTTATTGACAGATATCTTCCAACCTGCTACTATATCGGTAGTTGAACCTTGAAACCGCGCCATTCCGGCGCCTGCCTTTGGAGGGTACTATGGAAAAGTCGACCCGTGAGACAAATGCCCGCGTGTTTAAGGACGCGGAAGTTGAGCACCACGGATTAATCCGAAACGGTGCTGGTGGTCAAACCTTCTGGACTTGGGGGCCTGATGAGCTCCCAGAGATTCCGGACGGAAAACAGGTCGTCTTTCTCTATCCCTGCAATTGTGGTTGCTGGGGGAAAGATCTGACCGAGGCGGCAGCCGAACTTATCAGCAAGCACGCGCAAGCTGATCGGTTTGTTCTGCGTGACGTAGATCCAAGGTATATCGTCCGTTCGGACGAAAACTTTTGGTACATTATCGTCCGACCGAGCGCGGGCTAATATCCCGCCGAAAGCAACTATTAAACCTGCAAAGATGTCTCGCAACAAAGAGGGAGATAAGTTATGGACGGCATTCAGAACGTTGAAAGCACCGAGGGGAAGGCCAAGTCTTCATTGACGGAGCGCCACGCCTTTCTGGCAGTGCTGCTCGTCGCAGTTTTTTTGGCCGGTATGGCGACGATCATTTGGGTGCTGGGCTATGTCAGTGCTACTGAGGCTCGGCACCAAGCAGATCTCGCAGTGCAATCAAGTTTGTCTGAGATATGCTTTTGGGAATTCTCTCGTACAATCTGGACCGACAGCGAGGGTAGTCAAAAGCAGCGCGAACTCTATTTGGCAAAAGATCGGCAAGAGCGTCGCATAAAATTCATCCAAATGATCTCACGCACTCAGGCGTATCTCTTCCCAGGGCCAGATGTCAAACTCGACTACATTGAGCCGTGCATGGAAAAATTTCTGAGGCGTGACTACACCAAACTGCGTGACCCCAGAGGAATCCACTAAGGTATCAAGGGCAATCCTTCAAACAGCGTTCGCATGACTGCGAGCGCTGTTATCTTTTATGCACAAAATCCCGCCTATGGCGGGATTTTGTGCAGAGAAACTAGAGAGTCATTTCACTGCGTCTTTCAAAGTCTTCGAAGCGCGAAATTTCGGCACTTTCATCGATTTAATCTGAATGGTTGCGCCAGTGCGAGGGTTGCGGCCCGTGCGGCCTGCGCGCATCTTTGCCTCGAAAATGCCGAGACCAGCCACTGAGACCTCTTCGCCTTTCTTGAGGCATTCGGTGATCATGGCGATCACGGCCTCGATGGCGCGTTCAGCGTCTGCTTTTGTGCAGCCGATCGTTTGGTGCACTTTGTCGGCTAAATCCATTTTGTTTGCCATATGTCTTGATTGATTGCTCTAGTAAAAAAGAGTCAGTCGACCCTAACAAGACCATTTTGAGCCCTATTTTAGGTGTGTCAATTGACATATAGGTCAAATCAACAGGTTTTAAGCCACCAAATCGTGATCTCAGAATATGGCTTATTAGAGCCATTCTATCGTGCGTACTCGATGACCCCGCTTGGAAAGCTTCGCTTCCAACGGGGCAGGCGCGCGTTTTTGGATTATCTAGCGTATTCGATCACTCGCGTCTCCCTAATGACGCTCACTTTGATCTCGCCGGGGTACTGGAGGTCTTTTTCGATCTTATCGGCGATGTCGCGTGCGAGCTTGCGAGCTTCAAGATCACCCATTTCTTCGGGCTTCACGATGACGCGGATTTCGCGACCAGCGGAGATTGCGAAGCTTTTCTCAACGCCGGGAAATCCTTTGGCGAGTGCCTCGAGATCTTCGAGTCGTTTGATGTAATTTTCAACAGAATCGCGGCGCGCACCAGGGCGGCCACCAGAGATGGCGTCTGCAACCTGCACAATCATCGATTCGGGAGTTTCGTACGGGTATTCCTCGTGGTGAGCCTGCATCGCTTTCACGACCGCCTAGCTGACGCCGAATTTCTGCAAAATGCGGCGACCGATCTCGACGTGTGTGCCAGGTACCTCATGATCAAGTTCTTTCCCGATGTCGTGGAAGAGGGCACCTGCGCGCGCCACTGCCGGATCAGCCCCTAATTCCTCCGCGAGCATACCGGCGAGGTGTGCGACCTCGACTGAGTGATCGAGGACGTTTTGTCCGTAGCTAGTGCGGAAGTAGAGGCGGCCGAGAATCTGAAGCAATTTCGGGTCCACATTTTGTACTTTCGCGTTGTACGCTGCCTCGACACCTTTTTTCTTAATGATGTTGTTGATTTCTGCCTCGGCTTTTTGCACTGACTCTTCAATCTTCGCAGGCTGAATGCGACCGTCGAGAATCAAATTCTCAAGTGCGATGCGCGCGACCTGGCGACGGATCGGATCGTAGGAAGAAAGTGTGATCGTGCCCGGTGTGTCATCGACAATCACGTCGACGCCGGTCGCGCGCTCAAAGGCGCGGATGTTGCGGCCTTCTTTGCCGATAATTTTTCCTTTGATCTCGTCGTTGGGGAGCGTCATCGTCGTTGCGAGCACGTCGGAAACGACAGAATTACCGAGACGATGCACGGCGGTCGTCAAAATTTCTTTCGCGCGGCCTTCAAGTTTGTCATTGCCGGCGATTTCGAGTTTGCGCATGCGACCTTCGAGATCGTTTTCATACTGCTTCTCGATCGACTTGATAAGTTCGCCCTTTGCCTCTTCCGCATTGAGCCCGGCAATCTTTTCTAGCTTTTCTTGCTGTGCGCGGACCAATGAATCAGTGTGTTCTCTTGCTTTTTGCAGATCTTCCGTCTTCTTGGTGAGGGTTTCTGCTTCTGTGTCGAGGTTGCCCTGACGCTTGTCGAGCAATTCTTCTTTGCGCACAAGACGCTCTTCGGTCGTTTTGAGGTCGCGTTCACGTTCCTTTGTCTCGGCAGTGAGTTGATCTACTTTTTCACGACCAGCCGCTTCAGCTCCCTCGATAATTTTCTTGGAGCGCTCCTCGGCGTCGAGTCGCATTTTGCGGATTTCTAATTCAAGTGAGCCGCGTTTACCGAGTGTGATAATGAGGCGCAAGAAATAACCAAGCGCAACACCACCACCTCCGGCGGCTGCGAGTAAAAGCAGTATTTCTGTTGTAGACATACGCGTCGATAATCGACGCGCACCGATGTGTTACGAAGATGCGACGACTCCTTGTACGCTGTCGTTAAGCCCAAACGTAATGGTGCTGGCGCCCAGTGCGCGATAGCGGTGCGCGGCGGATGAAAATGGTGAATTCATAAAGAGGTACATCGGGAGTATACATCAGACCATCTATTTTTCAATAGCGATGGACGACAGTAGCGCTGCTATGTCAATACTTTGTCGATGATTCCGTATTTCACAGACTCGTCGGCAGTCATGAAAAAGTCGCGATCGACGTCCTTTTCGATCTTCTCAAGCTTCTGGCCGGTGTTTTTCGCCAAGATTTTGTTCAGTCGTTCACGCAGGCGCAGGATTTGCTTGGCGGTGATCTCGATGTCTGCGGCCATACCCTCAGCGCCGCCTGAAGGCTGGTGAATCATGATCTCAGCGTTCGGCAGAGCGTAGCGCTTACCTTTTTCGCCCGCAGAAAGAAGCACTGCGCCCATAGAAGCAGCCATACCGACACAAACCGTCGAGACATTGGGCTGGATATGGTTCATCGTATCGAGGATTGCAAGGCCGGCAGAGACCATGCCACCGGGAGAATTGATGTAGAAAGAGATGTCTTTCTTCGGATCTTCGGAGGCGAGGAAGAGGAACTGTGCAATAACGAGGTTGGCGACGTCGCCATCGATCGGGCCGCCCAAGAAAACGATGCGTTCTTTCAAAAGTCGCGAGTAAATATCGTATGCGCGCTCGCCGAAGCTGGTCTTTTCGACTACCATCGGCACTAACATCTGAGATCTGGTGTTATTCATGCGAGGAGTGTATCAAAGAAATACATCCGCGTGCAAATTTTGCGGAATGAATTCATGTGATCGGCACTTGAGCTCTGAGTGCTGTGTGGTATTGTCTTCTGCGGTCAACGCAGTAAGGAGCGCAGACATCATGATTAAGCATATTAAGGTCGGAAACATTCTCGACCCCTCGAACAAGGCACACATCATCATCGCGATGAATACCGAATTCGATGACGTGCGCGGGATTGGAAAGCCCTTCGTGGGCAAAATCAAGCGCACGAGGAGCATCAAGCTCGGAACCGTAGTTTCTTTCGACTATGACGGTTCGCGCGAGCTGCACATGCTCGTGTGCCATCGTCTTGGCAAAGGCGGGTGGGAGAACGCCGACCAGTACGTCCGCTACGGGATGGATTACCTCTGGAAGTGCGAGCCGCACCATTCGTACTCGATCGTCAACATCGGTACTGGTCGTGTCGGCAAACGCGATGGCGCCGATCATATGCAGATCAGGAGTGCGATCGCGAGCAGTTTCCTGCCCGTCGATCTCTTCGTTCTCAACGAACCGATGCAGATTCCGGCGGAAGCGGCGGCGCGGATCATCCCGTTCAGGATGTGGGACATGGAACGCGGCGCGGTACAGATTCCGGTCCAGGCAGCGGCCTGACGGGAGCCAGCGTTTCAGCGTTTTAAAAATCAGGCGGGAGAAATCCCGCCTGTATCTTTTTATGTAGTAGATTCCAGGAAATTGAGCACCGCTTCGTTGCGCATCGCGTGCGAGATGTGCATTCTGAGCGCTTCGTCGTTGGCATTTGGATAATGTTCTTTGGCGTGCATGATTTCTTTGTCGAGCTCAGCTTTTTCGGCCTCGATTTTTTCTTGTCGACCGATTTCTGCAAGGATCAGGCGCACTTTCGCACGCTTATCCGCTGCTTCGTTCCAGCCCGCGCGGATCTCATCGCGTGATTTCTTCGCTTGTGTAAGGTAGGCATCGAAATGTGTGCCCATTCGTTGCAGATCGTCCTTCATGCGCGCTTCCATGTCGTCGAGTTCATACATGTGCAACATGGCAGGGTAGTGAATGGTCGACTTTTTCACAAGCTCGTCGAGAATCGCGGCGCGGTTTTTCTCACGCGCTTGTAATTCTTTTTCGTTCTTGATGTTGGAGCGCAACGCTTCGACAAACTGCGCGGCGCCTTCGTATCCGAGGCTCTGCACAAACATGTCGTCGAGCTCCGGGAGATCGGCTTCAGCAAGCGCTTTGATTTCTTCAGCAGCTTTCTGTGGCTCTATTCCTGCCTCGATTCGGTCGATGCGTGCGCGCTCACGACGCAAATGGACGAGCGCATCGCTGTGTTCTTTGTCCGTGACCTCAACTTTTTCTTTTGTCGCGCTTACTTTCTTTGCAATCGCTTTGTAATCGGGAAGCTCAACCGTCGGTGCGAGCGGAGCGCGCGCAGTGAACGAAAGGGCTTTACCAGCTTCCGGCGATTCGGTCGCGACGCGCGGCGTGTCGATGATCAAAAGTTTCTCGGCAGCAAGTAGCTCAGGTAACTCATGTTGAATCGCGTGCTCTGCGGCGTGTCGCATGATCGTCGGTTCGCCGTAGACTTCGACGATGCGTTCAACCGGCGCGTGTCCCGGTCGGAATCCATCGAGCTTTGCCGTCTTTTGCAATTCTTTCAGACTCTCACCACGGTATTTCTCCAGGACCTCCGCGGGAATTTCCGCGCGCACTTCTGCTTCCCACGCTTTTTCATCGCGCGAGACTTTCACATTTCGAATGTTGTGTGTCATTCGAGAGGAGTATTGCAGATTACTGCGTGCTCGTCGAGTTCCCGATCGTTGTCGTGGAGTAATCAATCGTCGTCGTGGCGTCACTCGGTATCACCGGAACTGGCGGCGCGGTGTTCTTGTTGTTTTGGTATTCGCCCCAAAAGTAGAGTGCACCAAAAAGGAGGAGAGCAAGAATAATAATGATGCCGCTCACGGGGCCTGCGGAGCCGCTCGGTGCCTGCAGATTCGGTTCGTTGGAGCGGTTTTCCGGTGGCATGCGTGCATTCTAGCACCACGCTTTTTTGCGCAAACGCTTTAAGAAACGTGGAAAACTATTTTTTGGCGAGTTGCTTTTTGTACAACTCAACCGAGCGCTTGACTGCAGCGATCGCGTCTTTCACGCCCTTAAAACCGTTCACCTTTACCTCGTTGGCCTTTCCTTTGAGTTGCTTGTAGGTCTCGAAAAAGTGCTGAATTTCCTTGACGGTGTGCTTATTGAGATCTTTGAGGTCCTTCACGTCGTCCCAACGCTTGTCGTCGCTCGGGACAGCAATCACTTTGTAGTCGGACTCCCCGTCGTCAATCATTTCCATGACCGCCACCGGGCGAACCGAAACGAGAATGCCTGTCTGGAGCGGGTAGGTCGTCAGGACGATGACGTCGAGCGCGTCGCCGTCGTCCCAGAGTGTCTGCGGCGCGAAGCCGTAGTCGACCGGATAGGCAGCAGAAGAATAGTTGGTGCGATCCAACTTAATAAGACCAGTCATTTTGTCGATCTCGTATTTATTGTTGGACCCGCGGGGGATCTCGACTATGACATTAATTTCTTCTGGGGCGTTTTCGCCGAGCGGTACATCGTGCCAAAGGTTCATATGCGGCAGAGTGTAACAGATGAGCGCGAAAAGCAAAAGAAACGCTGGCGGCGCGGATGCGCCGCCAGCTCCAGGACGTGGCAGAGCCCTTTAGTTTTGGGCCTGCTTTTCAGTCTGTGGCGCGCGATGGCGAACGACTTTTCTTACGCCCGCGCCAACCCACGGCTCGTATCGCGGCATCGAGGAATCCGTCGCGTATCGCGGCGTCCCCGTGCTCGCGTACCGCTTGCCGTGTTGGGGGCCCAACCAGCCGGCGTTGGCAGCCGAAGCTCCAAACGCCATGCTTGAGAGACCGATCGCAATGATCGGCAACCAATGGATGTGTGCCTCGGCGGGCTTCGGCGCCGTGGCAGACATGCCAAGCGCGATTGTCGCGGCGGCACCTAAAGAACTAAGTTTCTTCAACATTGGAGTACTCCACTGTTAACGACCTCTCAGTTGAGGCCATGCTCACCTTATGCATTACACGCTGAAATTTCGCTGAAGTTTTTGACTTTTTGGGGCTGCTGGTGTTGGATGGGCCAAGCTACTGCACGACAGACAAGCGAGGAAAGATGAAAATACAGCATCAGATGCCGTCTCGATACCAGACGGTGTTGACCATAAAACGACTCACCAAGTTGGCGGCCGATCAAGGTATTCACGACAGAGCTCGGATCGAAGAACTGGTCAGACGGTCGGTGAAACCCGTCGAACTTGAGCCCGGAGACGAAGAATTACGAACGCTACCGGACTTGCCGGAACAGATCACGCAGGCGTATGTGGACGCCGTGTACTACGCCCGCGGGAATCAGGCCGGCGTGGATTACCAAGAGGCCTTCGAGCGATTGCGAGCGCTTCAGCGCGGAGAGCACGTCGATCTCATGGCTGTTGCAGAGCAAAAAGATATGGACGCGATGCTCAACGGCACGGTCGACCCGACGAAGAATGATAAGGCCTGAACGTGGTCACAAAAAAGCGGCGGGGTCGTATGACCCCGCCGCTCACACTTTTTAATACGTTCACTCTGTTTGCTCTTCAACTTTCTCCGACGGGACGTCTCGATCTTCCGGTTGCGCCTCGGTAATGTCTTCATCTTTTTCGGCAGTTTCTTCTTCAGCGGCTTCTTCCGCCAATACTACTTTTTCATCTTTGTTTTCTGATTTGACACCGCCTTCCTCAGCGCCTTCTACCTGCTCACCACCCATGGAGCGGATGTCTATCTTCCAACCCGTGAGACGCGCGGCGAGGCGGACGTTTTGCCCGCCGCGGCCAATCGCAAGCGACTGTTGATCTTCAGCGACTTTCACGACTGCGCGGTTTTCCTCTTCAAAAAGTTCGATTTCGAGTACCTGTGCTGGTTTTAGTGCTTCTTTCACGTAGTCGCCAGCAGTTTCGGACCACTCGACGACGTCGATTTTTTCGCCACCAAGCTCAGACGTCACGACGGCGACACGTACGCCGCGCTGGCCGACGAGTGCGCCGACCGGGTCGACGTGTTCATCATTGGAATGCACCGCGATTTTAGCGCGTGAGCCGGGCTCGCGGACGATGCCTTTGACTTCGACGACACCTGACGCCATTTCTGGCACTTCAGCTTCGAAAAGTTTGGTGAGAAAACGCGGATGTGAGCGGGAAAGTCGAATGAAAGTACCGCGTACACCTTCATCGACGCGAAGCAAAAGTGCGCGGACGCGCTCACCTTGGCGATAGCGCTCGCCCGGGATTTGTTCGTCATAGGGAAGGATAGCTGTGGCGCGACCGAGGTCGATGAAAAGGTTGCCGCGCTCGAAGCGTTGCACGTGGCCGGTGACAATCTCGCCTTCGCGCTCACCGTATTCAGAAATGATCGACGCGCGTTCCGCTTCGCGAACTTTCTGCATGATCACCTGCTTTGCAGCTTGCGCGGCGATGCGGCCGAATTCCTCGCGCGTCTCCAGCGGGAACGAAATTTCCTCGTCGAGCTGCGCATCCTTTTTGATGCGACGCGCGTCTTCGATCATGATGTGTTGCTCCGGATTGAAACGCGAACGGTGATCTTCATCGTTTTTCGCCTCTTCGCCTTCTTTGCGCACCAAGGTGTCGTCGACGACGATTTTTGCTTGGCGAAATTCCATATCGCCGGTCGAGGGGTTGAACGTCGCGCGGATGATCTGGCCGCGTTTCCCGTACTCGCGGCGATAGGCAGCAGCGAGGGCTGTCGCGAGGGCTTCCACGACTGATTCACGTGAAATGCCGCGCTCCTGCTGGAGCTCGTCGAGGGCTGAGTTGAGCGATTTAAGGTCGAATAGTGCCATAATGGATTATGTTGTTCTGACTGAATCTTTCTAAAAAAACATTCCGCCGAAGGCGGAACTAATGCAGGCACTATACTCGCACTCGCGTAAAAAGTCAACGGCCCCGACAGTTAAGCGAGGCCGTCTTCATGGTTCTGCTATCAATCATGATGAATGTGACGCGGTAGACCAATTGCATTCATTGGAAGGCCCAGTTGAAGATTCCGCGCCTTCTGAGCATTTCCGAAATCCTCGACCTCTAGCCACAGTTTCTCCGCGATACCGAGTAAGATTTTTCCTCTCTCGGTCTCGCCGGCTCGTAAAGCGCCGGAACCGTTTTCGAACAGGCTCGCGGCGGCTTCACGCATTTCTTGGATTGAGTACTCAAGTTTCATGTTCATTCTCCAGAGTTATTTCTGACCGAGTTGTAGCATGTGAAGGCGAGAAAGCAAACATAGTTGCGTCAGATGGGGACGGTGGTAGTGTTGCCGTACATGAACGAGCTGACGCTCACAGCGGAGGCCGTCGTGGATCTAACCGCGGTCCTCCTGGCGTATCGGTGCGGACGAGAATGGCTCTATGGCAGCATAATCGTCAATTTACTCCTCATCAGCATCCTCGGCGTAAAGCTCTACACAATTTTTGGCTTCGTGACGAATGTCGGCAACGTATTTTACGCGTGTGTCTTTTTTGCGATTTATCTTTTGATGGAACACGGCTCGCATGAAGAGGGAATCCGGGCTATCTGGATAGGCGTCGGTGGCGTGTTGCTTTTTCAGATCCTGACGCAGATGACGCTTTCGCTTACCGGCCCTGATGCTTCATCGCACATTTCGACACTGATGGCGACGTTGTTCCGGATGACGCCGCGCATCACGATCGCAAGCCTCAGCGCGTACATAATTGCGCAGTATTTCAACGTGTATCTCTACCGCGCGTGGCGTGAGAGCTACCATTCGACGCACTGGTGGTTGCGACTCGCGATCGTCATGATCCTCGCGCAGCTTATCGACAGTTTCTTTTTCTTCACGATCGCATTCATCGGCACGGTCGCGGAGCAAGTCGTCATCCAGAGTATTTTTATTGGATTTGCGATCAAGGTCGTCGTCGGGCTCGTCTCGATCCCGCTCATTTATATGACGCACCGGATGAAGCCAGCAGTTGCGAAGAAATAATACAGAGCGGCCCCGCCGAAGGCGGGGCCGCTCGAGTCAAGGCGAAAGACGTTAGTCGTCGTTGTTTTCTCCCTGACCGTTTCCGTCCTCGTGCTTGCCGTTATTTCCGCTCGGCGTTTTGCCGTGCTTAATCTCGCCGAGGTGCTTTCCATTGTTGCCTTGCCCGTGGTTGCCATTGTCTTTGCCGTTGCCGTTGTCATCACCTTGGTCGTCACCTTTGCCGTGACCGTTCCCTTGCGTCGACGTAGCGTTTTGCATCATTTCGCCGAAGTTGATGCCATTCACCACTTTGCCGTTTTGAATGAACGCAACTTCAGCAGGCGGCGTTGTTGCTTTCCAGCCATTTTGCGGTTTCACGCTCACAAAGTAGAAGCCGTCCTGCACGTTGGCAAATGAGTAGTTCCCGTTGGCGTCGGTCGTCGCCGTCTGCGCACCGCCCCAGTTCCAGCCCCATTTACCGAAGCCAAAGAATCCGTGGAAGCGCCAGAAGAAGCCAGAGAGTTGTACCTTCCAGCCCGAGAGGCCATTGTCGCCCGAATCGATCGAGCCGTTGCCGTTTTGATCGTTGAAGACTTCGCCGTTGATAGTGCCCGGTGTTGTCGTCGCCGGAGGCGTCGAAGTTGCAAGCACGTTTAAGATTTCACTCGAGCACGTCGATGTCGCGGCGGCGTTGTTCTGATCGCCTGAGTACGCAGCTTGCCAGTAGTAGGTGCCGGGGTTATTGAAGAGCACCGAATTTGAATTCGGGACAGAGCCGTTCGAGACCGACATCACGCCCGCGCCTTGGAGTGCACTTGAGCATGCATTGTCGGTATATACAACGTACTGTACTGAGCCGCCAGCGCCCGAGAGCGTATTCTGGAGCGCTGCGGTGTCGTACGCAGAGTTGCCCGCTGTAATGCTGTTGGATGAGAGTGCGGTTGTGATGCCGACATTCGCCGTGCCGATCGAGAGCGTCTCGCACGGGCCATCAGCTGCGACGTAGTTTGCGTCGCCGTTGTAGTGCGCTTTGAACGAGTACGAGCCAGCGGCGAGCGCTCCTTCAGTGCTCGAGGTCGCCGTGTTGCCAGAGAGCGAGATGCCACTTCCAGCGTTGCTACCGGAGCTACAAGCATTGTTGTTGTAGAAGGTGAAATCAACCGTGCCTGTCGGTGTCGCGCCGGCACCTGTTACTGTCGCACGGTCCGTCACACTCGTTGATGCGATTGCCGACGTAATCACTGCGTTTGAGCTTGCGTTGAGGATGTTTGTCGATACTGTCGGCGTCAGCTGTGTCGCGGTGAGCGACTCACACGAACTCGTCGCAGCGCTGAAGGTGCTGTCACCGTTGTACGCGACAAGATATGAGAGCCCGCCCGCAGGAGTTGTCGTTGCGTTGGACGATGCCATGCCATTTACGAGAGAAACGCCCGACTGTACAGTCGGCGCGCCGCTACAACTTGTCCCCGAAAAGAGATTGAAGTTGACCGTGCCTGTTGGCGTCGTCGACGCAGCCGGGTCAGCGACGATGATTGAGTCGTGGACATTCGAGCCGATAGCTGCTGACGTTGTCGTAGCGTTGCCTGATGTCATGATCGCAGTTGTTATCGTCGGACCGGTTGCGGCGTGGACGAACGTTGCAATCGCCAATGACACAAAGCCGGCCGCGATAGCGCCGACGATCATCGTGTTATTGGACCTATTGTGATTCGTTTTCATATGAAGTTAGTCAATTAATGAGATAAGGATCTAATAATCGCGGGCCCAAGAGCCCTACCTTCTCATAGACGTGGCAGCGCTGCAATCATTACCGGATTTGACCCTCCGTGACATTCGTTGTACTTTCTCTGATAGCGACATCGTGACAACCGGGAGGGCAGGATGGCGGGTCTCTCAATAAGACCAGACGTCTGGTTATTTCCCGGAAGATTTTGGGAAGCCAGGTCAGTGGGGGATTTCTGGGGCAAGTGGAACCCAGCACTTCACTGGATGTGTCTGGTTATCATCAGGTTAATTCGGCGTAGGGTGAAAACTCGACTGGTACTACTGCCGTCAGTCTTGGTGGTGTTTGTGCTGATGGGTTGGCTGCATGATGCGGCGTCGTGGATCTTGAAGTTTGGTGCCGCGCCGCTCAACTTCTGGTTCACTTACTTTTTTGCTGCGAATGGAGTTGTCGTAGCAATCGAGCATACAAAATGTATTCCCGTACCGTTGCCGGATTCGGTCAAACGTTTCCTCACATTTCTCTGGATCACAGTGATGTTCATTGTGACCTCGGAGATCAGTCACTAACTTTATTCGGGCCTAGATCAAACTAGTCGGCCGCACGTGTCATCGTGCGGCCGACTCTCTTTTCGGTGCGCTATACTTTCTACATGTACATCTCCGACACGCATTTGAAGACCTTCTTGTCGGATGCAGGACTCGTCTCAGGCAAAGACTTCGATGCTGCGGAAAAGGAGGCGAAACAAAGCGGCAAGCCAGTCGGCGACATTCTCACCGCGCACAATTCAATCGGGGAAGATGAGCTGCGCCGCACATACGCGTATATCCTCGGCATTCCATTTGTTTCTCTGTCGGGCACTAATATTTCCTACGAAACGCTCTCTCTGATCCCCGAGCCGGTGGCGCGACGCAACAACATCATCGCGTATGGTCACAAAGGCGACGACCTCGAAGTCGCGATGCTCGACACAGACGACTTGGCCGCGATCGATTTCATCAAAAAGAAAACGCAACTCAAAGTCTTGCCGCGACTCACCGACGTTGCCTCAATCAAAGCTGCACTGAAGCAGTACCAGCAGTCGCTGAAAGAAAATCTCGGCGACGTCATTCAAAAGGAGACTGAGACGCTCGCGCAGGCGGGTGGAGCGGGCAACGAAGAAGATTTGCGCAAAGTCGCCGAAGGTGTGCCAGCTGTACGCATTGTCGATACACTCTTGCGCCACGCGAGTGCACAAGGCGCTTCGGACATTCACATCGAGCCGATGGAGCAAACGCTCCTCATTCGCTACCGCATCGACGGCATCTTGCACGACGCGATGGAATTACCCAAACACGCAGCTCCCGCCCTTACGGCGCGCCTCAAAGTTCTGGCCAACATGCGCCTCGACGAACACCGACTTCCGCAAGATGGTCGTTTTGCCGTAGAAAATAATGGCGGTGAAAAAACGTCCTTCCGTGTTTCGGTATTGCCGACGTACTACGGCGAAAAGATAGTGTTGCGTATTTTACGCGATAACATTTCTGGTTTTACGCTCGAGAGTATTGGCTTCCACGGTGCTGCGCTCGAACGCTTACACGAAGCGATGCGCGCAACGACGGGCCTCATTCTTTCCTGCGGTCCCACCGGTGCTGGAAAATCCACGACACTCTACACATTGCTCGATATTTTAAATACGCCTGATGTAAATATTTCGACTGTCGAGGATCCGATCGAGTACCAAATGAAACGCGTCAATCAAACACAAGTGCGTCCAGAAATCGGATTTACGTTTGCAAATGGCTTGCGAAGTCTCGTGCGCCAAGACCCCGACATTATTATGGTCGGTGAAATTCGCGACAAAGAGACGGCCTCGCTCGCGATCAACGCTGCCTTGACCGGTCACCTGGTGCTTTCGACACTTCACACCAACACCGCAGCCGGCGCGATCCCACGACTCCTCGACATGGGCGTCGAGCCGTTCCTCTTGGTTTCGACGTTGCGCATTTGCATCGGCCAACGACTTTCTCGAAAACTCTGCCAAGGCGCTGCGAAGTATTCACTTTCGCGCGACGAACAAGCGCAGCTTGAAAAAATCATCGATCCCGGCGTCGTCTTGCGATCTCTCAAGGAAGAAAAGGCGATTGCTGCTGACACCACGTGGAAAAATATGCCGTTTTTCAAGGCAAAGCCATCACCCGAATGCGCGACTGGCTACGCAGGTCGTATCGGTGTGTACGAAACGCTCTCTGTCTCAAGCGCGATCAAAGAATTGATGATGAAAAATGCGACCGTCGATGAAGTGCACAAGCAAGCTCGCACCGAAGGCATGCTGACGATGGCAGAAGATGGCATTTTCAAAGCCGTGCAAGGCATCACGACGATTGAAGAAGTGCTTCGCGTGATTGCGGAGTGATCGAAATTAGTGCTGGGTCGTTCTCGCCTGCAAAAGCTCACGCTCCTTTTGGTTTCGTTTCAACACTTCGTTACTTTTTTGTTTTTCCAGATCAAGGATTTGACGCTGCAAATCAGCTTTTTTTAGGGTCTCACGCTCAATGGCTTTGTCGTGCTCTCCGATTTGCTTCACCAACTCTTTAATCCGATTATCGAAATGCTGTATTTCGCGATTAAAGTCTTCGAGTGGGTCAGTCATAGACATTGATTACTCCTATATGCGCTCACTATAGCATGGTGGAAAAAGTGCAACGACGCGACGCTCCCGACGGTATACTAAAGGAATGTTGCGGTTTGCGTACACCGCCGAGAAAGCGGGCGGTGAAATATATAAGGGAACTGCAGAAGCGGAAGACCGCTTCAAAGTCTATGAGATCGTGCGTCGTGAGGGTGGACGGCTCTTGTCGGTTTCGGAACTTGTAAGCCACAGCCTGTGGGATCTCTCATATTGGAATGCGCGTATCAGGAGCGTGAAAGAGCACGACAAAATCATTTTTGCGCGCAATCTTGGCGCCATGCTTTCTGCCGGTTTGCCACTGGCGCGGGCGCTTGCTGTCCTCGAGCGCCAGGCGAGAAATCCACGATTTTCGGGGATCATCGCACAGGTGGCTGATGAAGTCCGCCGTGGTAATGCACTCCATGTCGGACTAGGGAAATTTCCGAATGTTTTTTCCAAACTCTTTGTCGCAATGGTCCGCGCCGGTGAAGAAGGAGGCAATTTGCCCGGCGCGTTTACGGTCGTCGCTGATCAGATGGAGCGCTCCTACACACTCAAGAAGAAAATTCGTGGCGCGATGATGTACCCGTCGATCATTCTTGCGGCGATTTTTATTATCGGAGGCTTGATGATGATATACGTCGTGCCGACACTTGCGTCGACTTTCCGTGACATGGGCGTGCAACTTCCGTTCACCACAAAAATCATCATCGGGATCAGCGATGCGCTTTCGCACCACACGCTCCTCGTCCTCGCCGGTATCGTCACCGTCATCGGAGGTTTGTATTTCGGTGTGCGAACACCGACAGGTAAGCGCATCGCCGACATGGTGTTTCTTCGTTCTCCGGTCATTGGCGACATCATCCGCGAAGTAAACGCAGCTCGAACTGCACGCACGCTATCGGCCTTGCTCGCGGCAGGTGTCGACGTGATCGGATCCTTGGATTTCGTCGCGGAAGTCGTTCAAAATTCGTACTTCCGTGAAGTCGTACTGAGTGCGAAAAAGGGTGTCGGGCAAGGTGAACAATTGTCTGCTTCTTTTTCACGCCGCGAAGATTTATATCCGCCACTCGTTGGCGAAATGATCGCAGTCGGGGAAGAGACGGGAGCACTTCCCGACATGCTGCAGCGCCTCGCGATCTTTTATGAAGACGAGGTCGAGCGAAAAACGAAAGACATGTCGACCATCGTCGAGCCAATCCTCATGGTGATCGTGGGAGCGGGTGTCGGATTTTTCGCAGTATCGATGATCACCCCGATCTACTCGATCTCGCAGAACATTCACTAGAGCTGCAAAAAAGCGCGGCCGCCCATGAGGGGGCGCGTCTTTTTTATTGCACAATCGCGTACGGGCCGGATACCAATTGGTACGGGCCGCCGG
>CAZOZG010000013.1:0-29346 GCA_964584225.1 uncultured Candidatus Saccharibacteria bacterium | reverse complement strand
GGGGCATGCGGGTCAAATTTGCCGCCGCCAGGTTGGAAAAAGTGAAGCGCTCACAAACCTCCCACCATGATGATAAGAACCACAGCCCAGAATATAAGTGCTCCCGATTTCATGCGCGCTAGTGTACCATAGCAGCATGCCTGAGGGGAATACTGAACCTATCGACCATTCTTTTCTCCTGCGTGTGGTGCAACCTGGTCTCGTCGGTTTGATCGATGGCTCTGTATCAACGCTCGCGCCGCTCTTTGCTGCGGCATTTGCGAGCCATCAATCTCATGTGGCTCTGCTCGTCGGTACCGCTGCCGCAATTGGCGCCGCGATCAGCATGACTTTCGCCGAAGCACTTTCCGACACTGGAAAAGAAACGGGGCGCGGACACCCATTCGTCCGCGGTGGGATTGTCGGAGCGATGACTTTTGTCGGTGGTATTTTTCATACGCTTCCCTTCCTCATCAATGATCTGCAGACAGCGCTCTATCTCGCGTACATCGTCGTCGCGCTCGAGCTCGTCGCGATCGGCTACATTCGTTATCACTTTTTCCGCACGAGTTTTTGGTTTTCGATCGTACAAGTCCTGTTCGGCGGCGTCCTCGTGTTTCTTGCGGGTATCTTTATCGGGAGCGCCTGAGCGATGACGAACCTCGCTGCGCTTCTGCTGCACGGACAAGGGATCAACCTCGACGTGTTTGCGCATTTTTCGATGGGCGTTGCGACGTCGATTCTTGGATGTGCATCCCTGGCAGGAGCACTACGGATACTCTCGGTGCATCGAGCCGATGCGATCATGGCATGGACGACGCTCACTGCCGGCTTTTTTTATCTGTACATTCTTTCTGCATTTAATTTTCTGTGGTTTTTTCAAGATTGGAATCTGGTTGCGCCAGAAAACCAACAGCACTTTGTCATCGACGCCGTATGGATCGCGATTGGCGCGTGTGCCGTGTGGAGAAAATCAGCACACGAAGAAAGCGTGATTTTGCGCTGCATCGCGATGTTCTTAATCGCTGTGTTGCTGTATTTTCACGTACACAACTTTAGTCACGCTGTATGGCTGCAGCCCTACCATCGCGCGATGTCAGATCTACTCGCGCTTGGCATCTACTGCTATCTCGCAAGTCTCTACTTCAAAAAACGTCTGCCTGCCGTCGTCGCATCGCTGACGCTCTGCGCGGTCGGTATGATGCTCATGCTCTACCAAGCGCCCGGCAATGCGAGCTCCTGCGAGTGGATGATCATGGATGGTCAGCCGATGCTCATGTGTTAAAACAACGAGTGCATTTGCAGCCGATGGGACGGATAAATTCATCGAAATATTCATCGCCGTAATCGAGCGTGAGTTCCGCGCCGCGCGCGATACCGCGCGCGGCGCGGATGAGAATTCTCCCCTTTTTGAGTTCTGCTTCACAGTTGGGTTCACACGCGTGATTGATGTAGCGGGCAATGTTGTCGCGTGCGCTTCCGTCAATCGTCCACTCATCATCGACCTCGAAGAGATACCGCGTCGCTAGAGTGTCCGCATATCGAGTCGGAATACGCCGCCCCGTGTACTCAGCCACGTGCTCCCCGACGTCAAAATTACGAACAGCGAAAAGGCCGAGACCCGTTCCAGGACCGGATTTCTTCACGATGACGTCTCGCGCTGTCGTTTTCATGAGGGTCAAGTATAATACGCGACATGGCCAAAGGCGAAAAAATTTCGACCGAAAGCTACAAAGGCGTCCGCGACTTCTACCCAGAGGATCAATTCATCCAGCGCTACATGTTCGAACACATGGAGCGCGTCTGCGAGCTTTTTGGCTACGAAGAATACGCTGCCTCAGTTCTCGAACCCGCCGAGCTCTACCGCTCGAAGACGAGCGAGGAGATCGTCAATAATCAGACCTACACGTTTACTGATCGCGGCGGTCGCGAGGTAACACTTCGACCAGAGCTCACCCCGACACTCGCGCGTATGATCGCACACAAGCGCCGCGATATCCCTATGCCTGCGCGCTATTATTCGATAGCCAATTGTTTCCGATACGAAGGGACACAGCGAGGGCGCCTCAGAGAATTCTGGCAACTCAACGCCGATTTGATCGGCGCAGAAGGAATCGAAGCAGACGCGGAAATTATCGCTGTCGCCCATGGCGTCCTACGATCCTTAGGTGCAGACGACTCCAACTTTGAAATCCGCGTTTCTGATCGGCGCATTCTCGACAGTGTCTACGACTCGATTCAAATCGCCGAAGACGTCCGCGCAGATGTCACGCGACTCCTGGATCGACGCACGAAACTCGACGACTTTCCCAAAGAACTCGCCGCACTCATCGAGAGGAATCAAACAGACGCACTACTTGATCAACTCGAACGCACAACGTCGAGTAAATATCTTGAGCATTTGCGGACACAGCTCGAACACGTCGGCGTCCGCAACATGATTGTCGACACAAAAATCACGCGCGGCTTCGATTACTACACCGGGATGGTCTTTGAGATTTTCGACACCGACGAGCACAATCGCCGCTCAATTGCCGGTGGCGGTCGGTACGACAACCTACTCACGCTGTTTGGCGATGAAAAAATCCCGGCAGTCGGCTTTGCCATGGGCGACGTCATCGTCCGCGATTTTCTAGAGACACACGGGCTTGCGCCCTCCTACGCACCGGCGAGCGAACTCATGATCTGTATCATCGACGAAGGTGCAAAAGGTCACGCGATCAAACTCGCCCAAGATTTGCGCCGCGAAGATGTCGCGGTCGCGGTGAATCTCTCTCAGAAACGCGTTGGTGATCAGATTCGTCAGGCCGACAAAATGAAAATTCCGTTTGTCATCGCGATCGGCACGAAAGAGCGCGATAGCGGACGCTATACCGTAAAGAATCTCGCGACCGCAGCCGAGATCACACTCCCCGCGGATCGCATCGCAGAGCACCTTTTCTCTTCGCTCGGCTAATCTTGCATGCGTACGGTTGTTTTTGATATTGAAACGGCGAACTGGATTAATGAAACAGGATCTGGTGACCCTGCAAACCTTTCGATTGCGATCGTCTGCATCTACGATTCAGAGACTGAGAAGTATTACTCGTATCTCGAGAATGAATTACCCGGGCTCTGGCCGATACTTGAGCGAACCGATATCTTGATCGGCTACAACTCCGATTATTTTGACATCCCCATTTTGAATAAATATTATCCTGGCGATCTACGGCGAATAAAAAGTCTGGACCTCATGCAGGAAAGTTATCGGTCACTTGGTCGTCGGCTGAAGCTCGACGCACTTGCCGAAGGAACGCTCGGCGAAGGGAAAAGTGCCGACGGCCTGCAGTCGCTGCGCTGGTGGCGCGCTGGAGAGGTAGAAAAAGTGCGCGAATACTGTTTGAAGGATGTCGAGATTACCAAACGCATCTTCGACTACGCGCTCGAGCATGGAAAATTGAAATATATGGAGCTCGGAAAAGTGCGAGAATTTCCTATCAATACGACTGCGTGGCTCGCCGCAGACACGAAACCAATGACATTCACGCTCGGTCTGTAAGATTGACAGGGTCGCCCGAAAATTGTAACGTAGTTCCTGGAAAATAGCTCGAACTCCCGAGGAGGAATCATGTTTCAAGAGCGAAATATCTGCCTCTTCAGTGGAGGCATTGCCTATGCAAAACGCGAGGTATTCACCGTCCCGAACGCTGTCACGGCTGTCCGGCTTGTGTGCACGATTGCGATGTTTGTATACGGACGCGAGGTCGCGGCGTCGTTTTATCTCGCACTTGTTGGTGCTGTGAGTGATGCAATCGACGGATATCTCGCGAAGAGATTCAATTGGGGCACGAAATTCGGCCAGCACTTCGATCAGTATGTCGATTGGCTGTTCGGTATCGCGCTTTTGTGGGTCATCTTCCTGAACAGTCCTGTCGAGTACGACGCGTGGCCCTTCAATCTGGAATTGCTGATCCTGATCGGCGGCTACCTGCTACTGCGTGCCTTGTTTCCGAAACTTGAGACGATATTCATTGCCAAAGTGAAAACGTTTCTGCAGTTTGCCGGAGGCGTCATCATTCTCTGCGGCTTGGCATACACATGGCAAGAATGTATCGTCGGCGGCTATCTGGTTGTCTGGAGTTCGATCGCGCTCATGGGTATGTCCTTGGTCTACTACGTCAAGAATTACCTCGCGACCCGAACCTAACATATGACGCGGCCCGATCTCTCCGAGATCGGGCCGCTTCCTCTTGTGCCTAGAGTCAGTTTTATTTGCTAGCGAGGACTCGAATCATAGGTTATCGCCCAAGCACACCGTTGTAATTCAGAATTGTTGTCAAAATATCGGTATTCCACACCTTCGAACTTGGCTTCCACGTCGGATCAATCGGTGTACGATTTTCCCACCATGCCTGATTCATCGCACCATTCGAAGCCGTCTCAAGACTCGACTGAACCATACCCATTTTTGCTGCAAGTATTGGATCGGTCTGCGCAGCTTTTTGCATCGCTGCATAATTTGTCATCATACCCTGCACTATGGTTGCCTTGTCTTCCGAGACATCTGTTGTCCCGTACTGATCTACAAACCCGGCCGTTTGTCCCTGAAATACGAATGCGAGTTTTCCTTGTTCAATTCCTATTGCTGCGTTTTCGCCGGCGTACACGGGTCCGCAAGAACTGCTATACGCTTTCTGACACCAAACTTCGTCGGGGGGGAAAAAAGGCTTATCAAAAGTATGTCCTATTAGCTCATGTCCAAGGACTGCATCGTACCCCCACTGTCCTGTAACATTCGAAATCGACGGGTTTACCCAGAGTGGACCAGCTGTAAGAGCGACTGCCCCCTGTACTACTCCCCCTCCCTCCTGTTTGGGCGGCAAATTGGGACCAGCAATTACTCCAGACATATCTACCTGCACATTTTGTATCGCAGGATTTTGCCAGAGCTCTTGAGGGAAGCTCGTAACGAGATTATAGACCTGTTGGGCTGTTTGAGCGCGCATATCTGGTGGGTTCGGCTGTAAAAGATTGCGCGGTACAGAATCGGGATTAAATAAGCCCGAAGATGGGGGGTTAACATCGGGAGTCATGTTTAGCGAGATTTTTCCGTTTGTATAATCCATCAATTTCTGATTTATATCAGTCGTACCATACACTTTATCGCCCATTGAATAAACGAATTGTTTAGTATCTTCTGATACCCGCGAAGATCCGTTTTCATTCATAGAAAATGCACGTTGCGCCGGATCCGTGTAGTATCTAATATCTTCATCTGCTGGATCACCCCGCATTCTGAAGTAAGAATAATCGCCTACGCCTTTCCAATCCGGCTGGAACGTTGTGCCATAGGGATTGGCAGTGTTTCCATAAAATTCTCCATAAAATAACTTATATTTCTCGGGTGTATCAACGACACTGGAGATCACATCCTTCTGTGCGTCTGTGAGGCCGAGCACAGGATATAGCGGCATCGAATTTTTTGTCGCCGGATCAACGAGATTCAGCGTTGAGGGCGTATCTTCTCCAGCGAGATCGCGTCTCATAAACACTTGGCCGGAAGAATCGAAATAATATACGGTGCCATCCGCCGTCGTTGCTTTTGTTATGCCACCGACCATCGTCACAACTTGAGCATTCGAGTCGAGGTCCTTGATAGTCTGAGCTACATTATTCGCACTTATATCTCGGATGGCTTGCGAGGCCCCAACGTCGCTTGTCTGATCCGCACCGATCGTTTTCGGATTACAACCTTGTGGCAAGCCATCGCATGCTTGTAGTGCGTAAGAATTTTCAATGAATTTCGGGTCCGCAAGATTTTTATCAAGCACCGTGTCTTTGATCTGGTTCGGATTGTTCTGGAGAACTTTCTGAAGAGTGTTTTCTTGCTCGGAGGAACTTTGCGTCTCCGATAGACTTTGCGTGGCCTTTTGTGCCTCAGGCGAACCTGGGATTTCTCCGAACGGCCCGTAGTTGAGGTCTTGCTGTTGCGGTATTGGTGTTACGACAGCTGCATTATCCGGTCCAGGAGTCCCCGTGATTGATCCCGTATCTGTCGACAATTGTGCTTGTGAGACGGCGTGCCATCTTCCATCCATTCCCTGATACTGCGTGGCTTGGAAGGTACCTTCGGCGGTGCAATGGCCGAAAATCTTAAAAGTACCCTCTGTGTCGGTGTAGGTGACAGTGGTGATATCTGGACATTGGGAATTCGCAATACATTTCTTATAAAGATCCGCCTGCTTTTTACAGTACTCATTCGCTTTGACACTACCCGATGTCGGAGATGTTTGCGTCTGGGCGACATCGGCAAGCAGCGAAGTGGATTGTACCCGCGCGATCGATGATGTTGCATTAGCAAGCGTCGAGATCGACACGTACGTTGCTACGATGAGGACTGCAGCTGATATCCAGTATCGTTGACCCATACGATTAGCTAGGTGCTATAATTTTACCATCATGGCGCTGTGGTCACGCCTCGCATTGTACGGTTTTACGACGTATGCAGCGGTGTTCATGTTTTGGACAGTGGCCTCGTCGTACGGATTTTCATATGGTATGGCACCGCGGATCACGAGCTACGTACTTACCGTGATCGTTATCTATGCGGCAACTGCGATTGCAAAACCGGTTTCGTTTACGCAAGCGTTCACGATCGGTGTCTTTTGGGCGTGCATGCACGTCATGCTCGACGCTATCGTCGTGATTCCTTCGGCCGGACTGGCGCCATTTTTTGCGCCGTTCGTGTGGATTGAATACGGAATCGTTTTTATAACACCAGTTGCGGCATCACTGCATCTTTTGTTACACAAACAAACCCCTACAAGCATTGTTCCTAGCTTGTAAACTAAGTGCCCAGAGTCAGCTTGGCGTCAGCTCACTAGTCTCGCTTCGCTCGCCAAGTGGCTCCTGCCCGGGCTCGCCCGTCGCTAAAGCGAGATGGCTTCGCCTTGCAAGTCTGAACAGACTCGTGCGAAGGCACGAGTCTTCTCTTAGCCACTCACTTCGTTCGTGTGCCCAGAGTCAGACTTGCACTGACCACCCTTCCCTCTTCAGGGGAATGCTCTAACTACCTGAGCTATCTGGGCAAGAAAAATAATATAGCACACTACTGCTGCGGGCGCATAAATGACGGCAGGCTACTGACGAATTTGTTCCACAGCGCCGCAACCTGATCCACCTGGAGCTGAATGCTCGTCCCAGTACCTTGCACTTGATGAAATGTCTGCGATGCGTTGTCGAGGAAGGGCTGGACCCACGTCGAATAAATGTAGAGCGGTGCGACGACGAGGATGAGGACGTAGAAAATGAGTTTGATCATGCCCCAGATAAATGCACTGCGGCGCATCGCATGGAGCATGCGATTGTTATCTTTCTCAAGATCGTAAATTTCGTCGAGACTGCGCGGAGCCATCCGAATATTTTAGCATGCTATAGTTCGCTCGCGCCCCTGTAGTTCAATGGATAGAACTGGCCCGTCCTAAGGGCTCAATGTGGGTTCGATTCCTGCCGGGGGCACAAAAGTTTGCAATAAACAATTATTTCATACATGATCCAGCGTGGAGCGGCCGTACGAAGTACGTCTGCGGTTGAAACGCGAAAACATAGTGGAGATTGAAAATGACAGCTGGAAAGCTGACGACGTGCACAACACCTGATTCGCCACCCAGAAAAGCGACGAAGAGAGACTGGAATTCGGCGCTTATCTGGATGGCCGGCTGGATGGTCGTTATCGGTGTAGGCTGGGCGATAGTTGCTGCCCTGCCCTGGGAGTATTTCGCACTTTACTCAAGCGTATTGGTTTGGGTTGTAACGATGGTTTGGTATGCCTCCATTCCTGCTGAAGAAGTTGGGCTACCGCTTTGCATCGGAGCGACTGCGCTGATGTGCGGCGCCATAACCATGACGCGACTCATGCCCGAGATATCCATACCGGTAATCCTCACTGCTCTGGGCATGTTTCTGCTGTCTATCGCTCTAGTCAATTACTGGACCGACGAATGAGCTGGATCTGCCGATCATCGGATCGTCAGCAACCAAAATGACCGCTTCCGTATGGAGGCGGTCATCTCCTTTTTGGAGATTTATTTGATCATCAATGTATCGCGAAGCGTTTCTTCATCATAGCCGACGATTACCTTCTCGCCTATCGTAATCACCGGCACGCCCATCTGTCCGCTTTTCTGGACCATCTCTTTTCGTTTCTCCAGATTCGTCGCTACGTTGTAGTCAGTGTACATCACGTGATTCGCATCGAAGAGATCCTTCGCCATATGACAGAAGTGACACGTCGGCGTCGAGTAAATCTCTACTTTTGGTTGCTTCCCAGCCATATGGTCATGCGCTTAGTGATAAAGGATTGTTAGTATATCATACTGAAGTTATCCACAGTTTTGCGGGTATAGTTTAGTGGCAGAACGAGTGCTTCCCAAGCATTAGATCGGGGTTCGATTCCCCGTACCCGCACCCTACAACCAAGAAAAAAGCCACTGCCACCAACTTTGTGAACGATTTTGTTGTGACACAGTCGACGACGGCCCCTCATCCACGATGGTGATAAGTCCTTCACCTTGTCCGGCAAGGGCGTACTGCTCGCGAAGTGCTTGCTCAATGCCGCGATCAGAGCTGACGTTGCTCAAATCCGCTTGCAGCTTGCTCTCACGCGACTGCAAATCCACACGCGCCGCTTCCGCCTGAGCGCGCATAGTCGATGATTCGCGTTCTTTGTCGTAAATGCCCCACACGCTCCATGCAGCAGCGATCACGAGCGCACACAGAGCAAAAAGTCCGAGACGCTTCAGAAAAAGTCTTCCCGTCCTTCCACCATACGAAGCCATATGCTAGAATTCTACCACTTACGTATGGAGCGAGTGTGCAGATTTTTTGTCGTGTCTCGCAGGCCGTCGGGCCGAGAGGCAGCGCGCCAAGAGCAGCGGCAGACAGCGACGGCAAAAAAGCTGTGCCGAGCGGAACTATGAGTTTTCTCTTTCATCGGAAGACCAAAAAAGTACTCAACGTCGTCTGGGGCGTCATCGCCGTCATGGTGATGCTCGGCATGCTCATCTTTTTCGCCCCCGGAATTTCGAACCTCCTCACGCGATAGCTACTCTGATCCACCGCGGACAACTTTCAGAAAGACGTCGTGCGGAATGTCGACTCTGCCACGCGCGAGCATCTTCTTTTTTCCTTTTTTCTGCTTTTCCAAGAGTTTCATCTTGCGGGTCACGTCGCCGCCGTACAGATATCCTGTCACGTCTTTGCGCATCGCGCTTTTTCTTCGGCTCGCTATGATGCGACCATTCGCTTTTGCTTGAATTTTAAGTTCGAAAAGCTGCTTCGGCAGCAGTTGCTCGAGTTTCTCAACAAGACTTTCTGCTTCTTGCTGTAATCGGCGCTCAGACACGATGCGCGAAAATGCGGGAACTAATTCTTCAGCAACCAAGACGTCGAGTCGCACGACATGGGCGTCTCGCATGCCGATGATTTCGTACGAGAGGGATGCAAACCCTGATGACGCGCTTTTCAAGCGATCAAAAAATCCGCGCATCAATTCTCGTAGCGGCATTTTCGCGTGCAATTCCATCTTGCCATCAGGTAGCGCTTCGGTATCACCTACCTCGGCCTCGTGATCGTAGAGAATCTGCGAGATGCTACCGATGTAATCCGGCGGCGTGAGAATCGTTACATTCGCCCATTTCTCGCGGACGGATTTCACACTGCCGTCGTCCGGGAAACGAGCTGGCGCATAGATATCTTCGACGGAGCCGTTGTTCTTGGTGATTTCGTATACCGTCGTCGGCTGCGTGACGACGAGCGCCATGTTGAATTCACGTTTCAAGCGCTCGATGATAATTTCCAAGTGCAGCATGCCTAAAAAGCCGCAACGAAATCCCCTCCCCATCACACCCGAAGACTCTTCTTCGTATGACAGCGACGAGTCTGAGAGTTTCAGTTTATCGAGAGACTGCCGCAAGATCATCAAATCATCTTGCGATTCCGGATACACGCTCGCCCAAATCACCGGCGTCGGAGGCTGATAACCATGCAGCGCAGGGGCCGGTCTTTTCGCTTGAGTAATCGTGTCTCCCACCGACGCAATACCAGGTTTTTTGACGCCGGTCACTATGTAACCAATCTCCCCCTCTCCCAGACCCGCGCGCGCAGATTCGTTCGGCGTCAACACGCCCACTTCGAGCGCGATGAAGTCTGCTTCGGCAGCGACAAACCTGAGATAATCGCCTTTTTTAAATTCACCACCGAAAATTCGAAGATACACAATGATGCCGCGGTGATCCGAGTAGCCGAAATCAAAGATCAGTCCGGCGGCGCCCGCCTTCGCCGAGGCTTCGGCGGGCGAAGGAATTCGATCGACGACCGCGTCTAACACATCCGCGACACCTTCGCCCGTGCGACCAGAACAACCGAGTACCTCGCTCTCGTTGACGCCGAGCAACATGGCAAGTTCTGTCTTAATGTCTGCAACGCGAGCATTGGGCGAATCGATTTTCGAAACAACCGGAATGATCACACGGCCAAGCTGCCTCGCGACGGCAAGTACCGAAAGCGTCTGCGCTTCGACACCCTGCGTCGAGTCAACGAGCAGAATGACGCCTTCTACCGCCGTGAGCGCACGTGACACTTCATACGAAAAGTCGACGTGACCCGGAGTGTCGATAAGATCCAAAACATACGTTTGTCCGTCTTTCTTCCACTCCATCCGGACCGGTGCCATCTTGATCGTGATCCCGCGCTCGCGCTCCAAATCCATCTTGTCCAAGACTTGATCCTGCATCCGCCGCGCCTCGATCGTGCCGGTCAATTCCAACATCCGATCGGCAAGCGTGGACTTGCCGTGATCGATGTGCGCAATGATTGAGAAATTGCGAATGTGTTTCACCTCAAAAATCTAGCATTTTCTTGCTGAAATACCTACTTGTCAGAAAATTCCCGCTGCGTGAATTAAATTGGGGATATTCGTCGTAGTTGTGGAAGTAGAGAAATTTGGGCTGCCGTTATTTGCGAGCCAATCGGCTTCCGTGGAGACAGAATATACGACGATGCTCAGTGAGTCCTGATCAATGGAAATTTGTCCATATGTTGAGAGAGGGTTGCTCGCGACAAGTG
Organism: uncultured Candidatus Saccharibacteria bacterium; assembly: GCA_964584225.1. Taxonomy (GTDB): domain Bacteria; phylum Patescibacteriota; class Minisyncoccia; order Phycocordibacterales; family UBA2100; genus UBA10103. Next base: position 18,264 of record CAZOZG010000013.1, on the reverse strand, counting down.
TAGAAGTTGCTCCTGTTAAAAGATTCACAGCGACAATATTCGGTGCCCCTATCTCCCAAGGCCTGGGAGCATCAGAGTGTTCGCAATCTTGGTAGATCGCGTAGTGAGCACTCCAAAACAGTGCTCGGTGTTGAGCGCAAAACGCAGCTACTGCTACCGGATTGCCGCTCAGAGTGTAAACGGTTATACCTCGAGCGACCGAGGTTCCCTCTGAAAGCTGTGCATACGTTTCCGCGTTGTCGACATAAAGTATAACTGCGCCGGCGTCATCAGTATACGAATTCTCGAGTGTGTATTCTTTACCGGTTTGGTTGTTGATGAGCACGAGCTTCCCTTTGTACACGCCATAGTCAGGGTTGACTGGCACAGCATCTTGTATGACAAGCGCATACTGCTTGAACGTTGCGACCGGTGCTAACGAAGAAATCGTTGTAGTGGCGGTTGTTTGAGAATCCGATCGTGCGGGTTGGATTTGAGTTGGCATTGCGACGACTGGCTGTTGCTGAGGCAGAGTCAGTGGGGGCTGCACGCCGTTGAACCAGCCGAAAATTGAGCTCAGTAGGAACGAGATTGCGACCCCGATGTGGGTGAAGAAGTCCACCTGCCTATTCTACTACGACTGCTGCGTGTCTTCGGCAGCGACCACAGGTTCGATCTCGAGTGAGTGTTTGCGCCACAGGCGCGCCTGAATCGCTGCAAGATTTTCCGCATATTCGCGGCTACCGAGAAGAGCATAGACCACGACACAGACGACGATGCCGGCTACACCGGCTACAAGACCACGTAAAAGCACCGTGAGGACAGTCGAAGAGAATGTGATGGGTCCGATAGCGCTCAAGGCCAAATACGCGGCGGCGGCGCAGCCGATCGCAGCAACCAAACTTTGTCCCCACGATCGATACACTTGTTTTATAAATCCGCCAAAGCGATGTTCAAAGTGCCAGATGAGAGCAACTGTGCCGATGATGGAGACGAGCGCATAGGTGAAAGAAAGCGCGAGCACGGTGGCACCGGGCACATCGGTGACGCGTAAAATCGCGGCTGCGAGATACCCGGCTGCCGGCGCGATGTGTGGCACCCCGACCGCAGCGGCACCAAAGAAAATAGTGAGTATCATAATGCCGGCAGAAATGAGAAACGGCACAAAGGTTCGGCCGGCAGCATAGTATGCGCGCACAATAAGGAGCATGAGGCCTTGCGCGGCGAGCGACAACGAAAAGAGCGCGAGCGCGGCGGCGGTTAATCGTGTAGCCGTCCAATCGAATTGCCCTGAGCCGAGAATCACGCGCACAAGGTGAGCGCGCAGAACGATGATGAGCGCGGTCGCAGGAAGCGACCAGAAGACGACGTGCCGTGCTGCAGTCGCGGCGTGTTCGACAAATTCATCTTTCTTTCCTTCCGCAAGCGCGGCGGCAAGCGTCGGAAACGCGGCGATCGAATACGACGAACCGATGATGGAAAGCGGAACCGACTGGAGATTATACGCGAAAATGAAGATCGAAATCGAGCCGGGCGCGAGCCCTCCAGCGAGCGCGATGAGGCCGAGTTCAGCGATTTCACTCATCGAAAGCGCGAGCGCACGCGGCACGGAAATAAATACGGTGCGCGCGAGCGCCTTGGTGTCACGCAATCGGGGCAGCCTTGAGAAGAATCCGTGTTCGAAAATGGATGGTAATTGAATTCCCGCGTGCAGCCCTGCGCCGAGGACAACGCCCCACGCGAGTCCTGTAATGCCGATGAGTGGGAAAAAAAGCAAAACACCTGCAATGGTTCCTAGGTTGTACAAAAGCGGCGAGATCGAATACAAGAGGTAGCGCTTCTTTGATTGCGTAATTGCAGCAAAAATATTCGAAAAGCCAAAGAGAATCGGCTGCAAGAGCATGATGCGCGTCATGCTCGTGAGTATAGGAAGCGAGGACACAAGCTTAGGGAACAAAAGTGGTAAAAGCCAGGGCGCAATGAGAAATGCGATTGAACAAATGATGATAGACAACAGTGAGAACCCGGAAACGATTGTATCGATATAATCGGACTGTTGGCTTTGACTTCGACGCGCGAGTTCTGGAATGAGAATGTAGACCGAAACGAGTGCGCCCATCGCAACAAAAAGAAGACCTGGAACGCGGAATGCCGCATAGTACAGGTCGAGCGTACTGCTCGCACCGAAGACGTGCGCCAAGAGTCGGTCGCGCAAAAGCCCGACGAGCGCCGTGACGAGCGCCACAAGCGCGAGCACATAGACTGCCGCGTGTAGCCCCCGTACTTCTCTTGAGATGTAGCGCAGCGCTCGCGGAATCATAATTTTTTCTTTGGCTGCGTCGGCGTGCTCGTGGCGGCCCCTTGGAGCGGCGTGCGCCCAGCGATGATGTTGGCGATCACGCTCGCTGGAAGCGGATTTGACGGATCAAGTTTGCCGGCGTTTTGGAATGCTGCGATCGCAGTATCTTTTTGTCCGAGCTCAAAGTATGTGAGGCCGAGCACGAAGTACGCATTGGCATAGCCTGGCTGCAGTGAAATTGCCTTGAGAAGCGCAGGGCCCGCGTCACCGTAACTCCCGCGTGCATACAGAATCGAACCAAAGGTGTACCACGACAATGGATCCGTGGGCGACAATTGCGCCAGCGTGCTTGCTTCGTTTTGTGCAGCCGTAAGATCACCTTCGCGCGCATCGACTTGGACGAGCAGGTAGTGCGTGAGTGGGATGTCGGATTTCATTGCACTTGCAGAAGCTAAATGATCACGCGCGGATTTCGTGTCGCCGGCGGCGATGTCGAGTTGGGCAAGACCGATGAGTGGCAGCGGGTTGGTCGGATTCTCTACACGTGCCTTTGCAAAGGCAGAGCGCGCGTTTTGATCGGCACCCTGTACACCTCCTTGTGCAAGTTGGCTATATAAATTCCCGAGTGAAAGCCAATTGAGATAATTGCCCGGGTCGACCGCGACGGCGTCGAGCGCTCGATTGAGCGTGCGCGTGAGCGTATCTTGGAGCGCGGCGCGTGCGGCGTTACTTCCACTTTGCGCCGACAACTGAGCCAGCTGCGCCGTGCCGATATCGACGACAGTGCGATCAGCGCTCGCATTCTGCGGAAAGATCAAGAGTGCAATATTTGCTGCGTGCGCGGCGCCACTCAAATCCTGTTCATTTGCGAGTGCTACAGCATGAGTTGCAAACGCATCAGAGAGTGCGGCTCGCACATACTGAATCGCCGAAAGTCCGATGACGATCGCGAGAACGGTGAGCGAGGCCGCAGCTGCTGCACTTTTCCCCACTGCCCACGATAGCGACAGTGTCCAAGTACCTACTTCGTCTGTGGCGACGAGGACTCCGAATAAAAGAAAGGTAAGGCCTGCAATCGCAGCTCCAGGAGAATACAGGATTGAAAGCGCCGTCAGGTAAAGAGCGCCGATGGCGAGTGTGGCGCGCGGGGCGCTTGTGGCGCCCCGCGCGCCTAATACCTTTTTCAAACTCCAGAGAAGCGCAATTACAATCGCCCCCCACGCGATGAGTCCCAAAAAGCCGGTTGTGATAATCGACGTTGGAATAAAACCAACACCAGAATAAAAATCAGTGCTCCAAAACTGCGTTGAATTCACAGACAGCGGCTTATATGCGCCCCACAGTTGCGGAAATGTATTGGGACCGGAGCCAAAAATAAATCCGCCACCCTGTAGCGCATTTTGCCCTACCGCCATCGTGCCTTCCCACGATGGTCGCACTTCAGTCTGGACGATTTGGAGCGATGTCGGTAAACGATTGTGGAGTTGTCCGCCCCAGTAACTCATCGCAAAGGCGACGATCGCGACCGCAATCCACATGAGAAATACCCGCGATCGCTGCGTCAGCCCGTCTGCTCGGCGCACGTAGAGCGCGTACACAAGACTTGCGATGCCTAAGACCGCCCACACGTCCCATTGATTGATGATGATCAGAAAGAGAAACGAAACGAGTGCGAGCGCGCGCAGCTGGATCGCAGAGAGGGCCACCTGTCGCGGCGATGTGTCACTCCACGTCAGCGTGAAAAAGAACACGAGCCCGAGCACAATCGCGAAGTCATGCCAGCCACCGACGATAGTCGATGTCGGATCTGTGAGGACACCGAGACTCAGGCTCGGAAGAAATATATGTACGAGCTGCACAATAACTAGGATCACTGATCCCAGCACAAAGATCGTCATTGCGATTGAGGTCCGAGAGCGTTCCGTCGAGAGCGTATAAAAGGCGATCAAAAATAATGCATACCACAATGCGACTGCGACGACCGTGTCCTGAGCTCCACCCGTGCCGACAAACGAATCCCACGAACCGCCGGAGACAAGCGCAGACACGAGATATGCGATCGGCGGCAGCGCAACCGCAAAAAAGAGCGGATGTTTGGGGATGAGCAACGTACCGCGGTAGATGCGCGCCACGACAAACGCGATCGCTCCGGCTCCGCCGCACAACGCGATAACGAGGCTTTTCGCATCAGCGACGCTAAACCACGAAAGGGGTACAAAGAAAAACGGGATCAGGAAGAGCGCAGCATAGAGCGAGACTCGTAGTATTGTTTCAGATCGCATTTCAGCGCTCATAGCAATAATTTTATCGAGTATATCACGCGAAAAAACTCCGCTTGCGCGGAGTTTTTGCTGCGTCGATACTTGCTGCGCTCGTTCGTCTTGTTTGGCTCAAAAGCAAACGAGCAAAGCTTGTTTGCTTTGCTCGCTCGAATGCGAAAGCGAGTAACGCTTTCGCATTACTCGCTTCGCTGCATCGATAAGCCGGATTCTGTCTTATCACGCCGAAGCCTCGGCGAAGGCGGATCCGCCTTCGCTAAAGCTCCGGCGCGACGAAGCAGTCATTTATCTGGGACCTCGGTTACCCTCGGCCTCAAGCGGCACTTTCGTCAGCTCCAATTGGTTGCCGACGAACACGGCCTTGCACGTAGGTAGGATTTTTGCCGTTGCACCTTCATGTTTCCATGAAGCTACTCCTTGCGGAGCCCCTCGCCTCTCGGCTCGGGCGTCTCTGTTCGCATCCCTATTCTCTCGAACGACGGGCGTTACCCGCTACCATCCTGCTTCTTGCGAAGCACGTGTCCGGACTTTCCTCCCTTCGCGCTGTTCCCAGCGCGAGAGCGACTGCCTGACGCGGACGAACAATGTACCATAGTTGACTCTATATTCAAAGAACGGTATAAAACTGTTCGGACAAACGGAGGACTTTGCCGTGAAAGACAATGTGATCAATTTTCCAACGCCGGATGATCGTCTGCTCGAAGAACTGAGACCGACCTTCTTAGAAACCACGAGGCTGATCGCCGCAGCGGCGACGCGTCTCGTTCAGCAAAACCAACCTCATCTGCTCGGGGGAGACGAAAAAACAAGTCGTCTCGCCATAACCGCCGCTTGTGCAGAACTGGCTCAAATGTTTGCGGAGAAGGCAATAAAAGAAGCAGCGGAACTAGCCGGATCTCTCGAGGCACTCCAAGATTTCTTGAACCGTTACCGGCTCTTGTAAAAAAGCGCCCGACGAACCTTTGGTTCGTCGGGCGCTCATCTTTTTAATCAAACGATCTCGCAGGTGCCGCCGACGCAGGCCAATTCTTTTTTCTGATCCGTCTCGTCGGTGCGCTCGTAGATCACGAGCTTCGAGTAGTCCATCGTGGGGAAATTCGCTGCGAGTCGGTCGTACGTCTTCTTGTCGATCGATTCGTATGGCGAGAGGCGGTAGACAGTGTTCTCGCGCGGCAAGAATGAAAGTCCGCCGATGATGTCCCAGTTGTTGTAGAGCCATGAGACCACCGCGACCCATTCTTCTTCACCCACCGAGATCGTCGCCGACGGATTGTGTTCTGTCCAATTCAATTTCACCATCTTCCAGTACTCAAGCTGCTCGATCGCCGAGAGGTCATTCTTGAAGACAGAACCAAGCGGCGCTTTCACCGGGAATTCCAAGACGTACGTGTTGGCGTCTTCCGAGCTCTGCCCTACTTCCGGGTGGAACGGAATGCCTTGGTCTTTCACCATTTTGAAAAGTGAATCTGTCGCGTTGATGCGGATGCGGCGGATGTAGTACTGCGAGTGACGCGGGTGGATCCCGGAGCTGCAGTCGAATGTCTGTGAGACAGTGCCGGAGGGCTTCACGCACGTAATCGAAGTTGACGGATTGACGCCGAAGCGCTTGGCGTACTCTTGGTTTGTCTTGATCGAGAGATCGCGCATCTTTTTCATCGTTTTTCCGTTGCGGACAGCTTCGCAGTCCCACTGACCAGTGATCGAGACGCCGAGCAGCCGCTCCGCTTCACAGTTTTCTTTCCATTCTTTCGAAATGTAATTGAAATTGGTGAGTGTCGATTGGTAGGTGCCGAGCAAGGTCGCGAGTTTGGTCTTCCGCAAGAGCGTCTTTTCGGTGTCATTCGAGCGCGCAACCACTTCCGAGAGGTTGCAGAACTGCTTGGATTGCAGAATGATCTCGCCACAGGGGTTGGTGCCCATTTGGCCGATGTAGCCTTTCATCTTGGCACCTTGCTTTTTCTCGAGGTATTTGAAGCGGCGGATCGGCATCGTTTTTTCGAGGCTTCCTCGGTTGAAAATACCGCGCTCGCCTGAACCCGATTTCATGAGAGCGACCCATTCATCCATCAATTCAGCATTGGTCGGCTTTGTCTCGTACACTGCGGAGTTGTTGGCCATCGCCCGGTGGCCGTCGTTGAGATAGAACTGTCCCTTTTTTGCGTCACGCAATTCGACGTCGTCGAGATCAGAAAGTGAAATCATTGCGGAGCGACGCACGCCGCCCGCGACGACACACTCGCCGATTTTACAAATGATGTCGTGCGCATCGATCGTGCGGAGGCGTCGGCCTTGTCGGCGCAAAATGCGATCACGCGCAAACGAAAGCAGCGAGCGCAAGGGTTCAGGACCCGACGCTTTGCCACCCATCGTCTTCAATCGTGCACCTGCCGGTCGAATCTGTGAGAAGTCAAAAGAAATATCTTTGCCTGCGTACCAGGTCTTGAGACCAAGTGTGAGAGCGTCGCACCACCCTTCCTTCGAATCGGAAATCACGTGCGTCGGGAATTTCTCGCCGGTCTGCTTCTGAATCTGCGGGAGCTGTTCGATGTTTTGACTTTCAACCGCGAATCCGACACCAGTCCCCTGCATCGAGAGATACATAATCTCTGCAAAGTCTTCGAGCTTCACAGGTGCAGTGAACGAACAGTTGTAAAAACACGTGTTGCACTTTTTTGCGGGCGCACCAGCAAATTGCATCGCACGCATCGACGGCATCACTTCTTGTTTGAGAATCGCGTCGCGCACATCTGCGTACTCACGTACGTTGAGTTTGTCGCCCAAATTCTCGCGCATGAAATTCACATAGCGATCGACTGTCTCAACCCACGTCTCGCGACGCTGCTCAGATTCGATCCAGCGCGCGTACGTGCGCAAGTACACAAATTCACCCAACGGATTGTTTTTGAAATATTTTTTGGACTCTTCCGCGAGCTTTCGGACGTGTTCTGGCACTTCACCCTGCTCTTTGCGGATCTTCGAGCGCTCCGCGCGGTACAAAATGTACGCTTTCGAGGTCGCGACGTAGTCGGAAAGGATCAATTGGCGCTCGACCTCGTCTTGGCAGCCCTCCACGGTCGGCAAAAAGTTCTTGTAGATCTTCGCGATGCGCATCATCTCGCCTGCAACCTTGTGTGCGACGACCGTCGCTTCGTCTTTGGAGCCTTCGCCAGTCGCTTCCATCGCCTTTTCGATCACGTGAACAATTTTTTCAAACTCAAACGCCACAATTCTGCCGTCGCGTTTCTGAATTTGCGGCAAATATTTTTTGTAAACGCGTGTCGCGGCTGCATCAACGACTGCAACCGATGCAGCTTTTGCCTGTGCTCGTGCGACTCTCTGTGCAACTGTCTGACTGGCCATGCGCAAGGTGTTAGTTTTTAAATGGACGTTTATTCTACTCCCGCGGGTGGTGGGAGTTTTCATCAAAACAGTGGATAACTGCCCACCGTGCGGTCTGTAGAGGAGGAAAAACACGAAGGGCGGCCGCTAGAGTCGCACAATATCGCCGATCTTTACGTTGTGATCGTGTGTAAAGCCCGCGGGCAGCTCGACGACATAGCGAGCAGTGCCGCGTGGCACAAAAGCTGCTGGATAACTCGCGGGCGATGCAGCTGAAACGATGTCGACGATGGTGCCGTCAGCTTTGAACCACACGATATCGATTGAGAAGAGCATATCTTTCATCCAAAACGCGTACGAACCATCTTCTTGGAAAACAAAAAGCATACCTTCGTCGGCCGCGAGGCTTGCGCGTCCGCTCAAACCTTGTTCGCGCGAGCTTTCGGTGTCTGCAATCGTGACGTGAATGGTCTGTCCCCCGATCTCAATGGTCTTCGGAGTGGATTGTGCGGGTGTGTTCGCTCCAATTTGGACATAGACGAGCGACGCAAGGATCGTGCAAGCCGCAACAGCGCCCACAATCACGATCGGCCGGTTCATACGATGCTAGAGAAGGAGTATCAATGCCATCGCGATGAAAGCGACGAGCCAGTGCAACGAAATAATGAGGTAGAGTTTGAACGATTTGTGCTCCCACAAGACCATGCCGAGCATTGTCGGCGCGACAAACCCAAGCCAACACCAAAAGCCAAGTTCAAATGCACCGATCCAATCTGGATACACAAGAATCGGCAACATGAACGCCATGACATACGCGATGAGCATGTTTGCCAAAAGTGCGATGAGCGCCATGAACGGCATGCGACGCTTCGCGCGCTCTGCCATTTCCGGCGATATGCCTGCGAGTCGCATGTACGTCGCACCAAAGACCTTCGGATGAAACCATCCAAAGCCGATGATGAGCGATGCGACGCCTGCAAAGAGAATGACCCACCACGACGGTTCTACCATACTGGAAGCATAAAACGCACAACGCGCCCGGTCGAGGGCGCGTTGTGAATAGGTAGCGCACGCGGGCGAGAATTTAGGAGAGGTGCGCGGAGACGAGTTTCGTCATTTCAAACATGCTGACAGTGCCTTTGCCGCCGAAGACTTTCTTCAGCGCCGCATCAGCATTGATGTTGCGCTTGTTCTTCTGATCCTGCAGATTGTTCGCCTTAATATAGACCCAGAGCTTCTTTACGACCTCTGAGCGCGGCATCGGGCCCGCGCCGACGACCTCGGCGAGATCATCCGAGATCTTCATCGGCTTCATAAACGCTGAATTCGCTTTCGCCATAACAATAAAATAATTATTAATTACCTATTAACGCTATGGGCGCCATTGTATCACCCCCGTGTATTCGTCAAGACGCCTCCTTGGATAGCCTTTTGACGAGGGCAACGAGCGCATAACGCGTATTCGAGCGCACGGAGAGATGCTTCAGGATGCGCTCGAGGATATGTGCGTGCCGACGAATAGTAGCGGTAGTGGCATCCCGTGCATCGGTGTCACTAATTATGGCTCTAACACTTGTTATTTCCCGACGACGCAGCGGGCGCTTCTGTTGGTAGAGTTGTCGTAACGTTTTCCTTTGACCTGAAGAGGCAGCTGCAAACGCGTAGAGGAGCGGCAGCGTGCGCTTACGCTCGCGGATGTCCCCATAGGCGTCTTTTCCTGTCTTCGACGCGCTTCCCCATAGAGAATGATAGTCGTCAACGATCTGGAACAGAATTCCGAGCGTCGCACCAAACGTGCGCAAGCGAACGAGCTCGCGAGGACTTCTTCGAGCAGTTATGCCGACTGCTTCGCATGCACCTCGCATGAGAGCGCCCGTTTTTCTGGCGGCCATGGCAAGGTAGCGCCGCTCGGTCGCTCGAGGCGAACCGAGCGGCGCCTCGCCAAGCTCGAGATCGAGCAGCTGCCCCTCACATACATCGACAAACGAAGTGAGCAGTGCGCGCGCGAGGGCCGCGTTACGCGGCCCTCGCGCGCCTGCAACTACCGCACGAGACGCAAGGAACGACAATACGTCGCCCACGATAATAGCCCGATCGACGCCAAAACGTTTCCAAAGCGTTGGTTTGCCGCGTCTCCGTACGTCGTGGTCGATAATATCGTCGTGCACGAGCGTGAAATTGTGAAAAAGTTCGACGGCGAGTGCGATTTCTGTCACTTTGTTGCCAATGCCGTATCCGTCGGCGACTAAAAACATAAGGGACGAACGAAATCTCTTTCCTCGCGCGCTCCGGCTACCACCGAAACCAAGCGCGTACGCGAGCATCTGGCCAAACTCTGGACTACTTGCGCCTCGATACGTCGCGAGATTGCCCTTCAATGCCCTCTCGAACCGCGTGCCCAACGGCTTCATGCAGAAAGCCTACTGCCCCGCGCTGATGGGGTCAACGGGATAAGTCTGCGGACAGATCTATCGAGAGAGGTACAATTGAGTTGTGAAAGCATTCGTGAAAATGCTAGCGCTTGCTGTCATCGGCATCGTGTTTTTCTCAGTTGTCTCTGCCATTGTCCAAAGCAATGCAGTACCAATTCTCCAGCCCGCGGGCGCGGTCGCTTCAAGCGAGCGACAACTCATCATCATCGCAACCGCGCTCATGGCTGCGATTGTGATCCCTGTCATTCTATTGACTGCAGTGATCGCCTGGCGTTACCGGGCTACCAACACGAAAGCGGCATACACTCCCAATTGGGAGCACAATCTGACCGAGGAGTTCATTTGGTGGGCAGTTCCCTGCACAATTATCATTGCACTCGCCACACTTACGTGGAAAAGCTCTCATGATCTCGACCCTTTCAAGCCACTCCCGAGTCAGAAAGCCCCGATCACGATTGACGTCGTCGCGCTCCCTTGGAAATGGCTCTTTATCTACCCGGATGAGCACATCGCGACCGTGAATACGCTTGTATTCCCTACCGGCGTGCCGATCAATTTCCGAGTAACGGCCGACGCGCCGATGAATTCATTCTGGATTCCGCAGCTTGGCGGGCAGATCTACTCGATGAGCGGTATGGTATCGCAACTGCATCTCGTCGCCGATAAAGACGGGGCCTACGTAGGTTCGTCGGCAAATTTTAGCGGTCCCGGGTTTTCTGGCATGACGTTTCTCACCAATACAGTATCAGAGCCTGCATTTGATCAGTGGGTGAACTCGACGAGAACTTCACCGACCGCACTCACGCTCGACACGTACGCGGCATTGGCAAAACCGAGCATGGATGTCCCTCCGCTGTACTATTCATCTGTGGACGATCAACTATTTGAAACGATCGTTGCAAAATTTATGATGCCAGCGTCATCAACACCCACACGTCAACCATGAATTTTTTTGGCACACTCACACCCGACGCATTCCCGCACGACCCTGTCGCGATCGCAGGTGTGTGCTTCATGGGACTCTTAGGACTCGTGATCCTCGGCGTGATTACGTACCTTCGCCGATGGAAATGGTTGTGGAACGAGTGGCTTACGTCACTCGATCCGAAAAGAATCGGTGTGATGTACATCGCAGCCGCATGCATCATGCTCGTGCGCGGATTGATCGACGCGTCGATGATGCGCGCACAACAAGCGACATCCGCCGGCGACTCGCTCGGGTACCTCGCGCCAGCACACTTTGATCAGATCCTGACAGCGCACGGTGTCATCATGATTTTCTTCGTCGCGATGCCGTTTATGTTTGGTTTGATCAATTTGATCGTTCCACTCCAAATCGGCGCACGGGACGTCGCGTTTCCTTTTTTGAACTCGGTGAGCTTCTGGCTTTTCGTGGCGGGTGCGATGCTCGTGAACATCTCGCTCGCCGTTGGCGAATTCGCTGCGACCGGCTGGCTCGCGTACCCACCACTTTCTGAGCTCGCCTATAGCCCCGGCGTCGGAGTCGATTATTGGATATGGAGTTTGCAGATTGCGGGATTTGGCTCGCTCTTTTCCGGTATCAACTTTCTCGCGACCATCATCAAAATGCGAGCGCCCGGCATGACCTTGATGCGCATGCCGATTTTTGTGTGGACGGCGCTCTGTAGCATGGTCTTGGTCGTCTTTGCCTTTCCCGTCTTGACCGCAACACTCGCGATGCTCTCGCTTGATCGCTTGGTCGGCATGCACTTTTTCACCGCCGGCATGGGCGGCAACATGATGATGTACGTCAATCTGATTTGGACGTGGGGGCACCCCGAAGTCTACATTCTGATTCTCCCCGCGTTTGGCGTCTTCTCGGAAATTGTCCCCACGTTTTCGCAAAAACGTCTCTTCGGGTACACCTCGATGGTCGTCGCGACCATTTCGATTACGTTTCTTTCATTTATCGTATGGCTCCACCACTTTTTCACGATGGGAGCTGGCGCAGACGTCAATGCGTTTTTCGGCATCATGACGATGGTGATCGCGATTCCGACCGGCGTGAAGATTTTCAACTGGATTTTCACAATGTACCGCGGTCGGATTCTCTTTTCCTCGCCCATGCATTGGTTCTTGGGTTTTGTCGTGACATTTACTATCGGCGGCGCAGCCGGTGTTTTGATGTCGATCCCTGCGGCGGACTTTGAGCTTCATAATTCTCTCTTTCTCGTTGCGCACTTTCACACGATGATTGTGGGTGGCGTCCTCTTCGGCTATTTTGCCGGGCTGACGTATTGGTTCCCGAAGATCTGGGGTTTTACCTTGAACGAAAAAATCGGCGTCGCAGCATTTTGGTGTTGGATCGTTGGCTTTCTCGTCGCGTTTATTCCTCTCTATATATTGGGCTTCATGGGGGCGACGCGCCGACTTGATCACTACGCTGCTTCAACTGGCTGGCAGGCGCTCTTTATCGTCGCCGGGATTGGTGTGTGCATTTTGATCATCGGCGCGATTCTTCAGATCGCGCAAATTATTGTGAGTATCCGGCAGCGGCGCGCGCATATCGACACAACCGGCGACCCGTGGAACGCGCGCAATCTCGAATGGTCGGTGCCTTCGCCGGCGCCGTTTTACAACTTCGCAGTAATTCCTCATGTGTACGGCCACGACGCCTGGTGGGCACACAAGCATTCTGTCGCACGACAACCAGAGCCGCATTACGAAGACATCCATCTCCCGAAAAATTCTCCGCTCGGTGTCTACATCGGCATTTTCGCGGGCATCATGGGCTTTGCAATAATCTGGCATGTCCTCTGGCTCATTCCGATCGGTGCGATTGGTATCTTCGTCAATTTTTTGCTGCGTCTCTTTGATGATGAAACTGAATATCGGATCACTGCGCACGAAATCGAACAACTTGATCGCGCAGCACGTCATCTATGAGCGAACACCACAATCACACCGACACAACTATCTTCGGCTTCTGGCTGTATCTTATGAGCGACTGCCTACTGTTTGCAACGCTGTTTGCGACGTACGTTGTCTTGCGTGGCAATACCTTTGGCGGACCGTCCGGAAAAGAGCTTTTTGATCTGAATTTTGCTCTGACTGAGACACTCATATTGTTGACATCGAGTTTCAGCTGCGGACTCGCCGTCGTTGCCCTGTATCGCAATCACCTTCGCGCACTTACAATCTTTCTCGGGATAACGGTACTGCTTGGAGCAGCATTCGTCACGCTCGAGCTCAACGAGTTCAATCGCTTCGCGCAGGAGGGTGCGAGCTGGCAGACGAGCGGTTTTCTCTCGGGGTTCTTTACGCTCGTCGGCACCCACGGGGCGCACGTCACCGCCGGCATTATTTGGATGGTTGTTGCGATGGTGCAGCTAGCGCGCAAAGGCATCACTGCGACGACGTCACGTCGTCTCGTACTTTTTTCGCTCTTTTGGCACTTTCTTGATGTCATCTGGATTTTTATCTTCACCATCGTGTATCTGATGGCATTTCTATGAGCAACGAGTTCACGTCAATTCACGTAGGGCACGAATACCGGACATCGGTGCGGCGCTACGTCGTCGGCTTTGGGCTTTCGCTCCTGCTGACATTGATTCCATTCTGGATGGTAGAGAGTCATGCGCTCGCCGGCTCAAATCTCGTCGCCGTGATTTTAGGAATTGCAATCGCTCAACTTCTCGTGCAAGCAGTGTGCTTCTTGCACATAAATATGCGCGCAAGCGCGCGCTCGAATCTTGTCGTCTTTACTTTCGCCGGCCTGATTGTCTTTACTGTCGTCGCCGGTTCACTGTGGATCATGGAAAATCTCAACTACAACATGACAGCGCAGCAGATGCAGGCGTACATGAATAGCGATTAACTATGTTTCGCGATTATTACGAACTCACGAAGCCGGGAATCATTTACGGCAACGCGGTGACGGCGCTTGGCGGATTTCTCCTTGCATCGCATTGGCATCCTGATCTTGCACGCGGCGCCGAGATGCTCATCGGGCTCGCTCTCATCATTGCGAGCGGATGCGTGTTCAACAATTACATCGATCGTGACATCGACGCCAAAATGGAGCGGACAAAAAATCGAGCACTGCCGCGCGGCCGCGTGAGCGGCCGCGCGGCCCTCGTTTTCGGCGCGATCCTCGGCCTCGTCGGCAGCATTGCCCTATTGCAGACAAACCCTCTCGCGACAGCGATCGCAGTCGGCGGGCTTTTTTTCTATATCTTTCCGTATAGTCTCTGGACCAAACGCTATTCATCGCACGCAACGACCGTGGGCGCGATCGCGGGCGCGGTACCGCCCGTTGTGGGTTACACGGCAGTCACGAACTCAATCGACGCAGCGGCGATTCTTCTTTTCATCATTCTTGTCGCGTGGCAAATCCCCCACGCACTCGGGATCGCATTTCGCCGCGCCGACGAGTACGCTGCTGCATCAATTCCCGTCTTTCCCCTCAAAGAAGGTGCTCTCCCGACCAAAGCAATGATGACGAGCTACGTTGTTATCTTTTCTGCGGCGACGCTCGCTCTCTATGGGCTCGGCTATGTGGGACGGGTGTACGCAGCCGGCATGACGATACTCGACGCCGCGTGGCTCTTTCTCGTTCTCTCAGGCTTTTCAGTACGAAACGACAAGGCCTGGGGCAAACGAGTCTTTCTGCTCTCGCTTGTAATCATCCTCGTGTTTTCAGTTTTGATTGCGGCGGATGCCGGGCACATCTAAAACCCGAGTGCCAACACCCCTGCGAATACTGCCAAACTTGCCGCGATCGGCGAGAGCGCCAACTCAGTCGGAAATGTGAGCGACGCGTTCTTGATGCGAACCAACAGCATCAACTCAACGCAGAACACAAACGTCAGATACAGCACAATTCGATTGCACAGAGTCGCCGCGGAAATGTCGATCGATACGATGGAAAGCAGTGCGCCCGTCACAATTTCAAACGCCGCGAGCATGCCGAGTCCAATTGCAAGTGTTCGATACTGCTCGACGCGCGCTCGCCACATACCAAACGCTGCGTACACTGCAACGCCGAGCGTGACGCATCCGCCGGCAATATGTAGCACAAAGAAGAAAATGTAGGTCATTCCATTATCATACCGCGCCGATGGATAAATGAAGCAGATAAAAACGTATCACACGAGACTCAAAAGTCGAGCGAGATACTTGGGACGTAGGCCGGAGTGATCACTGTGCGGCTTCTTTAGCGATGACGTCTACTTTGGTCATCGCGAGGTATGCGACTGTCGCGAGGATCGCAAGAAGAAATATGGCACTGGTGAGTGTCGTGCCGAGCCCTAAGCCGCCATCGCTTTGCGCTTGCGATAGATAATCACCGATGGAAGCGCCGAGCGGGCGCGTGAGGATATAGGCAAGCCAGAATGCGAGCACCGCATTCGACGTAAGGTGCCGATGATGCTCGCCGAGGTACCACTTGAGGCAGTAGTGCGAGAGTGTAATGAGCGCGATGAGACCAGCAAAGAGACAGAGCGAAACAAGATAGCCAAGATTGAAATATTCTGCGGTGAGATCTCCCGCGGCGGTGCCGAGCGCAAACGTGAAGAGAATCGCAATCCAGTAAAATGCTTCGCGCTTGGTGCTAACGATACTGTGAATTGACAAGGTTTTCTCAGCCGCGTACCAAATCGCAAAGATAATCGCAAGCACAATGCCGAATACGATCGTCGTTGTCGCGAGCGATATGCCGAGATTGTCGGTGAGATTGTCCGTGATCAAGGTGCCGACGACGCTGATCAAAACGACTGACAGCCAGTAGATCCACGGGACGTACTTTCGCGTCCAAAATTGGTATAGAAGCGCAGCGACGAGAAGCACACCCATGACGAGACTCGTACCGTTGAGGCCGAAGTTGAGCGTCGTATTTAGATAATCCGCTGCCGTTTCCCCCACGGTCGTACAGAGAATCTTAATAACCCAGAAATAGAGGGTTATTTCAGGAACCTTGTTGAGCATGGAGCGACCCGTAGGCATAGAATGTTCGTACTATTAATACAACTCAAAGCAGATGAAACTTTCTTGTCGTCCGATTGGTAGTAGAGGTATGGGCATGCGGGGTGTGGTCGGCAGATGTGCCCAGATTATAACCAAAAAATCAATCTATGGAATTCTTGAAAAACAAAGTAGCGACAGGGATCTTTGCGATCGGCATGGCTCTTGCGGGAGCCGTTGGCGCGGGGACATTCGCTCTTGCGAACGCACAGACGACTTCGACAACGACTCCGGCAACAGTGGCAGGTGTGAGCGGTCAATCGGAAACTCCGAGGCCGCACGGCCACGCGCCGCTCGGCGGCGACGGAATCGTCTCAAGCATCAGCGGCTCCTCGATCGTAATGAGCGAAGAGGCCGATGAAGGCGGCGCTTCGTACACGGTCGACGCAAGCAAGGCGACGATCGATGCGCAGGGCTCGACTGGAAATCTCTCCGACATCAAGGTCGGTGAGAAAGTCTTCGTGCAAGGCTCGGTGAGCGGCACAAGTGTGGTCGCGACGTCCATATCTGTCGGTCATCCCGGCGGATGGATGCACAAAGATGGAGCGGGCGACACCGATGGCGGCGCAGCAAGCGAAGCCAACGAATCGGCATCGTCTTCAGGCACAGGAGACAACTAATTCTAGTTGTTCGGCCGACGAAACCCCTCCTCCGGAGGGGTTTCGTCTTTTTGCACCAACCAAAATTAAGCGCGGAGTGTTTGTTACAACGTTGGAACGATTCTAACAAAAGAAGCGGCCGCCTGGGTCTAGCCGAGGCGGCACGCATTCGTCGAAAGATCGTCACCTTGCCAATAGCCGCGTCCTCGGTGATACATCCAGTTTTCGCTTCTCGGGATCTCGAGCCACTCGACAGCGATACCAGATTCCTAATTTCGCAAAAGCCGGATCTCTTTTGATTGCCTCAAGATCACTCGCTATCACGTATGCTCTGGGATGTGCAGACACAGCGATAACTTTTCCCTCGTTTTCGCCGTACCAAGCGTCGTTTCCCAGTAGTTCAGCGTAGTAGGATTTGGCATCTAGGATTGCCTGTTCATCAGATGTTTGCATGGACTCCTCCGTGCGAGCCATCAACAAAGTACATCAAACTCTTCAAAGGCGCTAGCGGGGTGTTTGTTGCAACATTGGAACGATTATACAAAAAGAGGCCGCAACGATTTAGCGTGGCGGCTTGTCTTTTCCCTTTAGAACTTCGTCCCATCTCCCTTCAAGAGTGATCTTGATGATCCCAACCCACATAACGAGCGGCCACAGAATCACAAGGATTGCATGGATAAGTGCTAGTAGCAGTTTACCTTCAATCTCGAGAGACTGAGATACATCATTCGATACTTCGAGCAGTTTGTCAGAATGCAGAAGTAGAAACAATATCACTCCGAAATACGAGAGCAGAGTGATCGTCAGAAGAACTATGGATAACGCATCCATCTCAGGCATCATCTTTCTCCCGTTTGTTGTGACGAAACTACAGAAACACTATGTCAAACCGTTTGAAAAGTCTAGCAGAGGGTGAGAGATTCCAACTCTCGGTGCCTCGCGGCACACACGCTTTCCCCTTTACAGAGCGGAAGCGCAGAGATTCGAACTCGGGGGGCTGTTACACCCGGCGGTTTTCAAGACCGCTGCCTTAAACCACTCGGCCACACTTCCGCAAGAGCGGGGCGCCATAGTACCGGATCGCAACACACTGTCAAACTCTGGTTCTTCGGGGTTCTTAAGCCTCTGTTATGATGAATGGCATACGGTCATGGACCCGTATCCCGCTTAAACAGGAGTGTCTCGACATGCAAGAACGGCAATATCTCGACTCCACAGCCGTGGAGCAGAAAGAGGTCAGCGGCGTCCTGCGCAATACCTACGGACTGCTCGCACTGACGCTGGCCTTCAGTGGCCTGGTGGCTTATGCCTCGCAACAGCTGGATCGCGGCGCGCAATTCGTGCCGCTTGACGAC
>CAZOZG010000012.1:0-29884 GCA_964584225.1 uncultured Candidatus Saccharibacteria bacterium | reverse complement strand
TTTACTGCGCTCGGGAAAAAAATGGTGGCGCTGCCGGTTGAGCCGCGAATCAGTGGAATGGTGATCGAAGCCGAGAAGCATGGGTGCGTCGAAGAGATCGTGACGATTGCTGCGTTCCTCTCGGTGCGAAGCGTTTTCGCGAGGCCCAAGGAGAAACAGTGGGAAGCGGACGCGGCACACATGCGCTTCAAGAATCCACGCTCCGATGCGCTGACATTCCTCACGGTGTGGCGGCAGTACGAAGCATCTGGATTCAGTAGCGACTGGTGCTTTACGCATTTCCTGATGGCGAAAACCCTGAAGGAGATTCGGAATGTCCGTCGACAGCTGACCGAACAGTTGCAACGCGCGAAGGTTGTCATCACTCGTTCCGAGAACGAGGATGCGATTCTCCGCTGTGTCGCAGCGGGGCTCGCGTACAATCTGCTGCGCCTTGCGATTGGTTTCGAATATGAAGGTGTCGAGCGCAAGCTCAACGGCATCTTCATCCATCCCGGTTCTTCAATCTTCGGCGGCGCCAATCCGCAGTGGATGGTTGCCTCGGAGATCGTGCGTACAACCAAGCGCTTTGCTCGGGTGTGCAGCATGGTGAAGACGGAGTGGCTCTTCGACATCGCGCCGACAAAGTTCTCGCTAGGAGATGTGGTCGTTCGTGACTACATTCCCGGTTCGGATCATGTCAAAGCTGCTCGGCTCGTCCGCTTCAAGGACGCATACGGGCGGGAGCGAGAAGTCGGAGAAGCTTCGCTCAACATCTCAGTTGATGAGGCGTCGAAGCATCAGCAACGTAACGTCGACAAGGCGCGCGAAGCAGGGTGGATCGAACTCACGGTTCAGAAAGATTCGTCCTCGGTGTTCTCGTACACCAAGCTCGGTCATGGCATCGGCGGTACCTATCGTCTTTCGTCGGCGATCAACACGCCGATCGATGGATGCAAG
Source organism: uncultured Candidatus Saccharibacteria bacterium (assembly GCA_964584225.1). Lineage (GTDB taxonomy): Bacteria > Patescibacteriota > Minisyncoccia > Phycocordibacterales > UBA2100 > UBA10103. Next base: position 28,945 of record CAZOZG010000012.1, on the reverse strand, counting down.
TATTACTGTGAGGTGCAACGGTCGCACCTCTCGTCGATGCCAGGGTTTGCTGTTCCGAAGTTTCGCGTATTTGATCTCCCGCCGCCCGTAAAACCGGACGGCGGCGGAGACGTCGCGGATGCGTTTGCTGGCCTCGCTCTGCGTCGAACTGAGCGCGACGGCAGTCTCGGTGCTATGCTCGCGGACGCGGTCTTGCGCCGCTCCGAAGCAACCGGCAAGTAATCAATATTTTCGTGATAGGGCCTGGCCTCGAGCCGGGCCCTATTCTTTTTATGATGCTACAGCGTACAATCGGCCGAGCGATAGTACGATAAGTATACAGAAAACAGCTATGCCGCCTATGAAAATTGGGCGCGATGGCACATAGATGCCAAACCATTTTGCAACGTAGTATTGGATAACTTCGGCGTCTGTATCGAGCGAGGGATCGCGTTGCTGTCGCAGCATGAATTCCCATTTCGAAAGCGGGCAGTATCCTAAGAATAACCACGACAGAGGCCACGCCATGAGGAGGGGTAGATAGATAAATGCGATCGAGGTGAAGTACCAGCCGACCAGAAAAAAGATTCCAACTGCAATGTGGGTCAGAAAAATGCCGTTTGCCGCGAGCCGTGACATGCAGCAATTCTACCGCTTCGCGTCGTCGGCGACGCGCCAGAGGTACCAGGATGCGGCAGAGGCGCTCTGGCGCCACGGCCGCGCCAACGCTTCCATTTTCTTATGATCGGGTAGCGTTCGAAGTTTGTAGACGATCTGGAATCCTTTTCGAATTCCCAAATCACCGGTGGGCAAAATATCTGGTCGCTGCAACGTGAAAATCAAAAGCATATGTGCAGTCCATGTGCCGATGCCTTTCACCTGCACCAAGTGTTCGATGATTTCTTCCGATGTCATCTTCGGAAATTGTTTTTCATTGATCGTCCCGTCAAGATATTTTTCGGCGAGATCACGCACGTAGCCAATCTTTTGCGCCGAGAGTCCTGCGGCTCGCAATTTTTGCGTGCGGATTTTTAGCATCGCTTTTGGCGATGGTGTACCGGGAGGGAAGAGCGCGAGTATTCGTTGGTGAATGGCGCGCGCAGCGTTGCCGGAGAGTTGTTGATAGATAATCGCGCGCAAGAGTGCCTCAAAGACGCCGATTTTGCCGTGATAGCGGGTCAAATCCGGCGGCCCATGTTTCTTTATGAGCTTTGCGAACCGAGGATCTTTCCTCAGCAGCACAGTCGTGTCTTTCATGTAAAAAGGTTTGCGACGAGATAGAGCAAGTACAAGGTTATCACGACAAGCAGGAGTCCCCGGAGATACGCCTCGGGGATTTTGCGGACGTGCTTTGCGACGAAATTCGCTCCGAGAAATGCTCCGATGAAAATCATCGCAAAATATGACCATGCTATGAGCCCGGAAATGCCAGTAACGATGACTGAATACACAGCGGCCGGGAGCGCAATGATGCTCGCAATGCCGAGACTCTCCACGAAACTTATTCGTAGCAAACTCAAATACGCGAACTTCGCGAACGTACCGACGCCGACGCCACTCACGTTGCCGTACACACCGAGCACAAACATCACTGTGAAAATGAGAGGATATTGTCGCGCGCTAATTTCTATATTCTCAAAGGCTGCCAACTCTGTCTTTGGCCCCACGAGCACGTACGCGAGAAGCGCGGAAAGTCCGATAATTAAGACAATTTTAAGGAGCATGAGTGGGATTGAGATAAGAAACGTTGTCCCGACGATGCCACCGAGTGTCGTCGGAGCTGCGAGCATCAACAGCGTGCGCTTGTTCTTCCATACGCTTCTTTTTGTCGCTACAAGAATTCCCCAATCTGCACCTTGCGCCGCCCCGATATCTGTCGCAACGACTGTCGCAAGCGGAAGCCCAAGCGCTGCGAGCGTGAATTGGATCAGGACGCCGCCACTGCCGATCACAGTCGCGTATCCCTCGCCGACCATTCCCGCCAGAAATGCCAGCAGCAAGTGCCAGAATTGAAAGTCCACATTGACCCTACGGGGAATCGAACCCCGGTTAACGCCTTGAAAAGGCGCTGTCCTAACCACTAGACGATAGGGCCGTGGCTCAAAATATAGCTCATTTCCTGCATATGAGGAAGTGTGTTATTTTGTCTTCGAGCGATAGTAGTTTGCTTCACGGAAGCGTGGCTGAGTGGTCGAAGGCACCGCACTCGAAATGCGGCATGGGGGAAACTCCATCGGAGGTTCGAATCCTCCCGCTTCCGCATCCGATGAAAATGGCGACCCTTGTGGTTGCTATTTTCGTCGGGAGGACGAGGATGAGAAAGCCGGAGGCGCGACGGCGCCGAGGCGGGGTCGCGGAAATTTTCAGCAGAAAATTATCCGTGACCGAATCCTCCCGCTTCCGCTTATCTAGAGTGCACAGATTGTGATTGTGACGACAGGTGTATCGATCTGAGATTTTTGAGCTCGGTGTGTTCGCGAGATGCTTTTCGCAGCTCTATAATGACTTTGAGTGATTCGACCATGTCTGCCCATGTTTGTTTGGATGCATCGTACTCGCGCATGCGAAATGCGATGGGCACCTCGCACACACGTGCTCCGTTCAGTACCATCGCCATCAGCACATGTAATTTGTATGCATAGTGGTTGGAGAGCAGTTTTTCAGGAGAAAGCGGAATCTCGGGAGTCAGAAATGAAACGCGAGTGATTTTAAATCCGGACGTCGTGTCGCGAACAGGAACCCCAAGCGCCCTTTGTGCAAACGCGCTGCCAAAGCGACTGAGAAATCTCCGGCGCAATCCCCAATTAGCCGGGACGCTGCCGCCAGGGATATATCGTGAGCCGATCACATAATCGAATCCTCTCTCAAATGCACGAATGAGACGTCGAATGTTTTCCGGATCGTGCTGGCCATCTCCGTCAAATTCAATGAAAGCGTCTGCATGTATTGCGCGAATCGAATAGTCGATGCCCGACAGGTACGCGACGCCAATACCTCTCTTTTGCGACTCAACGATGAGATGCATGTTGTCATACATGAGCGATTTTTCCCTCACAATAGCAGGTGTGCCGTCCTGCGAGTTCGCGTCGACGACAACAATATCCCATGTATGCTCAGGTATCGTCTCGAATACGTCCTGCAGCTCCTCTATCAAGCCACCTATGGCGCCCGCCTCGTTGTAGGTCGGAATAATGACGGCGATTTGCATGCCAGTAGTCTACCATTGCGTGGCGAGGCATCGAGAGGTATTGCATACTCACATGACGGTGCTGGTCGCTCTGGCGGCAAGCCACACGTTGATGTTGTCGTCGCTATAGATCGTATCAATCACTGCGTAGGGTGTCGTGCTGCTTTGGAATGCTGATACACATGCGTCTAAATCGGAGTGAAGCCCAAAAGGACTTCTCGCCATGCACACATAAAAGATCTCGGTTGTAGAAGTCGGGGCTATGTCTGTAATGAGATCGCCGTTACCAAAGGTTCTCACAAAGGGTATGCGCATTTTCCGCTCCAGCGCATCCCACACTGCCGCGTTCTTTATTGCTGCGTAATCGATACCTCGTCGCACTCGGACAGAGAAAAAGTAATAATTGTCGTAATGATGCGTCTGCTTTTCCCGCTGTACTGTGTCTATGATTGCGTTTACCGCACTATCGAGACTCTCTTCACGCGGGTAGCGATACGAAGCGATATTGCTTAGCGCATAGGTAACAATCGGATACCGAAGCCAATGTGTAAAAATACTCAGTACAATTAAAACGGTCGCGACACGCGTGAAGTCAGAATGTTTCAAGAGCGTACGTATACATTCGTACCCCACTGCGCCGCCGAGGACATACAGTGCCCACATAACGGGTGTAAAAAAGTAATCGGACCCTGTGATTTTAAAAACCACCAATATGAATGCCAATTCGGCAACTATCCCCAAAAGCAATAGAGACGTGCGTTTATGCGCAGGCAAAGTGAGTGGAGATCTGATATACGCAAGCAGCAAAAGCAGCAATGGAACTCCCGATACATTGAGATATTCAACGCTGGAGAGCGAGCTGAACGGCCATACGCCGATCAGCGCAACTGCTTCAATCAGTTCTCTGAAAATGCCGGGCGCCTCGGTGCTCGCGGAGTGTCGCACGACGTTGAGGTGCATCACGTCCAGTTGCGAAATCGGTCCGCCGAAGAGAATCGCCACTACAAATACGCCGACGACGCTGGTCATCAATACACCGCGAATCCCTCGCAACGTATACATCGTGATATACAGGAGGGCGACATACACAGGCAAAATACCGAGCACCGATAAGTGAGTCGCTGTTGCCATGAGTACGATGATGAGACTACCTACCAGCCAGCTGGCAGAGCGCTGCTGATATCCTTTTACAAAACACAGTATTCCGCACAGCAGTATGGGCTCCATGAGATAGGGCTGCCATATAAAATCAAACGAATGCACGATCTGCGCGGGCGAAAATGCAAGTATGAAAGCGCTCATGAGCCCCGCGCCGACTCCAAATAATCGTCGTCCAATGTAGTAGATTGAAACGATAGAAGCGCATTGCTCAATGTCGAAGAGTATTCGTGCGACTGCCGGGGTAGCACCAAAGACGTGTACCAACATGAATATGTAAAGTTCAAGCGGGCTATTTCGCAGTCCTGGAATCGTATCGTTCGTGACGCCAACGGTGGGGAATGTACCACTCTGAAGTAAGTGTTTGGCACTCAGGAAATGACTAATGCCGTCCGCTTCATATCCGAGCGGATTATCGCTCACCGCGAGACGAATGAGAAATCCACACAAAACTATCACAGCCAACAGTGCGTAATACACAAAGCGCGTATCCTGCGTGATTAGCGCCCGAAAGCGATTGAAAAATCTGGTCAGGGAATCTCGCATTACACGGACCTGCGGCACGAATGCAAGTCTACGTACGTGCGGCATATGTGTCAGTTCTGCCATTGTTCATGGGATATGTTTCGTACTATAGTCTATCAAACATGCGCACGCACACGCCGATCTATATCCTCGGCATCAATTGCAGTTTGCACCAAAGTGCCGCCGCACTCATCCGAGACGGGATGCTGATTGCAGCGGCTGAAGAAGAGCGATTCAGCAGGAAAAAATTCGATTCGTCATTTCCTGAAAAAGCCATCGCATACTGCCTCGCGGAAGCGGGTATCGAATTACGAGACGTCCAGTACGCCGGATTTTACTGGCAACCGTGGAAGGGTCTTGCGAAACGCGCATGGTGGCTGGTGCGATATTTCCCTGTTTCTCTACAGACGTTCTGGGCAGGGAAAAAGGATCGTAACCGAACAGCTGTCTTTTTTCAGCATTTCATCGTGCCGGTGCGGTTGTGGCTCAGGGGTTTTCGAGGTCGTTTTTATTTCATCGATCACCATCTCGCCCATGCAGCCAGTGCTTTCTTTGTCTCGCCGTACAACCATGCAGCAATATGCACGGTCGATTTTACGGGAGAACATTGCACAACATCGCTCGCTGTCGGAACTGGCAATCAGATACGAACGATCCGGCGATCGTTTTTGCCGCATTCTCTCGGGATGATGTATGCAGCGCTCACGCAATTTCTTGGGTATGAGATGAACGAAGATGAGTATCGCGTCATGGGGCTCGCCGCATACGGACAACCGAAGTACCTAGATGCGTTTCGTTCGATGGCATCGTTCGACAACGGGAAAGTACGTGTCGATAATTCATGGTTTCAATTTCACTTGGGCGGCACACTCGTCTATTCTGATCGATGGATCGATGCATTCGGCCCACCGAGCGCGACGCAGGCAATGCCATCGCAGGGAATATACGCGGATGTCGCCGCAAGCGGCCAGCGTGCCCTTGAAGAGATACTCGTAGAGATAGCTCGATGGCTCAAAGACACGACAAGCGAGACTCGTGCGGTGTTTGCTGGTGGTGTGGCATTGAATGCCTCGGCGATCGGGCGATTGCAGCGGGCTGGAATCTTCGAGAGCGTATGGGTTCAGCCGAACGCTCATGACCCGGGTACGGCACTTGGCGTCTGTTTTGCTATCTGGCACACCGTGCTTCATATGCCGCGTGCGTTTGTTATGGATCATGCGTACTGGGGCCCGCGGTTTTCTGATGAAGCGATTGAGGAAGCGATTCGTGCGCAAAACCTCGATGCCAGGCAGTGTGATGTCGCCGTTGAAGCTGCCGCGCTTTTGGCGCAAGGCAAGGTCGTCGCTTGGTTCCAGGGACGGATGGAGTGGGGGCCTCGCGCACTTGGCAATAGAAGTATCCTCGCAGATCCACGCGTTGCTTCGATGAAAGATTGCTTGAATGAAATGATAAAACATCGTGAGAGCTATCGTCCGTTTGCGCCTTCTGTGTTACGAGAAGATGCATCTGTATATTTTGATGTGACGGGTGAATCGCCCTTTATGAGCGCGGTGTATAACGTACGAGATACAATGCGATCGCGCATTCCTGCAGTCACGCACGTCGATGGCACGGCACGTATACAAACAGTAGCAGAGGGCTCGAATCCGCTCTTTTGGCGCCTCCTGCAAGAGTTCAAAAAGCGAACCGGTGAGAGCGTCCTTCTCAACACCTCGTTCAACCAAAGCGGAGAGCCGATTGTGTGCTCGCCGAGTGACGCGGTTTCGTGTTTTCTCAATTCGGGCATCGACGCGCTCGTCATGGGCACTTACATGCTGGTGAAGTAGTTTTCGCTTCCCGCGGCCCACGCGTTCAGATACAATGTGGGATCTCATGAATATCACCTTAATCGGCATGCCTGCAGCTGGGAAGACGCACATCGGCAAACGCCTCGCGCCCCGACTTTCTCTGGAATTTGTCGACATCGATGATCTCCTTGAGCGTGTATATAAAAGATCGATTCAAGCCCTGCTCGACGAACTCGGCGAGCAAGGCTATATGCAAGCAGAAAAAGAAATGCTTTTGAACGGCACGTCCGGACGGCAGAATATTCTCGTCGCACCCGGCGGCAGCGTCGTCTATGTCAAAGACGCGATGGAACATTCTCGCGCCATTTCGACGATCATTTATCTACAAGTCCCATTTGAAATTATTGAAGCGCGACTCAAGGCTCGACCGCCGCGCGCGGTCATTGGTCTCGGTTCAAAGAGTTTGCGAGAGCTCTACGATGAACGCGCGGCTTTGTGCGAAGCGTACGCGGATTTTACGATTCGCCCAGAGGAAATGACGATGGACGAAATTGCGACGCACGTAGGCAGTCTCCGCACGTCTCGTTGACAGCAGTGATACACCTGGATATAGTCGGTGCATGACCAGAGCACAAGACGGAATGATGATGTGCATGGGTCGCATTTCGGCGAAGGCTCTGTAGTTTGAGAGAAAGCAAACCAGCCTCCGCCGAAAGCGGAGGCTTCGTTCATTCTGGTCTTTACGAGGAGCACATGGCGAAAAAGGCGAAGACGAAGCGTTGTTCGAGGCAACGAGTGTTCGCAAGTGAGATTGGTGAGAAGCACAAGCGACGCCTCGGTTATTCCAAAGAGCGCGGTGATCGCTCGAAGCGGAAGTAGTGAGATTCGAAAATGCGCTGGCGGTTTCCACGGGAAACCGCCAGCTTTTTTATGCTAGTATTCGCACCAATGGCGCGAAATTTCCGCACGCTCGTTGAGAATCAATGGAGCCAGAAGAAATTCTTGTGCATCGGGCTTGATCCGGATGTCGAGAAAATCCCGGAATCAGTACAACAAAAAGACGTTCGCACTACGATCATCGCATTTAATCGCGCGATCATCGATGCGACACGTGATATCGCTTGCGCCTACAAACCCAATTCCGCCTTTTATGAAGCTCACGGTGATGAAGGATGGCAGGCCCTGAGGGAGACGATTGCATACATTCTCGAAGTCTCGCCGGAGATTCCTGTGATTCTCGACGCCAAGCGCGGTGATATCGGGAACACAAATAATGCCTACGTGGAATCGGCATTCGATCATTTGCGCGCTGATGCGATCACTGTGCATCCCTACATGGGTGGCGAATCACTCAAAGAATTTCTTGCTCGCAAAGAAAAAGGAATTTTCGTCATGTGTAAGAATTCAAATCCCGGTGCTGGAGAATTTCAAGACATCGATGCCAACGGCGAGCCGCTGTATCTCCATGTCGCGCGTGCGTTCGCAGGGAAGTGGAATGAAAACGGCAACGTTGGGCTCGTCGTTGGAGCGACATATCCTGCAGACATCAAGCGCGTTCGCGACGTCGCGCCTGAGGTTCCATTTCTCGTCCCGGGAGTTGGTGCACAGGGCGGCGGACTTGAGTCATCAGTTAAAAATGCCCGCAATAAAGAGGGAAATGGGTTCATTATCTCAATGGCCCGAGCAATCATATACGCGTCCGCGGGCAAGGATTTTGCCGAAGCCGCTCACGCGAAAGCGCAAGAATTTGATAGCGCAATTCGCGCTTCGGTATAGAATGGTCGGAACTATGATCAGTGACGCGGATATTCTCGAGATCTATCAAAAAAGTGGCGGATTCCGCGCGGGTCATTTTGTCTTCGTCTCCGGTTTGCATGCAGACACCTATATCAACAAAAACGCCGTCTATCCGTACACGAAAGAAGTCTCGAAGATTTGCCACGGAATTGCCGAGCAGTTTGTCGGGAAAAATGTAGGTGTCGTTGTCGGCCCTGCAACAGGTGGCATCATCCTCTCGCAATGGGTGGCGTACCATCTCTCCGAGCTTGAAGGTCGCGACATTCCAAGTGTCTACGCTGACAAAGACGGCGAGGATTTTGTGATCAAACGTGGCTACGAGGATATTGTGAAAGGCAAAAAGGCACTCGTCGTTGAAGATCTGGTCACGACCGGCGGATCGCTCAAAAAGGTTGTTGAAGAGACGCGCCGCGTCGGCGGCGATGTGATCGCGGCAGTCGTCGTCGTTAATCGCGGTAACGTGAAAAAAGAAGACGTCGGCAATCCGCCTGAGTTCGTCTCACTCCTGACGGTACATATGGAACAGTGGCCGGAAAACGAATGTGATTTGTGTAAGCGCGGCATACCGATCAATACCGAAGTAGGACACGGCAAGCACTATATAGCCAGTCACGCGGTCCCGGCGTAGAATCATCGTATGCAGAGAAACATCATTATTGCCGCGGTCGTTGTTGTCCTCGCGATCGGGAGCTACTGGTACTGGCAAGAGCAGCAAGTCGTCGTCCCGACCTACCAGCCCGTCGCTACTGAGCCGCCAGGGAAAGGTGTCGTCGGTAACGCGTTAAGAGACAAGGATCCATTTGATACGACCATTACCTACTCTGATAACGGTTTCGAGCCGTCCGAGGTGTCGATCAAGCAGGGAACACGTGTTCGCTTTCTGAACACGTCGCAAGCAGCATTTTGGCCCGCTTCTGGCGTACACCCGACTCACTCACTCTACCCGGAGAAAGAGTCGACCGACTGCTTGGGGAGCTCGTTCGACGCATGCGAGCCTCTCCCGAAGGGCGAGTTTTATGATTTCACGTTTAATTATGTCGGTACATGGCCGTATCACGACCATTTGCAGGCGTTTAATACGGGAATGATCACGGTGACTGAGTAGCGTCTGCGGCGGAAATGTGTTGTGGCGTAGTCCTCATGAATTTCGCGCGCGAAATATGTTAGACTGGCGCCCTGTATTAGCAACAATTAGCGGGTAATTTTTTGTCTATGAATAATATGTGGGCATGGATCGTGATAGCGATAGTCGTGGTTGGTGGTGGTTATTGGCTCTGGAGCAGCAACAGCGCGATGCCGGCCTCGACTGATAACGGCACTCAGATAACAGACACCGGCGTACCGACAGATAGCGGCACACAAACGCCGCCTTCCGACACAAGTACAACTGGCTCGAGTACTCCCTCGACTGGCGCACCGATGACGGCGACGATTACGTACGATGGCAACAGTTTCTCTCCTTCCAACGTGACAATCGCGCAGGGCGGGACCGTCACGTGGACCGACACGTCGGGGAGCAGGATGTGGGTTGCAACGGCACCACACCCGGTGCACACGGGCTACGACGGCACCGATCGTCAGACACACTGTGCAGCTGGCTACACTGGCGCCGCGCCGTTTGATCAATGTAAAGGAGGTTCGAGCTTTAGCTTTACCTTCACGAAGAGCGGCACCTGGCCGTACCACGACCACATGAATCCGGGTGCATTCGGCAGCGTCACAGTTCAGTAGTAGAGGAGGAGAACGCCGCGAGAATGTGTTCTCGGGCACGCAATTTTCCTCCTGGAAAATTGCTCGGTCCTCGCGCCGACGCGCTGCGGAGTCTCTCAAACACATTCTCGCGGCAAAGGGAGTAGTGATGTAAAATGCCTCAATGCCTGATTCGCCAGAGCATCTCGAACTTTCGCTTCAGCGCAAAGAATTGCTTCGGTACGGTGAGAATCCACATCAAAGCGGCGCATTGTATCTGGATCCGAAAGACACACGCCCGGGTGCGGCCCGGGCGCGTGTCGTACAAGGCAAAGAGCTCAGCTTCAATAATCTTCAGGACGCGGACGCTGCATTCGAATGTGTCGCTGAATTCACCGATCCAGCAGTTGTCATCGTCAAGCACATGAATCCCTGCGGTGTCGGCCTTGGGCCGACGCCGCTCGACGCATACAAAAAAGCTCTAGCCTCTGATCCTGTTTCCGCGTTTGGCGGCATCGTCGCTTTGAATCGTCCACTTGATCCGAGGACAGCAGAAGAGCTCGTGAAAATCTTTCTTGAGGTCATCATCGCTCCTGCCGCCGACGATGCCGCGCTCAAAATCCTTGCGACAAAGCCGAATATTCGAGTACTCCTCACGGACGCGATGCCAGACGCGAAAGCACCAGGCCTTGTCATCAAATCCATCGCAGGCGGCTTTCTCGTCCAATCGCGCGACAACATCAATATCGATAAAGAAAACAAACCAAAAGTGGTGAGCAAACGCGAGCCGACCAAAGAAGAGTGGGCCGATCTCAAGTTTGCGTTTGAAGTCGTGAAGCATGTGAAATCGAACGCAATCGTCTATGCAAAAGATGGCGCGATGCTCGGCATCGGAGCAGGGCAGATGAGCCGCATCTATAGCGCGAAAATCGCAGCAATGAAAGCCGCCGAAGCAAAACTCGACCTGGAAGGTTCCGTGATGGCGTCCGACGCCTTCTTTCCGTTTCCCGACTGTGTCGAAGCTGCGCACGAAGCCGGCGCGGCCGCTATCGTCCAGCCCGGCGGCTCAAAGAACGACCAAGCATCAATCGACGCCGCCGATAAATTCGGCATTGCGATGATCTTCACTGGCGTCCGCCATTTCCGTCATTAAAAAAACGAGACCATCGGATTTCGATGGTCTCGCGAGATGCTGTTGCGCTGCTTACAGGTTGACTACGACGGGTTCCGTCCCCGTCATAGCTGCCATGCGATACGCGTCGAGAGCGTCAGTCTGTGGATTCAAAAAACGCCACACAAACTGGGACAAATGCGGGATTTTTGCCGTCAGCTCATTCCAAGCGGTTCGGACGCGCGTGCCAGCGTATGAATCTTCAGTAAACGGAAGCGGTAGAAAGGGGGACATCAGTCCGGATCCGTTTGCAACCGTGAGCAGAGTTTCTTGCAGCTCTGCATCGGACTTTTCTTCAGCTGCAGCCTTAACGGTCTGAACGAGCGGATGTTTCCATCCCTCCCGCTGAGATTCTGAGACAACGAACTTCATGACAATCCTCCACTGGTTTTGTCGGCGCTGACAATAACACGACGACAGCATACGGGCAAATTCTTTGATCAACTGCGGCGCAGCGCCATGTAGATGTCCTCGAGGGCTTTCACTGCGTCGCCGGCGGCGATGTTGTTCTGATGGTAGAGACCGTCCGTGATGTCGCCGGCGGCCCAAATGCCTTGCACCGATGTCCGCTGCGTTTTCGCGTCAACTTTGATTTGCTTTATCTCATTCATCTCGAGTGAGCCGTTGAGCCATTCGCTATTCGGGAGAAGTCCGATTTCGACGAACACACCTTCGACCGCGAGTTTTTCTTCTTTCCCAGTGCTGATGTCTTTGTACGTGAGCCCGGTGACGAATTGTTCACCGAGGACGGCAGTCGGCTCGGCGTTCAAAATAGCCCGGAATTTGGGGTTGGCAGTCGCCGCCTTGACGCTGATTGCGTCTGCCTTGAATGAATCGTTGCGATGAATGAGCGTGACGCTCTTGCAATAGGCGAGGAGCTGGAGCGCGCTATCGAAGCCAGCGTTACCGCCGCCGATAACGACAACGTCTTTGCCATCAAAAAGCGGGCCATCGCACGAAGCGCAGTAGGTAAGACCCTTTTGATCGTATTCAGCGGCGCCTGGAACTTCGAGCTTGCGCCTCCTGGCGCCAGCGGCGACGAGAAGCGTCTTCGCTTCGATTGTCGAACCGTCTTTGAGACTCAGTGTGATCGGGTCTCCCGCCTTCATCGCTACGACGCGAGTCGGCGTTTTGATCTCGAGGAATTCACCCTTGTAGCTTTCAACGTGCTCTTTGAGGCGCTTCGCGAGGTCGGCTCCGCTCAAAGAAGGTGTGCCGATCCAGTTGTGAATGTCGCTTGAGACGTTACTCTGGCCGCCCCATTCGTCGGTAATGAAGATGGTTTTGAGGTTCTTGCGTGCAGCGTAAATAGCTGCGGCGGCCCCTGCGGGGCCGCCTCCCACAATCGCGAGTTCGTACGAAGCCATGAGCAGCTAGTATACCAAGAAAAATTTATTTCCGTCGCAAAAATGACGGCAAACCACCCCATGATTCGTCGTCTTCGTCGTTCGTAGTCGCTGCAGGCGTCGCGACGCGCGTCGGCTCGGTCTTTGTTTCCTTCGGCTTATCCTTCGCCATTACTTCCTTGGCCATTTCGCTTGCGCGTCGGACGGGCGCCTCCTCTTGATCACGGGCTGCTGCAGGTGGCGTGTAGCGCTGTTGTCCGCTTCCAAACGTCGTGCCTCGCGTTGTCGTCTCGGGGAATCCAGTCGCGATGACAGTCACACGCACTTGGCCTTTCTTCAGCGTCTCGTCGGTCACTGCACCGAAGATGACCTTCGCGTCTGGATCGATTGCCTCCGTGATCACGTTTGCTGCATCCTGCACTTCGAGCATACCCAGATCTTCACCGCCCGCGATTGAGAAGAGCACGCCTTTAGCACCATGAATCGAGACTTCGAGGAGGGGAGAGTTGACCGCGGCACGCGCGGCGGTTTCTGCTCGTTTTTCGCCTGTGGCGACACCGATGCCCATGAGCGCCGAGCCGGCGTTCTGCATCACAGAGCGCACATCGGCGAAATCGACGTTGATGAGGCCGGTCTGTGTGATCAAGTCTGAAATACCCTCGACGGCTTGTTTCAAAATGTCGTCGCACATCGCGAATGCGTTTTTGATGCCAGTCTCGCGTGAGACGATCGCCAAGAGCTTGTCGTTGGGGATGATGATCAATGCGTCGACTGCTTTTTTGAGTTCGGTGATGCCTTGTTCGGCGAGGCGGCTTCGCTGTGCGCCTTCAAAGGCAAATGGTTTCGTCACGACGCCAACGGTGAGCGCGCCAAGTTCGCGCGCGATTTTCGCGACGACCGGCGCGGCGCCGGTGCCGGTACCGCCACCCATACCGCAGGTGACGAAGACCATATCGCTACCTTTAATCGTTTCTTGAATTTCTTCGCGCGTTTCATCGGCCGCTTGTTTGCCGAGCTCGGAATTCATACCGGTCCCGAGTCCGCGCGTCAGCGCTTTTCCGATGTGAATTTTCCGCTTGGATTTATTTTTGTGCAGGTCTTGGCCATCGGTGTTGACTGCAATAAAATCAACGCCTTCCACATGCGAAGAAACCATGTGATTCACGGCGTTGCCACCCGATCCGCCAACGCCTACGACTCTGATTCGCGCGAATGATTCTACGTCGGAGAGAATTTGTTTGGACATATTGGCGCATACTACCACGTCTCTCTAAGAGGCAAAGTTGACCACTATAGGTGATCGTGGTATTTTTTCGCAAGCAAAAAGGGGGGCGCAATGAGCCTATCTCAGCTTGAAGTTGACGTGCTCTGGGTTGGGTTGCATCCACTCAACTGGAGAACGTTTTTCGAAATTGCCGACAAGGTGTGCGACGAGCGTCGCGGACGTTTCTGGGGTGGATTGATCTCACTGTGTACACCACGAAAATGGTCGACATTTCTTTTGACGCCCGGTTCAGGTTCACTGTATCCGGTACTCGCAAAGTTTGAGGAACTGAAGTGGGTTGAGAGCCTTTGGCGTGAAGAACCTGCTGAAGTGACTGCAAAGCGCGGTGGCAATCGGTTGCGTGAGTATCGCGTGATATATAGCGCGTTGCGAAAAAGTCGCAAAAAGCGCACCGAGATCCTCCTCGGTACACCGGTTCCGCATGGCGCGTAACCGAGCATTGCATACGAATATCGTCGCGCCGACACCAGCCGGCGCGACTCTTTTATGGCAAAAGTGAACGAATCGCGTGTTTGATTGTGTCCCACATGTTGCCTAATGCGTCGCCCACAGTACCGCTTTCGCTCATATCTTCAGCGTATGCCCACCGACACAAGCCATACGCAACGGCCCACGTCGCGTCCACTGATGAGGTGCGTGGCAAATAGCCGATCTGCGCAAGCTGCGCGGGCAATTTCAAAATGGCCTTCGCGATTTCTTGCGTGTTCACGAGTCCCGAACCACCGCCCGTGATGACAACGCCTGCCGGAAGAAGTTTTTGGCGGCCAATCGTCTTCAAATGTGCATTCACCAGAGTAAACATTTCTTTGAGCCGCACGGCGACAATCTGATTCATTTTCGAAGGCGCGATCGAGCTTCCGGTCACTGCGCCGCGTTTCATTTGCTCAGCCTCGGCGAGTGGAATTTGAAATGAGAGAGCTAAGGTGTTGGTGATGTCGCTTGAGCCAGTAGGGAAGACTTTCACCGACACAGGAATGTCGCCGTCGAACACAATAATAGAAAATGTTTCGGCACCAATGTTGGCCAAGACAACGCCCGCAGTTTTTTGTGCTTTCGTGAGTGTCACGAGTGAAGCTGCAAGCGGCGCGGCCATGACACCTTCGACTTCGACGCCTGATGCTTCGACAGCGTCGGTGATGTTGTCTTGGTGCTGGCTGGGCATTGTGATGAGAAGCGTGTCGACGCTGAGTTTGGTGCCTTGCATGCCCTGCGGGCGGCCGTAGATTTTGTTGCCGTCGACACGGAATTCGACGGGGATCGTGTGCAAGATCGTTCTATTGGTGAGTTTCGCGGCCGCCCGCTTCTCGCTCTCTCGGAGCGCTCGTTCGATATCACGATCGGTGACGATGCCGCCCGAGGAGGTCAGCGTCACGTCGCTCGAGGAGCGAATTTCGTCGAGCCCGACGCCGCCCACTGCGACACGTGCGCTTTTGACCTTCACTTTGGCGGCTTGCGAAGCGCGTGAGAGTGCCTCGCGAATACTTCTCGTTGCTTCGCGCGTATCAATAATGTAGCCGTGGCGCATGCCTTTGGAGACCGCAGTGCCGGTCCCAAGGACGCGCATCGGAAGCTCCGGGTTTTCCGCGGGCTGCGCTATCACCACTTTGACGTGGTACGTGCCGATGTCGATGCCAGTGTAAATTTTTGCCATGTGCCGGAGCGAGACTCCGGCGGCAATTATCGGTCAACACCGAAACCGCGCAGGAATTTCTGCTCCAATCGCTCCATTGTAATGCCATGCCGATGCCCCTTCAAATGCAAGAGTGCGTGGATAAAGAGGAGGGCGGCACGTGCTCGATAGCTTACGCCATATGCCTTCGCCTCGCGCGCAGCCTTTCGCACGTTCAAGAAAATCTCACCTTCTTTTTTCGAAAGCGGGAACGACAAGACGTTCGGTCTGTATGTTTTCTTTCGATACGCTTTGTTGATCCGCTGCGCGAGTGAGTCGCCGCAGATAACGAGCGAGAGTTGATAGTTCTTTCCTACGATTGCTTTTGCGATGCGCTCAAACGGAAGCGCCGGCACTCCTGCCGCGATCGTTTTCCGAATCTCGACAATAGCCATTAGCGCGCGATCGGGGTGCTCTCACCGAATCGTGCGGGGCCAGTCTCTGTGCGAGGTGTCATCGGGCGGGACCCGCGAGGTGCTTGCTCGGCGATCTTGCCTTCCTTGATCAATTGCTTGTAGTTGGCGCGCTTTTTGAGCATTTTAAGTGCGCGCTTTTTCTTGACGATCTTCGAGGTATCGCGCACGTGATAGCGGCCGTTCCTCACGGTCTTGATGAGCCCGGTGCCCTGCACGCGGCGGGAGAATTTGCGAATGACAGAAAGCGCGCTTTCGTTGCCGCTTTTCTGGACTTCAGCATTGACTGACATGGCGCGGAGCTTAGCACGTTCTTGCAGTGGGTGCAATCATACCGTAATATCCGCCCTGGTCTTTTGAGAGGAGGCGCCCTTGAGATTCATAGCATTCTTACTAGCTACCGGGGGCGGCAGCGGTACAATCCCACCGTTTCCACCGTTTAAGCAGATGGGTGGCACGTACGGAAGCCTCGCGGCGATTCCTCTGTGCGTACTCGCCGTGTGGGGCGGGATATGGGGCTACGTCCTCATCACCGCTTGCGTCTACGTGCTCGGTATCTGGAGCATTCCGATCGCTGAAGAGGCAATGTCGGTATATCTCGGAGATAAAAAAGACAGGCGCGAGCATGATCAAAACGAGATCGTCATCGATGAGGTGGAGGGCATGCTCATTACCTTCTTTCCGCTGCTGTGGGAGGAGCACGTGAGTGGCGTGAAGATGGCGCTCGCGTTCGCGTTGTTTCGACTCTTCGACATCTCGAAGCCGCCGCCGTGTCGATACTTCGATCGAATGACGTCGGCTTCGGGTGTCATGCTCGACGATGTCTTCGCCGGAGTGTATGCCGCATCAGCGTTCGCGCTCACCCTCGCATATGTGTTCTAAATCCTGGCCGGAATTCTCTCCGGCCAGTCGCTTTAGTGCGATGTACTTCCCAAGGTGACGTTCGGCATTCCACGGTGCGATCACGGTCTACGTCGCTCCGAAATGAAATTGAATGTGTGCCAGTGTTTTGATCGGCCCTTCATGTCTTGTCCTTCACGCTCCTGCTCATCAAATACATGCAAAATCAAGTGCTCAAATAATTGTTCTGCTTGTTCGCGCGTGTGAAAGGTCATGTTTGGTTTCTGCGCCCATTCGTCACGCGTCCCAAAAAGCTGGCCGGCAAAAATTCCTTTTTCCCGCAGCGAGGCTTCGATCGCTTTGAAGACGCGATCGAAATGCGCCGGATGCGTGAAGGGAAGTGCGTACTGTGCGTTTACAAAATCATATGCGTTTTCCGGAAATTGATACGTTTCAAAGGAAGACTCGATGTACGAAAACTTCTCGGGCGGTAATGTCTGCGCGATGTCGTTGGCGACGAGTGACTCGTCGAGCGCTGTGACGTGTTCAAATCCTTGTTCGAGAAAATATTTGGGATCACGCAAGCCGCCCGATCCAAGGTCGAGTGCGTTACCCTTGTGCGTCACAAATCCGACTGCGCGCATGACGAACGGCTTCATAGGGCTCTCTTTCGTTTTGTCCGCGTAGTTTTTCCAGAGATTGAATCTATCCGTCATATCATTGCATTCTGCTGCCGAGGGCGACGTTTTGATTCTTGGGTTCGATGAGGACCCAGCCGACGCCGGCGGTGTTCTGGAAGCCGAGTGTCAGCACTTCTGATTCGAAGTCGGCCACGCGCTTCACGGGGAAATTGACGACGCAGCACACGAGCGACCCACGCAATTCTTCTTTCGTATGCGCGCCGACAGCCTGCACGCTTGATTGTTTGATTCCGATTTCAGCTCCGAAATCGACTTTTAATTTGAATGCTGGTTTACGAGCTTCAGGAAAATCCAATACATCAATAATTTTTCCGACTCGAATATCGACTTTCTGAAAGTCCTCGTAGCGAATGGTCTCCATTGTTATGCGCGTGTTTCAACCTTCCAATTACCGACGCGGTGACGCTTCAGGTAGTTGGGCAATTCCGGCAGCGCGATGGCGTCTTGTGAATTCGTCGAGACTTCACGCACGAGGATGGTGCCTTCCATCGCTTCTTTGTGGCCCATGATCAAGATGTACGGGGTCGCGTGTTTCTTGGCGGCTGCCATTTGTTCGCCAATGCGCTCGTAGAGGAGACCTTGGTAGACGGGAATTTCTGCGCGGCGCAGCGTCTCAAGAACGCTGAGGCTCTTGCGTCGGGCTTCGGTCCCCAGGTGCGCATAGTAAATCGCGGGGAGGCGGCCAAGCGCAGGCTTGACGCGCACGCCGCCGCGGATTTCAGCGCCGATGGTGATCATGGCAGCCGGCGTGGGTTTCATCGCGAAGCGACTCGCGATCGGATCGTAGCGGCCGCCAAAGGCAAACGGGTATCGCGTGCCAGACTCACCGTCGACCGCTGAAATTTCAAAGAGTGATTGCGCCCAGAAGTCGCGACTTCCCAAGACTTGCGCAGAGAGCTCGTAGGGAAGACCAAAGACTTCGAGATATTCGAGCAAATCCCAAAATCGACGACGTTCTTCCTCAGTAAGATACTCCATCGCTTGTGGCGCGCGTGGCACTGCCGGGTGGCCGCGCTCTATGAGTTGAATCAGTGTCCCCAAGGGATCAAGTGCTGCCCGCGGCCGCAGCGTTGGTGAGATCGATTCGATGTGTTTCCGAAGATACGTGCCCACGTCGCGCACGAAGCGGCTCGAGGATTCGGCGGAGCCGATGTTGTTGATCGTAAACATGCGCTTTTCGATCCCAGCTTCCTCGGCGATCGCGTTGGCCACGACCATGAGAAGTGCTTCCGAAATCGCAAAGGGGCTTCCGATCACATGGAGCTCCAAAGAAACGCTCGCGGGGACGCCACGCTCTTTGCCAGAATTGTGAACCGTGCGCCACAAGAGCAGCGTCTCTGAGAAGCCACGCATTATTTGAGAAGCGCGCTTCGCTGCGACTGCAAGAGGTCGCTCCTCGCGACGGGTAATGAGCATATCGCTCTGATTTTTACCCTCTCGCAGGCGCTTCCTCTCCGCAGCAGAGAGCGGACGCGTATGCATCGCTTCGTCAAACGGAATAAATCCGTAGTACTCGGCGATTTTTATTGCGTTCGAAAGGAACGACGATGTGTTTGGATGTCGCGTGTCGCGCAAGCGAATCATATGTTACGTATTTGAATATCGAGCCTCGCTCGGCAAGATGCCAATGTCATTGAGCGGGAAGAGCCGCAAGAACACACGACCCACAATATCTTTGCGCGGCAAAATTCCCCACAGTCGCGAGTCGGCGGAGACTTTCCGATTGTCACCGAGCACAAAATATTGGTCCGGTCCAAGCGTCACCGTCATGTTCGTCGCGCCACCGAGGTTGTTCGCATCCAAATATGGTTCGGAAAGCGTAAATCCATCCGGGTGCTGAGTATTTTTGATCATGACATTGTTGCCGGAAAGGATGACGGTTTCACCGGGGAGCCCGATCACGCGCTTGATGAGTGAGCGGGACGGGTCTTCGGGCAAGTCGAGCACAATCACATCGCCGCGTTGCGGGCTTCCAACGTCGTATGCGATGCGATCAATGATGAGATAGTGCCAATCAGCAAAATTTGGTTCCATCGATGCGCCTTGCACGACGTAGGGCGCAGCAACAAAGAAGCGAATGAAGAGTGCGAGCCCGAGTGCGACCACGGTGTAGCCGACGAGTGAGCGCGAGGAAGCATTTTTTGAACCAGATGATGAAGATTCTTGCATCACAGGTTCAGGCATGTCGACATTCTACTTGCCGCATGACGTTGACACAAAGGATTTTGAATGTTGCCTCACATTTTTGTCAACTCGGAGTGCCGAGATTTTCATTTCCGCACTATGTTCTGCTATAGTTGCGCTTTATGGCTTGGGTCATCGCAGGATTAGGGAATCCAGGAGAGGAATATGACGCGACGCGGCACAACGCTGGCCGCATGGCAGTGGAATTTTTCGGCGGAGCGTTCACATTCCGTGAATTTCGAGACGATAAAAAATCAAATTCGCAGATTTCCAGTGGCTTGGTCGACAAAATTGCCGTTGCACTTGTGTTGCCCGACACGTTTATGAACAAATCCGGATCAGCGGTCGGGAAATTTGTGAAAAGCACTCGCGCGGCTGAGCATTTGGTCGTCGTGCATGACGATCTCGACATTCCACTCGGCAATATCAAAATTTCTTTTGATCGCGGGAGTGGAGGACACAAAGGACTGGAGTCGATCATGCGTGCTCTGAAGACAGAAAAGTTTATCCGCGTGCGCGTCGGTGTCTCACCGTCAACTGCTTCAGGTCAATTGCGCAAACCCGAGGGCGAACGCGTCATCCAAAACTTCTTGTTGACGAAATTTCGTCCGCATGAAATGGCGGAAATGAAAGCAGTGATGAAGCGCGTCGCCGCGGCGCTTGAAATGATTGTTGTCGAAGGTCGCGAGCGAGCGATGAATCAGTTCAACACCGCTGTATGAAACTGCGCGTCGTCCGCACTGAGTCAAAAAAACTCAGCGAGTGGTCCAGGCGCGAATGGAGGATTGCTGATCGCGAGCACTACGGCGCACAGCCCCATTGGAACTGGCGAGGTGATGATGAAATTGTCGTCGCGTACGACGGCACGCGCATCATCGGTCGCGCGAAGATGCACGCGCAAGCGGGCGTTGGCGAAGTGAAGACAGTCATCGTCGGGAAAGACGCACAAAGCCGTGGCGTCGGGACGGCACTCATGCGAAAGCTTGAGGCGATCGCTCGTGCACAGAAGCTTCACAAACTGTGGCTTGTGACGGGCGAAGGCTGGAAAGCCGTGGAATTCTACAAAAAACTTGGCTACAAAAAAGAAGGATATCTTCCCAAGCACTTCGCAAAAGTTGATTTTATCCTGATGTCAAAGTTCTTGAGAAAATAGGTATGACGTGTGTTGTCTGCAATGACCCGACAGTTGCTGCGCGAAAGATCGTAGAGAATGATCTTACGTGGGCCTTTACCGACAACATGCCGATCACACCAGGACATTCGCTTATCGTCCCGAAGCGTCACGTTGCCTCAATTGGTTCACTTACCCGCGAGGAACGGGTCGCGATTCTTGAGCTCGCGGAAGTTGTAAAAAATGCACTGAAAAAAGCCTTCAGCGCGACCGGATTCAACGTCGCCTACAACGAAAACAAAGTGGCCGGCCAAACCGTTGAACATTTTCATATGCATATAGTGCCTCGTACAGCGGGAGACACGGGCACTTACGAGTATGAGCCCAGGAAATTTCTCTATCGCACGGGATCGCGATTAGAATCGCCGCAAGCAGAATTGCTCGACGTCGCACGTCTGATCCGGAAGGCACTGTAAGCGCAAAAAGCCTCTTTCGATTACTGCGCTGGCTTCAGAGTCATTCGGCGATCCTTTGGTTCGAAGAAGGTGATCGTGAAGGGATAGACTTTGCCGAGTTCGAGTTTGCTGCGAAGCTCAGATTCGCTCGCGAATTCTGAGATGTGCACCAAGCCCGCTACTCCTTCTTCGATCGAGGCGAGTGCGCCGTGTTTGTTGTATTTGATGACGACAGCTTCCACCTTCTGATCTTTGTGATATTTATTGCCCGCAGAAATCCATGGGTCTTCGAGCAAGGCCTTGATCGAGAGGGAAATTTTGCCCTCTTTGATTTCGATCACTTTTACCTTGACCGACTCGCCTACCTTGTATCGAGTCTTCGGATTCTCGACGAGCGCCCAATCCATTTCTGAAATGTGAACGAGACCCTCCAAGCCTTCTTCAAGCTTCACGAAGACGCCGAATTCTGTCGCGCCAGTGACGATACCTTCGACGGTGTCACCGACGTGGTATTTCTCGACGAGTGATGCGCGCTCTGAAGTGCCAGCGCCCTTTTCGCTGAAGATCAGCTTTTGTTCTTTTGGATTCGCAGTGATGATCATTACCTCAAGTTTGGTGCCAACGAGCTTTTTGAGCTCCATGAAAATCTTGTCTTTGTCACCGTCGGGGACACGCGGGTAGTGAGCGGGGGAAAGTTGGGAGGCGGGCAAGAAACCGTTGATGCCATTCCAGTGAATGATGAGACCACCTTTGTTGGCTTCGGTGACTGCGAGTTCGAATATCGTTTTCTTTTGGAGTGCAACCTCTGCTTCGCCCCAGATCAATGCCTGGCGAGCCTCGCGCAGTGAGAGTTCGAAATATCCTTCGTCGTTGTCGGTGCCGATCACTTTGGCAGTGATCGTGTCGCCAATGTTGACGTTCTTGAGGGTCTCACGCGCAGAAAGATACTCGCGGCCGTAGATGATGCCTGTGCCGTAGGGCGGCAAATCCACGAAAACACGTGCGCGGCCGACCGCAATCACGGGTCCTTCGACGACATCGTCGACGACTGGCGGCGTTTTTGCCGTATTCAAAAGCTCGGCCATGGGGCCCTGCTTTTCTACGATCACTTCGCTTTCGTTGTCGTCGTTGGAAACAACCTTCTTTTCTTCAACTGCAACTGACATGATGAATGGTGCTCGCGGGCCTCTCTGCTTGCGCTACAGTGTCTATCTGCAGAGACGCATTAACCGCTCGCCTCGTAATTAACTCGCTAAATAAAAACGCCCGAAGGCGCTCACACAATATATAGGAAGCTGTGCTACATTGCAAGCCTCTATAAAAAACGATGGGGGTGGGCAGAGCAGGACAAGTCCTGATGCACGCACCCCCGCGTTTGGTTGGACGGGATGAACCCGAGCCATCGGTCTTCGACCGATATAGAGATCAGAAAACGTACAGTGTCTTAACCGTTGCCCGGTGGCTCCAACTTCGTAACCCCCGAACGGTAGTGATCGCACCAACGTGATGCGACTGCCGACACCCTACACCTATATTTTTGTGAAGCAAGGAGTGCATGTGCATAAAAATTCGTCCGCTGTATAATGCGCCAATGATTTTGACGTATCACGAAGGTGCGTGCGTGCGAGCGAGCGCCGGCGACACGACACTTGTCTTTGGGCCCGTCTCGAAAGCATCGAGGAATTTTAAACCGACGAATTTTGGCGCCGACGTCGCCTTTATCAGTTTGAATCAGGGAGACATGAACGGCGCTGAAGAAGCCGGCCGTGGAGACAAACAACCGTTTGTGATTGCCGGACCAGGCGAATACGAAGTGAAAGACATGACCGCCGCAGGCTTTGCGAGTGGCTCAAAATGGGCAGGTGAGCCGCGCACCAATACGATCTACTCAATTCATTTCGACGGTCTATCGCTCATGTACCTCGGTGCACTCGGTGATCTCGATATTCCATCGGAAGTTCTTGAAATGGATTCGCCGGATGTCTTGATTTTGCCCGTCGGTGGCCAGGGTGCGCTTTCACCTGCTGAAGCGCAGAAGATTGCCGTCAAGCTCGAAGCGAAAATTGTGATCGCGATCCTGTACGACGATAAATCGCTCAAGCAGTTCTTGAAAGAAGCTGGCGAAGAGTCGGTCAAGCCCGTCGAAAAGCTGACTCTCAAAACACGCGACGTGGTGGGGAAGGAGAACGAAGTGGTTGTCTTGGGCGTATAATATTTGCATGATCGATACGTTGGATAATCTTCGCGGACGGCCGCGACATGAAAAAAAGGCGATCGCAGCATGGGTCGCGATCGGTATTGTCGTGATTATCCTTCTGATTTGGGCGCTCCTGTTTCTCCAGCACGTTCAATTCATAACCTCACAACCGACGCAACACACGGCAAACGCGAGTTCCACTGGCCTCACCGCACCGACGTCGGTCGACGGCTCGTACTACTCGCCGCCAACACAATAAAGAAAGGCCGCCTGAGAGGGCGGCCTTTTGGTTTGCGGCCTTAGATCAGTCCACCCAGCGCCAATCATTGTGATACCCCTGATCTTTGTAGCCTTTGCCGCCTGAAACAAGTGGTTCGTCACCTTGGTAATATCTAGGACCGACGAAACGCGAGTCATCTGATAGAACAACCCCTTTCACGCGGCAGACTTCGTATCCGCTCGGGCATTGATGACTTAGGCGCTGCATTACATTTGCTTCGATGACCTCGAAATTTTCCAAGAGGCCAGCATTCACCATCCACTGCGCTTGGCCGCGAGTAGTCAGCCATGTCGCTTCACGTTTCATTCGTGCATCCTTTCTTCGGTTTAACTAATCGAATTTAACGCCTAAAATCCCTCCTTGTCAAACATGATTCCGCGCTCAAGATGAGCCATTTTTGAGTAGATTTTAGAGGGGATTTATGATAGAATTTACACATCATGGCTCGCGGAAAGGAGGACAAAAACGACAAGGAATCCGCTCCTGCCACGCCCCAAAACGGCGTCGTTTCGCGCTCGATCTCGACCGAAATGCGCGAGAGCTACCTCGACTACGCGATGTCGGTCATCACCGCTCGCGCGCTTCCAGATGTGCGCGATGGCCTGAAACCGGTGCACCGCCGCATTCTTTATGCAATGCAAGAACTCGGTCTCTCGGCCGGCGCAAAGACGAGGAAAAGTGCGACCGTCGTCGGCGAGGTCTTGGGTAAATATCACCCGCACGGCGACGTCGCCGTCTACGACGCGATGGTGAAGCTCGCGCAAGATTTCTCGATGCGCTATCCCTTAATCATCGGCCAAGGCAACTTCGGGTCGATCGACGGCGACGGCGCTGCCGCGATGCGCTACACCGAAGCGAAAATGTCGAAGCTCGCCGCAGAAATGCTTCGTGATATTGAAAAAGAGACGGTCGAATTCCGTCCGAACTACGACAATACGAAAATGGAACCGACTGTTTTCCCTGCTGCGATTCCAAATTTACTTTTGAACGGGACGCTCGGCATCGCGGTCGGTATGGCATCGAATATCCCGCCGCACAATTTGAAAGAGGTTTCGGAGGCCGCGATTCATTTGATAGAAAATCCAGACGCGACGACAGAAGATTTGCTCCAGTTCGTCCAAGGACCAGATTTTCCTACTGGTTGTATTGGGTTTAAGCAAGCTGACATTAAGCATGCATATACGAGCGGCCGCGGGCCTGTCGTGGTGCGCGGCGACGCAGAAATAGTGGAAGGGAAGAAAGGCGACTATCAAATCGTTATCACCTCGATTCCATATCGTGTCGTGAAAGCTGATTTGATCACCAGAGTAGCCGATCTTGTCCACGAGAAAAAGCTCGAAGGGATTCGCGATGTCCGTGATGAAAGCGCGAAAGACATCAGGATTGTGATCGAGCTGAAGAACAATGCCAATGCGCAGACCGTTTTGAATTATCTATACAAACACACGCAGCTTGAAGAAGCATTTCATTACAACGTCGTCGCGCTCGTGGATGGCGTGCCGCAGACGCTCTCACTCAAGGCGCTCCTACAGTACTTCATCGAGCACCGCCGCGACGTCGTCATCAAGCGCACGAAATTCGATCTTGCGAAAGCGCAGGCGCGTGAGCACATCTTGCTTGGTCTCAAGAAAGCGCTCGATCATATCGACGAAATCATCGCACTCATCAAAAAGAGCAAAGACGTCGACGATGCGCGCGCGGGCCTCATAAGCAAATTCAAGTTCACAGAAATCCAAGCCAATGCCATCCTCGACATGCGTCTCCAAAAGCTCGCGGGGCTGGAGCGCAAGAAAATCGAAGACGAATTGAAAGAAGTGCAGGCATTGATCGAAGAGCTGACTTCCCTTCTGAAATCCGAAAAAAAACTGATGGACCTTATCAAAAAAGAGATCAGAGAGATCGTCGAGAAGTACGGCGACGATCGCCGCACAAAGATCGTGAAGCGCGGCGCGACGATTCTTTCCGCTGAGGATCTGGTAGCCGACGATGATTTTGTCCTCGTCTTGACGCAGGGAGGCTACATCAAGCGCACGAATCCCAATGAATACCGCAGGCAGAAGCGTGGAGGCATCGGTGTCGTCGATCTCGATACCAAGGAAGAGGATTTTGTGACGCAATTCCTGACTGCCAACGCGCACGCGGATCTGCTCTTCTTCTCAGATCGTGGGAAGGTCTACCAGATCAAAATGTACGAGTTACCCGAAGGAAAGCGAGCGACAAAAGGGAAATCAATCATGAATTTCATTACACTCGAACAAGGTGAAATCGTCACATCAATTCTTGCGATGCCGAAGGAAAAGAAAACGGTCGACGGACTTTCACTTTTTATGGCGACAAAGCAAGGGACCGTGAAGCGAGTCGCCGCGAATAAATTCCACGATGTGCGCCGCTCTGGATTGATCGCGATTGGTCTCGACAAAGGCGACGCACTTATTTCCGCACAGTTCGTCTCAAAAGGCGACGACGTGATCATGACGACCGCGAAGGGTCAGTCGATCCGATTTACGGCAGAAGGTGTACGAGAAATGGGCCGACAAGCGGGCGGCGTGCGCGGCATCAAACTGGGCAAGGGCGACGAAGTCGTGGGTACTGGTGTCATTCCCAAGGGCGTGAAAGACGCTGAGCTGCTTGTTGTTTCTTCAACTGGCTTTGGCAAGAAGACTCCGCTTTCTGAATACAAGACACAAGGACGTGGTGGCAGTGGTATCCGTACCATGGCGATTACACCAAAGACGAAACAGCTCGTCGGCGCGGCAGTAATTCTTGGCGCAGGGGAGCTGGTCGCGATGTCTCGCAAATCACAAGCGATCCGTACCGACCTCGCCGAAATTCGTTCCTCCGGCCGTGCGACACAGGGTGTCCGAGTCATGAAGCTTCGCGATGGTGACGCGCTCGCGTCGTTCGTCGTGTTTGAGGCCGACAATACCGAGGTATAGAATGACAACCAGCGCTCGCTGATTGTCGAGAAATTTAGGAGGTGTCTTCGTGGACAAACTTGAACTTCGCCAGCTACATGCCACGCTTGATATGTGGACGCACTGGCTTCTCAATGGCGGAGAGCATCTGCTGGATACGAGCACTTCTGAGTATCAAGTTGTTCGCCGAGAAATGGCTGAAGCGCTCGGTCATCAATACCTTGCGATATGCCATCTGAAGCCCCCGCCGGACAACTGATCTGAATCGCGATTGCGACCGCGGCCTGATACGGGCCGCGGTCTTCTCTTTCTCCCCAGGACTGAGAATGTTTCCCACAAAGCTCCTATATAATTGATTGCGATGCAGCAGACTGCACAAGAGAATAGGCCGATTCCAACGGCTGGTTTTGCTCATCCGGCAACCAACGTAGCTGCGCTCGGTGTCGAACCCGGCATGAGCGTGGCGGATTTTGGTGCGGGCAGCGGGCACTATACGCTTGCGATCGCCGCCGCCCTGAAAGGGCTCGGCGCTGTCTATGCCGTCGACGTGCAACGCGATCTTTTGCGACGCATCAAGACGGAGGCAGATAAGCACGCATACAAAGTAGTCAACGTCATCTGGGGTGATCTGGAGCAACCGGGGGCATCGAAAGTTTCAGATCATAGTTGCGATCTCGTATTGATTTCTAATTTGTTATTTCAGGTGCCGGACAAAGTCATGCCAGTAATGGAGGCAAAACGCATTATGAAACCCGGGGGACGAGTCGCGATCATCGATTGGACAGAATCGTTTGGCGGGATGGGACCGATAGAAGCGCATGTTTTTAAGAAAGAAGCCGCACTCGCGCTCGCGCGCGAGTGCGGCTTCTCCTTGCTCAAGGAATTTGCCGCCGGCGCACACCATTACGGACTCATCTTCAAACAATCCGTATGAAAATGACGAGCTTCCAGATTATTCTGCTCTCTGCCTTTGGGGCGCTTGCGGTCGCTGGTGTCTTGGTATTTTCCTTCATCGCAAGCGGAGCGATTAATTCTTCGATTGGTCCCGTCACAGTGTGGGGAACGCTGGACGGCGACTCATTCAATTCGGTCATACAGAATTTTGCGCAGTCGGATCACCGTCTTGATCAGGTTGAATACGTACAGAAAAAAAGTGCTACCTACGATGCAGATCTCACCGATGCCATTGTCTCCGGCAAGGCTCCCGATGTGTACCTCGTATCGCAAGAGTACGCGCTCCTCGATCGAGGTAAGGCGGCGGTGATTCCCGCCGACCAAATATCAGACTCGCAATTTCAGAATACGTTTGTCGCAGGGGGGAATCCTTTTCTGATCAATGGCACTGGCGTCATGGGCTTACCGGTCCTCGCTGATCCCTTGGTCATGTATTGGAATCGCGACATACTTGCTTCCGCAGGCTTTGCACAGCCGCCGCAGTATTGGGATCAATTTTCGGATTTTTCCCAGCAAGTGACTAAAAAAGATGACGCGGGAAGCATCCAGACCTCGGCCGTCGCGCTTGGCGAATATCAAAACGTACGCCACGCAAAAGACATACTCGCGACGCTGATTATGCAAGCGGGAGGGAGCATCATGAGTGTGGATTCGAGTGGCAACATTGTTGCCTCGCTCAACAAAGGAGGCTCGAAGGACGAATCTGCAACCGACAGCGCGCTGCGTTTTTACACCGAATTCGCCGATCCTTCGAAAGTCGATTATTCCTGGAACCGATCACTCCCCGACTCTCGCGCTGCCTTTACGGGCGGTCAACTCGCGCTCTACATTGGCTACGCGAGTGAAGCGGCGGCGATTACAAAGGCGAATCCCAATCTCAATTTCGCGATTGCACCAATGCCGCAGATTAGACACACGGTCGGGGATACGAGTCCGGATATCGATATGGCGCACGTCTATGCCTTTATGATTGTGAAGACTGGCAACGTCCGCAATGGTGTTCTTGTTTCGTCACTTTTGTCTGGCGCAGCTGCGTCGCAGGCATGCGCGAAAGCAATTGGTATCAGTTCGGCCCGTCGCGACGATCTTCAGAGTGTACTTTCAGCTGGCTCTGGATCAACCGGTCTCAGTACGGATGCGATCGTCGCCAAGGATGCGCTGCTTTCTCGGACGTGGTACGACCCCGACCCACAGAAGACAGAGGCAATATTCCAGGATATGATTGAAAGTGTCGTGAGTGGCGCTGTGCGCAGTACGCAAGCAATTTCTCAAGCAAACGGTGCGCTCAACGCGCTCTTAAAA
>CAZOZG010000011.1:0-30319 GCA_964584225.1 uncultured Candidatus Saccharibacteria bacterium | reverse complement strand
CCGGCAAACTCGATGTCTCCACGATCGACCCCGTGTACACGATCGACGGGACGAAGTATGCGACGTATGGCGCATCGACTGTGGGCGTCCACGAAGAGGTTGAATCGAAAGTGACGCCAAGTGAATGGAACGCTGACAAGAAGATGTACGAATACACGATTGATTTCAGCAATCTCGAAAAGGGCAGCGATCTCTGGCTCTTCTACCAAGTCACCGACTTCGGTGCCGATTGGCAGAACCTTATTACCGAGATCACGCCCGCGTTTGACGGTCGCGTGTACTACGAAGAAGATCGCACGCACAACCAACTTCACATCTTCGCGTCGCAGAACGCGCCTGTCTCCGCGCGTCTATCGGCCTACCGCTTCGACTTCACACACTGGGGCAATGAGCGTCCGGATCAGGGCACGGGCTTTGGCGGCTACACGCTCTCCTCGAAATAAGATCAGCTGTTATACCCAGGGCGATGCTTTTTGTGCCTTCGCGTGGGGGTATACTGGCCTCAACTATGGCGCGCGTGGCGATCAACGGATTTGGTGGCACCCCAGTAGGAAAGCAGAGCTTCCTACGGGGCGAGACTCACCACGAGTCTGATTTCGGAATATTTTGAGTATGGCCGCGAGAATCGCTATCAATGGTTTCGGCAGAATCGGCAGGGGGTTCGCGCGTGCGATGCACGGTCGCGCCGACATGGAATTGGTTGTCGTGAACGATCTCGCACCTGCAACAAATCTCGCGTACCTATTGAAATACGACACCGTGTACGGACAGGCAGAATTTTCTGTAGGCTCGAAAGACAATTCGCTCCTGATCGATGGCAAAGAAATCCCCGTCGTACAGTCGAAGGATCCGACCACGTCACCATGGAAGCAATACAACGTCGATATCGTGATCGAATGCACGGGCCTTTTTACCGACGCTGACAAAGCAAAAGGGCACATCACTGCGGGCGCGAAGCACGTCGTCATTTCTGCGCCGGGGAAAGGCGACGGAATGGAGACGATTCTCATCGGCGCGAATGAAGAGAAATTTGGTACGTGCGATGTGACATCGAATGCATCGTGTACGACCAACGCGGCGAGTCCTCTGATCGGTATTCTTATGG
Source organism: uncultured Candidatus Saccharibacteria bacterium (assembly GCA_964584225.1). Lineage (GTDB taxonomy): Bacteria > Patescibacteriota > Minisyncoccia > Phycocordibacterales > UBA2100 > UBA10103. Next base: position 29,214 of record CAZOZG010000011.1, on the reverse strand, counting down.
AAACAGTCGGCATTGAACGCGCCCTTTTGAATACCACGCACGCGTACACGGCGAGCCAGAGCCTTGTCGACGGTGGAAAAGCAAAAGATCTCCGCGAGCAGCGTGCAGCGGCGCAAAACATGATCCCCTCGTCGACCGGCGCCGCGAAGGCGACCGCGCTCGCGTACCCTGCGCTCAAAGATAAATTCGACGGCATTTCGGTGCGCGTGCCGGTGCCAGCTGGATCGATCGTCGACGTCACCTTTGTCGCAAAACGTGCGACAACTGTCGACGAGGTGAACAACGCGCTCAAAGCTGCCGCCGCAAGCGATCGCTGGAAGCGCGTCTTTGCCGTCACGGAGGAAGCATTGGTGTCTTCGGACATTCTCGGACTACCGTACGGCTCGATCGCCGATCTCTCGATGACGCGCGTCGTCGATGGCACGCTTGTGAAAGTGATGGCATGGTATGACAACGAAATGGGGTATACGCACACGCTCATCGAGCATGTTGCCGAAGTCGCGAAGCGACTATGAAGGTCTATTTTGCCGCCGATCACGCCGGTTTTGATCTTAAAAAGCTATTGATGGCATTTGTACAGGACGAATTGAAGTACGAAGTGAGTGATTGCGGTGCGTACGCATTCGATGCCAAGGACGATTATCCACCAATCATCGCGGCAGCGGGGAAGAAACTTTCTGAAGACGCGAATGCGAAGAAAGACTCACGCGCGATTGTCATCGGTGCGTCCGGGCAAGGTGAAGCAATCGTCATGAATCGTTTTCGCGGTGTGCGCTGTGGCCTCTACTATGGGCAGGCTGCGCGCGAACAGACGGATTTGAGCGGGAAATCTTTGGACATGCTTGCCTCGACGCGACAGCACAACGACGCAAATGCCCTCTCACTCGGTGCTCGTTTTTTGACGCCCGAGGAAGCGAAGGCCGCTGTGAAAGAGTGGCTCACGACTGCCTTTAGCGAAGATGATCGTCACTTTCGTCGCGTCCACCTGATTGAAGAAGTGGCATGAGCGACATCGAAATCATTCCGACCAACACGTGTCCTCCGGATCTCGCCGAACTTACGCGACGTTCTGAAGATTTTGCTGCATATGCGAGCGAGATCCAACTCGATATCAGCGACGGCGTTTTCACACAGATACGCTCCTGGCCTTTTATGAACGCCCAGTGGGGCGAGCTTGAATCGATGGCGTCGAGTAAATCGCTCCCAGTCGCGAAGCGCCTTGATTATGAAGTGCATCTCATGGTCGACGATCCGGAACGCATCGGAGAGCTACTGGCGCGCGCCGGCGCCAAGCGCATCATCGCGCACGTCGAAGCATTCGACGACATCGCACTCGCGCGAGAAGCGTTCGCGCTCTGGAAGGGCGCTGGCGCGCACGAAGTCGGCCTCGCGCTTCTGATCGACACGCCGCTTTTGCAACTTCAGGAGATTGTCGCCGAGTGCGCTGTCGTACAAGTCATGTCGATTGCTGTGTTGGGTGCGCAAGGCGCCTCGTATGACATTCGCGCGATTCCTCGTATTCAAGAATTGCACCAACAGTACCCAGATATCTTGATCGCTGTCGATGGCGGCGTGAATGAGTCAAACATTGCGGAACTTGTTCGCGCTGGTGCCCGACGCTTTGGCGTGGGAAGTGCCATCTCGAAAGCCGCCGATCCAAAAGCTGCCTACACGAAGATCAAATCAGTCGCCGAAAGTGCGCTACAATAGCTAAATGCAGCCGCTCACTGACGCGGAGACTCTTGAGCTATCGAAGCGCGCCAACGCAATTCGCCAGACGATCATTGAAATGCTGGTCGCAGCCGGAAGCGGTCACACCGCAGGACCCTTGGGCATGGCCGACATTTTCACGGCGCTCTATTTTCGCGTTTTAAAACACGATCCTAAAAATCCCGACTGGCCGGAACGCGACCGGCTCGTCCTTTCGAACGGCCACATCGTCCCGGTCCGCTACGCAACGATGGCGCATGCGGGCTACTTTCCTGTGGAAGAGTGTCTTACGCTCCGCAAATTCGGATCGCGCTTGCAGGGCCACCCGGAGCGTGAGCGATTGCCCGGGCTTGAGACGACATCCGGACCACTCGGGAGCGGTCTTTCGCAGGCGGCAGGAATGGCACTTGCGGCGCGCATGGATAAAAAATCGAATAGAATTTTTGCTGCGCTTTCCGACGGGGAACACGACGCCGGTAATACTTGGGAAGCGGCGATGTTTGCGGGTGGCAATAAGCTCAACAACCTTGTGGCGATCATCGATCGCAACAACATCCAGATCGACGGCTACACGGAGAGCATCATGCCCTTGGAGCCATTCCGTGATAAGTACGAAGCCTTCGGCTGGCATGTCATTGAAGTCGACGGGCACAACATGCCGCAATTCATCGCGGCCTGCGACGAGGCAGCCGCGATCTATGAAAAACCGACCGCCATCATCGCACACACGATTCCAGGGAAAGGCATCCCGGAAATTGAGCGCGATTATCGCTGGCACGGTAAACCACCATCGAAAGACGAAGCAGCGAAATTCTTGAACGAACTACGCACGATGCAAGGCAAAATCGTGAGCGAGCACCAGTAATATGAAAGCAGTCCAAATCAACAACGGTTTTTTTCTGGTACTTGAGCGGGGAGAGGATGTTATGAAAAAGCTCGTCGCATTTTGTGAGCAAGAAGAATTGCACTGGGCCCAGTTCTCTGCGATCGGCGCTATTGAAGACGTCGAAATCGGCTATTACGATTTGGAAAGTCGCCAATATGTCTTCCGCGAGGAAGCGGGTCCATTCGAGGTGGCGAGTATGGATGGCAACATAGCGGAAATTGAGGAGCGACCGTTCGTCCACATGCACGCGGTGCTCTCGCGTTGCGACGAATCACTTGAAACCATCGGTGGCCACATTCGTCGTGCGCGAGTTGCACTCACGCTCGAGATCACGCTGTGGTTCATATCGCAGCCCTTGATTCGTACCCTCGACGACGAAACAGGATTAAACCTCATCGATCTTGAGGCATAGTATGTTGAACGCTGATCTGAAATTGCGAGCTGATCTCTTTGACGCGAAGGAGCAAGCGCCGACGCGTGATGGCTTTGGGAAAGGCGTCGTCACTGCAGGCGAGGATGACCTACGAGTCGTTGTGTTGTGTGCGGATTTGTCTGAATCAACTCGCGCGCTCGAATTTCAAAAGAAATTTCCAGAGCGTTTCGTCGAGATCGGCGTCGCTGAGCAAAATCTTGCCGCGGTCGCAAGTGGCATGGCTGCGTGGGGTAAGATTCCGTTTATCGCCTCGTACGCGAGTTTTTCGCCAGGGAGAAACAACGAGCAAATTCGGACGACGATTTCAATCAATCAGATGCCCGTGAAAGTCTGTGGTATGCACGCTGGCGTCTCCGTCGGCCCTGATGGAGCGACGCATCAGGCACTCGAAGATATTGCGCTCATGCGTGTGCAGCCGCATATGACCGTCATCTCACCGTGCGATGCGGAAGAAGCGAGAAAGGCGACGATCGCCGCGGCCAAACACAATGGGCCAGTCTATGTACGCTTTGGTCGTGAGAAAACGCCGCTCATGACTACGGCCGATACGCCATTTGCGCTTGGAAAAATAAATGTGTGCTGGCAATCGGAAAAACCGCAGGTCGCGATTTTTGCGACAGGGTCTCTGTTGTTCAACGCACTTTCAGCCGCGCGCGAGCTCGAGCAAGTGGGAGTTGCTGCGACGGTTGCGAATGTGCACACGATCAAGCCGCTCGACGACGCGGGCATCGTGGAGCTCGCGCGCAGTGCAGGCGCCGTCGTGACAGTGGAGGAACACCAAATAGCAGGCGGCCTCGGCAGTGCAATTGCCGAGCTTTTAAGCCAGAAAATGCCCGTTCCGATCGAGTTCATCGGTGTCCACGATCAATTTGGTCAATCAGGTGAACCAAAAGAATTGATCGAGCACTACGGCATGGGAATTACGCACATCGTCGAGGCTGCAAAAAAAGCGGCAGGGCGTCGCGTAGTACAATAGCGCTATGCCTCGCAATGACGCCTCAATGGTGCGATCTAAGGTTAATTTTTATGTGTGCATTGTCTTTGTCGCGGTGTTTGGACTCTTCGCGACGCAGACCGTATTACGTGCAAGTGGCCACGACGATCCAATCGGCAACACAATCGCTGCGACAGCTGGCTACAACGAACAGCTCTCTCAAGACTTAGGAAATTAAAGCGCGGTTGCAATGAAATCCGCGGGGCGTTTTGCGTACCATTGTTCGATTCCGTCGGCGTTCAATGTGCCGAGTTGTACGTGTACCGCTTGCACTCCCGCTGCCGCATTGATAAGTCCGCGCATCAGAGCGTCTTTCGGTGCGAGTCCTTTGATGATGTAGCCCACTGTCGTTGCGGCAGTCGCGTCTCCTGCACCCGTGCGCGAGACCGGTGGCGCCGGGTCGGGGTACATTGGGATGTGCCATGCGCCGCTTTCATCAAGGACGTTGGAGCCATGTGGGCCATCGGTAACGACAACGATCTTGGGACCGAGCGCGCGGATGCCTTCCATAAGTTTTTTGACGTCTTGTTCCTCGGTCTTCAAAATTCCCTGTGCCTCTTCTTTGTTACAGAAAAAGATTTCAGTCGCCGCATAGATATCTTTTAATTCATCCAATGTCGCTTTCAGTTGGTACGTTCCCGGTTGGAACGCAAGTTTGACGCGGTTGTCTTTCGCGTATTTTGCGATTGCTTTTTGATAGTCGAGCGTCCCCTCCGGTAGCGACGTGAGATAAAACCACGTCGGAACCTCCGCAAACGTCGGAAGCGCATACGGATACGCCTCGTGTTTGATGAGGATCGTTCGCTCCGCGCCGTGTTGGAGGATGTAGTGGTAATTAGTGCGCATGTCGGCATGCGTCGCGACGTATTCGGTTGCGACCCCGCGTTCTTTCAGGGCGTTCATGCAATTGACGCCGTTTTGATCACCACCGATGTGTGCCACAAGTGCGCTTGCGACCCCGAGTCGAGCGTTGGCAACTGCGGCGTTCGCTGCATTGCCCACGGCAACGACCTCAGTCGCGGATTCGAAGGGGAGTTTTGTTCCAAACGGCATGCACAATTCGAGGACGCCGTGCTGCGTTAACTCTTCCGCCTCTTTCAATTTGATAAAACAGTCGGTCGTGACATCTCCAAACGCGACGAAGTCGTATTTCATGAGGGAAATTGTATCACCGAAAAAGAAAGGTGCGGCCATTTGGCAGCCGCACCTATCCACTCGGAGATTGCTCGCGCGACGTTTTACGCTGACTGGCAGCGATACCCGCCCGCGCCTGGGACATACACATTGGTCAAATAACCACGGCGATATGTGGTAACGCAGATGAGTTTTGCACCGACTTCAAGTTGTGCTGCCGCTTCTGCAGTCATACCGAATTCTGGCCACCACCTGTCGATCGGCGAAAACGGTAGACCATTCCGATGATCGTCCGGGCATTTGACCCGCAAATTCAATAGATCGATTTTATTCTCGGCCTCTATCCATCGCTTATGGGTGTCCAAGACGACACACGTCAACGGACCATTCCCGTTCGCGACCGCAGGTCCGTCCGTGAGTTCGATAACCAGGGCAAAAAAGAGACCGAGGCCGGCGATAATACCTGCCATGATCTTTCCCATCGCGACTGTAGTCTCCCAGAGAATTTCTTTCGTGGCTGTGTCCATTGTCATCTCCACCTTACATCCAGTGAGCAGCCTCACGTGGTGCCCACGGAGACTATAACAAGTAATTAACAGCTGACAATTCTTATCTTGCAAAAATGGCTTCAATACGTTACATTAGCGCTCTATGTTGGCGCTTGAAGTAAGCCCAAGAAATGAGAAAGAAACCGCTGAAGAATTGCGGATGAAAGGCGCTGTGCCGGCTGTTTTCTATGGCCCAAAAGAAAAGTCCACGCCGATTGCGATCGACGAGCTGCAGTTGGCGCACGTCTGGAAAGAAGCGGGTGAGACGACCATCGTCACGCTGAAAGGTGTGGGCGAAGACAAGGACACTTTGATTCACGATGCGCAATTTCATTCGGTCACAGGCCGATTGCTCCACGTCGATTTCTATGTGCTCGAAAAAGGAAAGAAAGTGCGGATCAAAGTCCCGGTGCATTTCGAAGGTGTTGCGCCTGCGGAAAAGGCTGGTCATATTGTTGTGAAGACGTTGCACGAAGTCGAAATCGAAGTCACTCCGCAAGAATTGCCGCACGCTTTGGACGTCGATCTCACCAAACTCGCAAACGTCGGTGATCACATCAATGCGTCAGATATCAAACTCCCCGGAAGTGCGACGCTCGTGACGGGTGCAGACGAAATCGTTGCCTCTGTGAAAGAATTCAAAGAAGAGCCGGTAGAAATCGCTCCGGCGCCGGAGACTGTCATTTTGAGTGAAAAGCCTGCGGCGGAAGGTGAAGCAGCTGCAGAAGGTGAGGCCGCGGACGCTCCCGCGAAGAAGGAAGTGAAATAAATTTCAGGATATACTGTTGCGATGCATTCGCGCTCTCTCCGCGCAATTCTTTTTCTGCTAGTGACAGCACTCCCGGCTGCGGCGAGTGCTCAAGCAGCAGTCAGCGCGGACCAACGCGCCGCGCTCCAGGCGCAGCTTGACCAGCTCAATCAACAAATTACGCAAAATCAGTCGACGCTTTCAGAAAAGCAAAATGAGCGCGCATCGCTTGAGCGAGACGTTTCAATACTTGACGCAAAGATCAAGGTCGCACAGCTCGGGATCAAGGCTCGTAATCTCGTCATTGATCAACTCAAGTCTGATGTCAGCGATAAGCAATCCGCAATCGGCGAGCTGGACGGGAAGGTCGCAGCGGGCCAAGATTCCCTTGCACAGATTCTGCGTCAGACGCGCGAGATCGACGACACCTCACTCGTCGAGACAATCCTGAACGGCAACCTCAGTGATCTCTTCGGCGATATCGATAATTTCCATACGGTGCAGCAAGCCCTCGGCGCCTCGTTTACGCAAATGGCAAATACGCGCTCCGATCTTTCTGCACGAAAGCAGGCACTCGAAGAACAGCAACAGGAAGAAGAAGATCTGCGCCAGCTTCAGGTTCTCCAGCAGCAGGATCTGCAGAAAAATGAGACAGACAAGCAACAGTTGGTCGCGGCCGCGCGTGGCCAAGAGTCGCTGTATCAGCAGTTAATCGCAACGCAAAAAGAAACAGCCGCACAGATTCGTTCCGCGCTCTTCAACCTGCGCGATACCAAAGCTGTCTCGTTCGGCGATATGTATACTTACGCAAAAGAAGCAGGCGCGAAGACGAGCGTCGACCCTGCATTCATCCTGGGGATTCTGGCGGAAGAAACGGATCTCGGACATAACTTGGGGAGTGGGAACTGGAAGGTTGATATGAATCCGACGCGTGATCAACCCGTCTTTCAGACCATTTGTGTGCAACTCGGTCTCAATCCCGACTCCATGCCTGTTTCGAAAAAGCCTTCATACGGCTGGGGCGGGGCAATGGGCCCGGCACAATTTATCCCTTCCACTTGGCAGCTCTATGAGGATCGCATCGCGGCGGCGACTGGCAACAACCCGCCAAATCCCTGGGATCCGCGCACTGCCACTTTTGCTGCCGCGATTCTTCTCATGGATAACGGCGCCGACGGCGGCACCGCACAAGCGCAGCGCCTCGCGGCGCTGCGCTATCTCGCAGGCTGGAAAAATGCGACCAAGTCCGCGTATTCATTTTATGGCGATGACGTGATGGATCTCACCGCAAAATTCCGGCAACAAATCGCTGTCTTGGGTGGATAAAAAACGGCCCCGCCATGGCGGGGCCGTTGCGCGCGTATTCCTGAACTCACTTATTTTTTCTGTATCGTTCGATCAGTATCGAGAGGCGCTCGTCGAGACGGATCACCTTTTTGAAGATCTCGCCGTGCAAGTCCCAGCCTCGTGCGTCATTGTGACCGAGGAGCGCCGAGGCTCGTTCGGATTCAAGATCGAGCGCCGCCGCTTCATCACGAATCACAGAGAAATCCTTCGAGCATTTCTTGTTGCTCTTGCCGCACAATTTTTCACTCACCGCAGCGACGATCGATGCGAGAGAGCCGTCTGGCGAGGCGTCGGCGATCTGCGCACGCGCCTGTACGCACGTGCCGCATACAAGTGCGCACAGAAGCGTCAGCGTTTTCATGGTCCTTACTCCCTGAAGATGAGTCGTTTGATGCCATTATCGAGATCGCGCATGGCGGTCGAACATTCGAGAACCTTAGACGAACCCGCGCAAACGGCCCGCAATTGCAAACGTTGTCCGTAGAATGTGGCGGCCATAATCTTCGCAGCGTTACAACTACTTTCGCCGGAGCTGTAAATGGCCCCTTGGCGCGGGCCGCAGTTTGTCTCAGCGACTATCAAAAGTCTCTTTCCAAGTTCATCATCTTCCGCTCTTCCGATTGTTGCGAGCGAAAGAAAGGCGGTCAACATAACCGCCGTAAGCTCGACGATTTTCATGGCAGTTCTCCTTGATCTTCATGCGTAAGGTCGGTCAACCCGACAACTGGCACGAGGGTAGCATATGTGATACGTTGCGGCCACTATGATCGCGTGCGCGGCGGCCATATGTCTTTTTCAACTTGCCTCGCTCGTTCCAGGGGAGATGGATTTTAAAATTGTCGACTTAGATACAAGTGAGATGCTCGTCGTACAGTGGATTTCACCGACCGTGACGAAAAATACCGATGGCGATGCGTGCTGGCTTTTTGACGGCGCGACCTCGACGCCCTGCATATAAAAAGAGTGGCCCGGTGCGCGCTGCGTCTGATGACGCGCGGCAACCGGGCCTTTGCCAGGAGGGGACACTGGCAAAAATTACTTGAGAATTCCCCGCTGTTTCAGTGAGATGATGAGGCACTGGTAGGAAGTACAGAGTGCCTTGTCTTGCGGAAGCGTGAAGTCTGACTCGTTGCCGAACCCCGGATCGTCACTGGCGAGCATATACACCTCGCGCACCAATGCGCCTGAGCGGAAGCATCGCACTCCCTGCGGCGTGATCTCAACGCCGCTCACGAAGTAATGGTGGATAGTTCCCTCATCGCATTGACGCGCGTCGCTCGTCGGCTTCGGCAGCGTCGGCACTTGTGAGAAGATCACGTTGACCATCAGTGCCATATTCTGAGCTGCGACTTCGCACAGCTCGCGTGCCGCACGTTCATCACGACGGATGCCACGTAGTTCAGCTTCGCGGGCGCGCTTGCTCATGCGGGTGTGTCGCGCCTGGAACTTAAGCGACGAGTATGTCGCACCGAGCTGTTGGCAGCTGACGATGTGCGCGTGCATTTTCGCGACGACGCCGAAGACGGTTTGACGACAAATATTGACGTCGGCGACCGTCGGAAGTGACGAACACGCGCGCGCGACTTGCGCGACGTCGTCGATTTCTTGGTCACCTTCTTCTTCAGCGTGTGCTCCACTCATGGCGAAGAAGGCGAGTGCCGCGGCTGCGGCGAGCATTCTATGCATGGATTTCTCCCTCTATTGTCGAGACTATCCCGACTGCAAACTCGACTTTAGCACGATAATACATGAGTGTCAATAGAAGGGCCCGGTTCGCTTCGAGCGAACCGGGCCACAGCGTGCTATCGGAAAAGCACCGCAACTATGATGCCCATTGCCATACCGATGCCGCCAAGCGCAAAAACTGTGTTGAAGCGGTCTGTGCGCGGATCGGTGACAAAAAGCGCAAGGAGGGCACCGAGCATGCAGCCGACAAAGGCTCCAACAACGACTGGTTCGTGCACGACGAAAACTCCTGATTGATGGGTTCTGGCAGATTTCTACCAGGTGTGGTATGGTTTCGCAATGAAAAAGGAGATTCACCCGAAAGGCTTTCGCCAGGTGATTTTTGAAGACTCGACAGCCGGGAAGCGCTTTCTCATTGGCTCCACTGTCGAGACTACGAAGATCGACACATGGGACGACGGCAAAGAGTATCCCGTCTTTCAGGTAGAAATTTCCAGCGCGTCGCACCCGTTTTACACGGGCCAGTCCAAAATCGTCGACACAGCCGGTCGCGTCGACAAATTCAAAAAGCGTCTCGCCGCTGCGAAGCAGAAGAAAGCAAGTAAGAAATAACGACCTCCACGCGCCGCGCCCCAGCTGTGCTTGGGGCGCGGCGCTATACTTACGCCATGTCCGAATCATCGATCAATCCCTTGGAATATGAAAGCGACCACCGCGTCTCTTTTCTCGTGCAGGAATGGAAGCGTCTTTCGCAAGCTGAAAAAGATGCAACGGAATTGGTCGAAGTTGACCCCGCGATGAAAGAGCTCGCTGAAAAAGAGCTCAATGAAATCGAGGCACAAAAAGATACGCTCATGGAGCAGATTATGAAAATTGTGGGCGATCCAAACGAGCGCGAATGGCCGAATGAGATCGTCCTCGAGGTTCGCGCTGGCGTTGGCGGCGAAGAAGCGTCGCTCTTCGCTGAAGAGCTCGCTCAGATGTATTCGAAATACGCGGAAGTACGTGGCTGGTCACGAAAGACACTTTCCGAATCTCGCGCAGCGCTTGGCGGTTACAAAGAAGCGCAATTTGAAATCAAAGGTGAAGATTGCTATCGCACACTCCAGTACGAGACCGGTGTGCATCGCGTGCAGCGCGTCCCCGCGACCGAAAAAAGTGGTCGCATACACACCTCGACTGCGTCGGTTGCAATTTTGCCGATCTACAAACGCACGAAAATTGAGATCAATCCCGCAGATCTCGAGATCGAGACCTCGCGCTCCGGCGGTGCTGGCGGTCAGAATGTAAACAAGGTTGAGACAGCAGTGCGAATCGTCCATATGCCAACTGGCATCGATGTGAAGTGCACCTCTGAGCGCTCGCAAGCGCAGAACAAGGAAAAGGCAATGAAATTACTTGCGAGCAAGTTGCAGCAAGCTCAAGATGAACGCGAGGCGCGCGAACGTGCCGCAGATAGGAAGCAACAGGTCGGGACGGGCGATCGTTCTGAAAAGATTCGCACCTACAATTTCCCGCAAGATCGCGTGACCGATCATCGAATCAAAGAAAATTGGTCCAACGTCCCGAAGATCATGTCCGGCGGACTCGGTCCCATTGTGGAAGCGCTTGCAAACGCCGGCGGCGGCGAGGCGGTTGCTTCCGACGACTGATTTTGCTATATTCTCCCGACATGTCAGCAGATTTACAGACACTCTTCGACGCGGGCCTTCACGTAGGCTATACCCGCGCACGCCGCCACCCCTCTGCCGGCGCATACATTTTTGGTACCAAAGACCGACTCGATATCTTCAATCTTGAGGAAACGGACAAGCTCCTTGCGTCGGCGCGCACCTTCGTCGAGACACTCGGCAAAGGCGGCCGACAAGTTCTTTTTGTCGGTGGCAAACACGAGGTCGTAGAAATCGTCAAAAATTCCGCAATTGCAGCCGGGCAGCCGTATGTCGCGGGTCGCTGGATCGGAGGCACACTCACCAATTTCAAAAACATCCGAAAGCGCATCGATCGTATGCAAAAGCTGACGGCGGAGCGCGAATCAGGCGAGCTCGAGAAGTACACGAAGAAAGAACGTCTCCTCATCGATCGCGAAATTGAGGAGCTTCTCGCGCGATTCGGTGGACTCGTCAACATGGCCGAGCTTCCGGCGGCACTTTTTGTCGTTGATACACGTCATGAAGACACAGCAGTAAAAGAAGCCAAGCAGCTCAAAATTCCGGTGATTGGTCTTGCGAGCTCGGATTGCGATTTCTCGCTCGTGAAGTATCCGATCCCTGGCAACGACACTTCCGTGCGCAGCGTCCGCTTGGTGTGCGAAGCGATCACCGAGAGTTACATGAACGGCAAGCGTGCGCCTGGAGGACTCAAAACGCCGAACGCCTAAAGAATCGCTCGCCACCCGAGTGATTGTGGAGTAGAATAGTCGACACTATGGAAATTTCAGCAGATGTAGTAAAAAAGTTGCGTGATGAGACGGGCGTTTCTGTCATGCAGTGTAAAAAGGCGCTCGTGGAGGCGGGTGGCAATATTGATCAGGCGAAAGTAATCCTGCGCAAGCAAAGCGCGCATGTCGCCAGTAAGAAATCAGACCGTTCACTCGGTGCCGGTATCGTTGCTGCATATACGCACGCAGGGGGTACTGTCGTCGGCGCAGTCGTCTTGGGCTGTGAAACCGATTTCGTTTCCAAAAACGAGGAATTTGGCAAACTTGCCTATGAAATTGCTATGCACGTGGCGGCAATGAATCCGCAGTTTATATCGCGCGATGAGGTAAAAGAAGACGATCTTGCGGCGGCGCGCGCAGTCTTTGAAAAAGAGACGGTCAACCTTGCCGAAAATGTCCGCATGAAAGCGATGCAGGGCAAAATTGATAGCTATATCGGCGAAAAAATCCTTCTGGATCAGCCGTTTGTGAAAAATCCGCTCCTCACGATTCGCCAACACATCGAAGCAGCTGTGCAGAAATTTGGCGAAAAGATCGAAGTCATACGATTCGAGCGATTGTCGGTGAAATAATTCTATGATTCTTTTTATCGCCCTCTTCGTGCTCGCGCTCATGGGGATTGTGACGCTTTTTGTCCTGAAGCACCGCGAGGTGACCACCGGCCGAATCCTTGCACCTCGTGCCCGTGCGCGCCTTGATTCGCATGCGTACCACCTCAAGGATTTGCTCGCGGCAGCGGAGTCGGACCTTTCAAAAATCATTCCTGAACTCGCGCTTCTCGGGAGTAAACTCGTCCACATACTCGCGCTCGCAGCTGCTCGCGCGATGCGATTCTTTGAAGGACAATTGCACCGAGTCGCGGATTTGGTATCGCACAAGCATCGCTTCGAGCGCCCTGCGCCGCGTTCTGAATTTCTGACGAAGATTGCGGAGCACAAGAACGGAGAGGGAAAGCGGGAGGATACAGGGGCTCTTGAACTAGACCTCCGCGACAAGTAAATCGTCTCCCGCCACTGCGATATACTTGAGGTACTTCTTCCTGCACAGCGCGAGGTTCGATCGGCACAGCATCCTCCCGCTTGAAGAGAGGAAGAAAAAAATGCAGAATACCAGCGTTTGCCGCCTTAGCTCAGTTGGTAGAGCAACTCTTTTGTAAAGAGAAGGTCCCCAGTTCAATTCTGGGAGGCGGCTCCGAAGATTTAGTGTTTTGTTGATGACGCTGCGGTCGAACTTGCTACCTTCATCGCGGCGAGCGATGGGATTGCGGCGTGAATCGCCTCGAGACTTTCAAAACCCGAATAGACTTTTCCGTTGATCACGAGCGCGGGCAGTTTGTTTGCGACGTCGTCGATGTTGATCAGCGTCTGGAGCGCGGAGACGTTGAGGTTGTATTCAAAGGAGTAGATGCGCAGTTGCGGATACTGTTGCGAAAGGGATGTCAGCACATCGCCCTGCTTCTCACAGTCAGCACAATCCCCTTGGTTGGAGTAAAAATAAAGGATAAAAACTGGTTTCAGATTACATTTTGCGGCGATTTGCTTCATCAGCAAGTAGTCTTTAATTTCCAGAAGGGAATACAAACTTTTGAGTCGCTTGATTTCATCGGCATTGCTGCCCTGCGCTTCCATGTACGAAAGTTGATTGCCGAGAGAAGTCATTTCGCTCGGAAGAATTGTGTTTTCTGCGATGTCGCTGCATGAGTGTTCCGACAAGAGGTCGAACTGTGTTTCGAGTGAGAGAATGTCAGTCGAAATGTCGTCTTGCGCTGAGCGGATTTCCGCGATGCGTTGATTATTGAAATATGTGCTCGCCCAAAAAGCGGTCGCAAAAAGCGCTGCCGTAATGATGAATGCGACAGCATAGCTTCCCCAGCGCGCGCCGCGACCACTCACGATTGGTTCCATACTATTTCCACTGCACGCCTGTTTTGAAGGTCGCGCGCACGAGCGCGGTGAAAAGCCAGAGGGGTGCTACAAAACAGTAGACCATCATAAAAAGCGGCGTCGCAAGCGGTATGCGTCGCGAACCCGTGCTGATCCACGAGCCCGTCGCAATGAGCGCAAGTACCAAGAGGACGCACGTGTAAATCACGATAAGCATCGCGCTCGTGTTGAGATAGAAGAGATTGAGCGACGGGTGCGGAAGAGAGCCCGTGATTTCATAGCGGGTTACGGCGCTCCCCAGTCCGCTAAGCGTATCCAGAGTAAAACGAGCGAAGAAAAAAATTGCCGTGCCGATTGTGATGAGTGCCAACGGCAACACTATGATACCGAGATTGCCGTATGCGCGGTTCCCGAGCATGTGACGGTAATCGACAGCGTTCCGCAAAAAACCGTAACTCCAGCGCACGCGCTGACGGAAGAGTGTGCGGAGCGTACGGGGCGTAGATGTGTGTACGATCGCTCGTGGCGCGTTACCGATAAGGTGACCTGCCGATTGAATACGCAGTGCCATTTCCATGTCTTCGGTCGAGTGACCATGGCGCCAACCGCCGAGTTCGCTCACCACCGATGCGCGGAACATTGAAAACGGTCCTGGCGCGATAAACGCGCTTCCAAGCGCGGCGAGCACGAATCGATTGAAAATACTGAGGCGGTACTCGACGTATTGAGCGTGCTGAAGCAACGTCTCGGGTCGTTTTGTATGAATGCCAGGTGTAACTGCAGCAACGCGGCTGTCGTCGAAGACCAGGACGAGGCGTCGCAGCGCATCTACGTCCACAATTGAATCAGCGTCGAGGCACGCGATGAGTTCTGCATCGGTGTGCGCTAGCGCGAGATTGAGTGCAGTGTGCTTGCCGCCATTTTCTTTGGCGAGTACTCGAATGCGCGGCTCAAATCCGCGCAGTATCGCGAGCGTGTCGTCGCACGAACCGTCATCGACTGCGATAATCTCAATTTTCTCGACCGGGTAGTCTAGTGCAAGGAGTGATTCGATCGTTGCTGTCACAGTGCGCTCTTCGTTGTAACAGGGGACAATAACTGCCACTCGCGGTTGCGCGACTTCAAGAGGTGCAGTAGTCCGCTCAAACTTTTTCCGCAAAAAGGATACCAAAAGGAAGACCTCGAAGTATAACGAGATGAAAAGCAGCGTATACATGACGCTTGCGTCGAGACTCATGGAATGTTGTTATATCATAAAAGAAGCCTGATTTAAAGGGAAATTCAGCGTATACTTTACGCATGAATTCGTCAGGAAGTCCCACCCAGCGCGGCCACATCCACCCCATCTCGAGTCTCATCCGCGAAGCGAACAAGATATTTTTTGACATGGGTTTTGCGTTAGCCGAAGGACCCTTGCTCGAAGATGAATGGCACAACTTCGACGCGCTCAATGTGCCCAAGGATCATCCTGCACGCGACATGCAGGACACGTTTTTCATCAAAGATGAACCGGGCATGGTGCTGCGGACTCATACGTCTTCTGTACAGATTCGGTACATGGAGTCGCAAGTGAAAGTAGGCGCGATGCCACCGTACCGCATCATCGTACCGGGGAAAGTCTTTCGTAACGAAGCGACCGACATGACGCACGAAGCGGAATTTTCGCAGATCGAGGGTTTGGCAGTGGGTGAAGATATCTCGCTCTCGCACCTCAAAGGGACTCTAGAGCAGTTTTTCAAGCAATTATTTAAAGGCACAGACGTCGAGATTCGTTTTCGCCCGAGCTTCTTTCCTTTCACCGAGCCATCGGTGGAAGTCGACATGCGGATGAGAGGCGAGCGAGCACCGGAAAAGTTGCGCGATCGATGGATTGAAATGATGGGCGCCGGCATGGTACACCCGAATGTGATAAAAAACGTCGGACTCGATCCCGCGAAATATCGCGGATTTGCTTTTGGCCTTGGTCTCGATCGGCTTGCGATGCTTCGCTGGGGCATCGACGACATTCGTCTCATGCATTCTGCCGACCTTCGCTTCGTCAACCAGTTTTAATATGAAAATATCTCGAGTGTGGCTGCAGAGTTTGTTCGAAGACACATTGCCTGAGGCTCAGGCGCTTGCCGATGCGCTTACATTTCACGCATTTGAAATTGAGTCGATCGATGGCGACGTGCTCGATGTGAAAGTGACGCCGAACCGCGGACACGATTGTCTTTCGCATCGGGGTATTGCGAAAGAAATAGCGGCGATTCTGAAAATACCGCTCTCGCGTGACCCGTTTATGACACAAGAGATCGCCGGTTCTTTCAGCATGAAATCACCCGTCGAAGTTACAATTGCAAACCCTGAATTATGTCCGCGCTACGTCGCGTGGAGCATCACAGGCGTTAAGGTCGGCCCATCACCCGCATGGCTGAAAGAGCGGCTTGAATCAATTGGTCAGCGCAGCATCAACAATATTGTCGATGCGACCAACTTTGTCATGTTCAACATCGGGCAGCCCTTGCATGCGTTTGATGCAGATAAGTTAAAAGCGCAGGGAGGCGGGCGTGCAATCGCGGTGCGTACAGCACGCGCTGGCGAAAAGATGATGTCGCTTGATCAGAAAGAGTACGCCTTTGCCGATTCGATGCTTCTCATTGTCGACGCGGCAGCAGATGCGCCGATTGGTATCGCGGGCGTCAAGGGTGGAGAAGCCTCGGGCGTGAGCGAAGCGACAACCCACATCATTCTTGAGTCGGCGAATTTCAATGGCGTTTCGATTCGGAAGACGTCACAAGCCCTGAAGTTGCGGACTGATGCCTCTGAGCGATTTCAGCAAGTACTTTCTCCCGAGTTGGCGGCATATGGAGTTCGCGCAGCAGCGGCGCTCATACGCGAGCTTGCCGGAGGCGAGCTCGCGGGTTTTGCCGACGTCTACCCAAAACCGCAAGAAGTTCGAAGCATCACTGTTGATGCGGCCCGCATCAACGCGATCCTCGGTACGTCGTTCGACGAGGCGACGATAACTGATGTGTTCACGCGACTTGGATTTTCATTCGAGAAAAAGGACGGACAGATAGTCGTCACCGTACCGTTTGAGCGACTTGATCTCGAGATTCCTGAAGACTTGGCAGAAGAAGTCGCGCGTATCGTCGGCTACGACGCCATACCTCCTACGCCACTGCCGCCCCTTGGTACACCGCCTGCAGTAAACGCGATGTTTTACGCGGCAGAAAAAGAGCGCGAATCACTGATGGAGCAGGGATATTCGGAAGTACAGACATCAGTATTTTCAGAAAAGGGCGAACGAGCTGTTTTAAATAAAGTTGACGGTGAGCGGCCGTTTTTGCGCACGACGATCTCGAATGCGCTCACCGATGCGGTCAAGAAAAACCTGCAGAACAAAGAACTGCTCGGTCTCCAGACGGTCAAAGTATTTGAAATCGGCTCGGTGTGGAGCGACGGGAAAGAAGTCGTCAAAGTTGCCTCGGCGAATGAAGAAGGGAAGACTATTGCTCATTCCGAGCGACTCATAAAGCCCACGGAGGCTAATCAGTACGATGATCTCCCCGCCTCGACGACGGATCGATATCTGCCGTTGAGTCGTTTTCCGTACATCGTCCGCGACATCGCCATGTGGATCCCCGAATCAGAAAATGCGTTTTCCGAAGCGATTAGTGTATTTGCCGAACACAACGGCGGACTATTGCGTCACGTCGACTTATTCGATCAGTTTAAAAAAGACGGTCGCGTTTCGTACGCATTCCATCTCGTATTGCAATCGTACGATAAAACTCTCACCGACGAAGAAGCGAATGCGATCATGGGTGAGATATACAAAGCAGTACAAAAGAAAGGGTGGGAGGTGCGTTAAAGAAATTGCCGGCACCACATACTCTTGGTGCCGGCTCTCGCTAGTGACATTCTTGATACAGCGCCGTCAGTTCATGACCACGCAAAAAGATCATTTTCTTTTGCAGTCCACCCTTACGATTGAGCCATTTCTTCACGTTCGTCGGATAGATTTCCCAGAGCGTCTGTGTTCCGATTGGGCTCGGAATCGGTTGACCGTGCGGTCCGGGCATCCACGCTTGGTGGAAACCCAGTACAGCGCGCTCTGTCACGCAGATACGATCGCGCGGAACGAGTCCGAGCACCATCGTGCAGGCAGACAAGCATGCACCATCGATGATGACGCGCTCACCTCTATCGCGGATTGTCGCAAAATCTTCGACGAATTGTTTGATTCGCCCGCCTGTGTTATCGGCTATCCGAACGTCAGCACGAGAAGCATCTGCACCTACCACGATTGCGAGCGCAACAAATAGTCCTTTCATCGCACAACTCCTTTCACGACACATTGTTGCAACCGACGCCGCATCAACAGTCGGTCCTGAAGTCACTATACAACTCATTTCAGTCTGTTCAAGACGACGTTTTGAGCGCAATCGAGGCTCAAATTCGGGCGGTTTTCGCTGTGGATTACACGACTCTTTTTGCTGGCGTACAGGTCGATTTTTTGCTATACTGGAAATACTAAAATATGGCTGAAAAGCGAGCTAAAAAAGGCACACCGCAAGCCCCAAAATCGGGGCAAAATAATTCAACAGGCTCGTACACTGCAAAAGACATTACCGTGCTCGAGGGCTTGGAGGCGGTGCGACGCCGACCGGGCATGTATATCGGCACCACTGGCTCAGCCGGTTTGCATCACTTGATCTGGGAAGTGTTCGATAACTCGCGTGACGAAGCGATGGGTGGTTTTTGTAATGACATCGAAATCGCGCTCCTCCCCGGGAATCGAGTTCGTGTGGCCGACAATGGCCGTGGTATCCCAGTCGACATTCACCCCAAGACCAAGGTCTCCACGCTTGAAACCGTTCTCACCGTTTTACACGCCGGAGGAAAATTCGGCGGCGAAGGATACAAAGTTTCAGGCGGTTTGCACGGCGTGGGCGTTTCCGTCGTCAACGCACTCTCCACATGGGTGCGCGCGGAAGTGTATCGCGATGGCGGCAAATATGTGCAGGAATACACAAAAGGCGGTAAACCGAGCGCAAAAGTGAAGAAAGTTGAGGCGTCGAAATTGCATGGCACGATCATCACGTTCGAATCCGATCCAACAATTTTCCCAGACCGCACGCTCAACTGGGACACGATCGTGTCGCACATGCGTCAGCAGGCGTACCTGGTGCGCGGTCTCCGGATCTCCTGTTTAGATTTGCGCAACGCCGGGAAAGTCGCTGACGAAGACGTTTTCTACCTTCGCGAACTCGGCCTCGATTCGCCATCGTACACGTTTTATTTTGAGGGAGGCCTTCGCTCCTTGGTTGGTTTTCAAAATCGCCACCTTGAGACGATCCACAAAAATGTTTTCTACGTCGAGAAAGAGCAGGATGGCGTTCAAGTAGAAGTCGCGCTCCAATACGTCGATGACATCACCTCGCGTCTTTCCGCGTTTGCCAACAACATTTACAACAGCGAAGGTGGCATGCACATCACCGGTTTCAAAACTGCACTCACGCGCACGCTCAATTCATTCGATAAAAGCGGAAAAGAAAGTGACACCTTCACCGGCGACGACGTTCTCGAAGGACTCACTGCTGTTGTCTCGATAAAAATGCGTGAAGTGCAGTTTGAAGGGCAGACCAAATCCAAGCTCGGCTCGGTTGAAGCGCGTGGTGCCACGGAGACAGTCTTCGGCGAAGCGTTTGCACAATTTCTCGAGGAACATCCGGATGACGCCCGTGCGATCGTCGGCAAAGTCACGCTCGCGATGAAGGCGCGCAAAGCCGCCAAAGCCGCCAAGGACAGCATCTTACGTAAGGGAGCGCTTGAGGGCATGCAGCTTCCCGGGAAGCTCGCAGATTGTCAGACGCGGCGAGCCGAGGAGGCAGAACTTTTCATCGTTGAGGGCGATTCTGCCGGTGGCACCGCTAAGACAGGCCGCGATCGCCGCATTCAAGCGATCCTTCCGCTGCGAGGCAAAATCCTCAACATCGAACGCGCGCGCCTCGACAAAATGCTCTCCAGCGAACAAATCAAAAATCTCGTCGTTGCACTTGGGACAGCAATTGGCGACATTTTCGATATTACGAAGTTGCGTTATCACAAAATCATCATCGCGACCGATGCTGACGTCGATGGTGCACACATTCGCACGCTCCTCCTAACGCTTTTCTATCGCCATTTCCGTCCCGTTATCGATGGCGGGTACCTCTACATCGCACAGCCGCCTCTCTTCAAGATAAAAAAAGGTAAAGAAATTCACTACGCATACTCGGATGCCGAGCGGATCAAGATTGCAGGTAAGGACACACCGCTCGAATCCGAAGAAGCGCAACCTGAAGTCGAAGCAGAGGAAGAAGAAGCACCGACCAAGAAATCCGCCAAGGTCTCGGTACAGCGCTACAAAGGTTTGGGCGAGATGAACAGCGAAGAGCTCTGGGAGACAACGATGGATCCTGCTCGGCGCATTCTGAAGCAGGTAGCGATTGAGGATGCACAAGAGGCTGACACAATTTTTGACATGCTGATGGGCACCGATGTGCCCGCGAGAAAGAGTTTTATTCAATCACACGCGAAGGAAGCCACGCTCGACATCTAGAACGAAAACGGCGCCCGAGGGGCGCCGTTTTCGTTTGCGAGGTTTGCGTTTAGTACATCGGGTAGTAGGCCTATTGCGGGTAGTACGTCGGCTGATAGGTCGGATACATCTGATTGTAGTTCGGGTATCCAGCGTTGTAGTTTTGGTAGCCAGGGTTGTACTGCGTCGGCGCGATTTGCTGTGCAGCAGTGACGTTGCCAACTGAGATCAAGACGGTACCGCCCATCGGCGAGACCGACGAGAAGTTCAACGTGTTCACGATACGTGCGCCCGGAGCGAGACTTGCCTGTCGTGTTGAGGTGTACGTGTATGCATCGGTCGTTGGCAGTTCTGCAGTAAAGATGTAACTGCCGGTGCCGCTGCCCCCGTCATTTGCGATATCGAATGTGACTGTGCCGTTTCCATATGCGTCGACAGTCGCGCTTGTGATTTTGATTGTGAGATCAGCGGGAGATTTTCGTGTCGGCGTGGGTGTCGAAGGCGTGCTCGGTGCCGGTGTTGTCGGCGTTGTCTGGATCGTTGTAATCGTGGGCGTTGGCATCACTGGGGCCGGGGCAGGCGTAATCGAAATCGCTGTAGAACCTTGCGCTTGTGTGCTTGAGGTCGAAGTGCCAGTGCTTGTCGCCGAGGGCAAGAAGATGACCGTCAGCGATACGCTCGAGGTCGCATTGTTTTTTAGAACCGGCATCAAGGCGAGTGACGCACTTTGTCCGACTGTATAGGCGGCGCCACACGGAATGACGAGTCCACCGTCCCCAGTGTGAGTGCGCATTTGGACGTTGGCGTCGCACTGATAGAGAAATGCGTACGTGCCCTTCTGCACCGGATTGTATTTCCACGAGAGTGTGAAGTTTTGTCCGGATGCGATAGTCGCTGGGGCACTGAGCGTGATGACATCACGTGAGCTACCCCCAAAGAGGGAAGCAAGAAAACCGCGCGAGAGGGAAGCAAGGTGAATGAGCCCCCAGATCACAACGACGATCAAAATGATGAAGCCCGCGATCGCAATAATATTGGAAACAAAACTCGAGCGTGGCTCCTCGTGTCGATACATCGATTGCGTAACGGCTGATGAGCCGGTCTGCGGGTTTTGTGGTGCATCTGTCATGCGCGAGATAATACTACAAGGTACACTGTCTTGTCAAGTTCCGGCATTTGACAAGGTGGTTCGCATAGTGTATGGTTTCAGCACCCTATGGGAAATACATCTCGAAAAAAAGCCACAAAAACCGTCTATCTTGCGACGAGTTTTGTCATTTTCTTCCTCACACTGAGTGCTGCAGATTCTATCGGTTTTGTGCCTGACTATATCGATGGCACCACACCCGCTGCCCCAGCTCCTGTTGAGCCGTCACGCGAAGTCGCACTTTCGGCACTGCCTGAGCTCGGTGAGCCGCAGATCGTTTCGGGCGTCGACGAGGCTGGCGTCTTACCGACGCGCATGGTCATTCCGTCAATTGATCTTGATCTCCCTATACAAAACCCTGATACGCGCGACGTAAATACACTCGACAACCTCTTGCAGCAAGGACCTGCTCGCTACGTCGATTCCGCGGAACTCGGACAGAAGGGAAATGTTCTCATCTTCGCGCACAGCTCTCATCTTCCCATCGTGCACAACCAGATGTTCCGTGCCTTCAACAACATCCCGAATCTAAAAGCAGGGGATTCGATCAAGCTCGAAGGTGATGGCAAAACATATCTCTACAGCGTGACCTCAGTGCGACGTGCCGATGCAAGCGACGCTGTTGTCGATCTTTCCGCCTCGCTTGGGCAGAAACTCACACTCGTTACCTGCGATACGCTCACGGGCAAAAGCGCCCGCTGGATTCTTGAGGCCGACTTCGTCGGTCAGCTCTAAAGCCAGAAAATGGCTCTATTGCAGGCCCCGCCAGAGCTTGACAAATAGCATTTTATAGTGATATAATATTTGTTGCTTCGCGTACTCTAACCTGGCAAAGGAATAGTACCAATGTTCGTTCACAGATTGTTAGCTATCTGCGTCATCGGCCTCATCTTGTCGCCGGTTATGGCCACCGCCGAGCAAAAAAGCGGCCGGTCATTCTTCGATCGACTCGTGAGCTCGAAGGCGCCGCAGACGGTCGCGCCGTCAAAGATACGCAAATTTGTTGTCGCCAATCCGCAAGCGACGCACTTCCGCGTCATGGACTGGAAAGCACCGACGTCCACTGAACCCGGGCGATTGGTCGTAGCGAAAGGCGACGGCAAATATACGCGTCGCGACGACACGCCGATTGTGTATAGCGGCGTGCACGGTGCGTATTCGGCAGTGCATCTGCCGCGGAAAGAGCAGGCATATGGGATCCGCACTCGCGGCAACTTCCAGTGCCCTGGCCTCGATGCTCGCGGCATGCCAATCATGCGTGTGGTCAGCGACACCTCGGTGCTGCCGTCCACCTGCATGGATCGCAGTGCTGACCATTCGACGTTTACAAGCGTCGCCGAATGGACTTGCAAAAAGCGTGTCGACGGCATCATTGTCGGCAACGTCTACTGCGACAATAACTAACAATTCGGAAGCGGCGCCTCTTCAGAGCGCCGCTTCCACCAACTTTTTTGTTGGAACTCTTGAGAATCGCACAAGCGATTTTCAAGAGTCCTTGCAAAAGGACAGTTCTTTGAGAGGAATTGCGAGAGCGTTTTGCGCGCAGCAATTGTGCGCAAAACGCTCTCGCAATCTATGGATCCAACTGAGAGCTTTGAGGAGAACTCGTCATGATGAAGTTGAAGTCGACTATGATCCCGGCGCTCGTCGCTGCAATGGCAATCATAAGCATCGCCAGCCAGGCGTCCGCACAGGGGTACAACAACCACTGCAGCTTGGTGCCGATGCGAACGCTGCACGGTGTCCGAATGGTCCAACGGTGCCAACCGACGCATGCCCCGTACTACAATCGTGGCTACATCGGCCAGGGTTACGTTGGACAAGGCTACATGGGTCGCGGCCAGCAATACTACGGGCCAGCGATGCAGCAGCCAGTCTATGGCTATGGCGCGCCGACTCAACCGTCGGCTCCGCCGGCGAGCGACTATCGTGATCCCTATGCCGAGATATTTGCGGCACGGGAACGTGATACGCAACGCGAGTTCGTCGAAGATTGTGTCAACCATCGCGGGCAGATGTATCGCACTCCGCAAGGAACGGTCCGCTGTCACGCAGATGCGTACTGGCGGCGCATTCCGACGAAATAACCAAGGCCAGCACAGTTGAGATCTCTGCGGGAGGGAGAATCGGAACGCTTGTTCCGATTCTCCCAACCATGTTTTCGTTATTGCCTGATTGGATGTTTTGAAGCAGTATCCAGCCAGGCTTTCACGAACCACGCATACCGCGTGTGCAACGAAGGAGGAGAGCCATGAAGAAGTTCTTTTACTGCATAGTAACAGCGGCTCTTCTCATGCTCGCGTCGTTATCAGCGCAGGCTCAGAATTGTCGCTACTGTCAGACGGGGCAGGGGGCGAGTCCATTTGGTCACGGTCGCGCGGAATGCGTTGTCCGTATTCCGCTGCCAGCGGGTGCAACCAAGATCGCCGTCTATCTGACGCGCGATGGCAAGGAAGTCTTGCCTGAAGGCGAAGTGCGCGTCGCCGACCGCAGTGTCGGAGCAGTCTTCGTCGGCTGCCCCTACATGAATCAGGCAGACCTGCTCACCATCTGCATCGAGCGCGGCGGCGCCCAAGAAAAATGGCGCCAGTGGACCACCCAGAAGATTCAATTGATGGTGGCTCAAAGAAAGCTCGTGTGGAAAGAAGTTTTCTGACAGACTCCGGCTCGGATTGCAGGAAAGTCCTGCGATCCGAGCCCAACTACAATACTTGACATTGACTAAGTAACTGATATAATATCATCCATAAGTCGAAATTATCAAGGAATTACAAGCTTATTTAGAGAGTATAAAAACGATTATGACAAATGCATCAGTAAAGAATCAGATTGTTTCGTCGAGTCTCGTCGCAGTTCTTTCCGTGGCGATGTCTTTTGGCGCATTTGCCAGCATCGTTCACGCACAAGAAGCCGATTTCGGTGGCGACGGTTGTATCTTGTGCGGCGACGCGACGTACAACAGCGAATATGTTCCGAGTTACGACTCGGAATATGTCCCGTCGTACGATTCTGAATACGTCCCGAGCTACGACAGTGAGTACGTGCCTTCCTACGATTCGGAATACACGCCGAGCTACGACTCTGCAATCAACGACTACGGCTACAACGATTACGGTTACGACAGCGGTTACAGCGACTACGGCTATGGCAACTACGGCTACAGCTCGTACTCGACGCCCTCGTATGTTTCGTCCTTGCCGGTCTTCAATAGCTACGGTTACTCGATCCCTTCGATCTCGAAGCCGATTAGCGTAACTGCGCCATCGACTCCGGTCGTCATCACGCAGCCGTCTCAGAACACGAACATCACGAACACCAACGTGAACACGAACGTTAACACCAACATCAACAACAGCATCAACAACAGCTTCAACACGACCCCAAACGTCGCGACGGTCGCTGCGGTGACGCCGGTTGTCACAACGCCGGTACAGTATCCGGTGCAGTACGTCTACCAACAGCCGATTGTCTACCAGACACCGACGTACATTCCGACCCAGTCGTACATTCCGACACCCGCTCCGGTCTTGCTCGGCTGCAGCATCACCGCGTCACCAAGCTCGATCCAAAACGGTCAGCCGACCTACTTGAGCTGGACGTCGACAGGCGCGACGAGCGCATGGCTCTCTGACAGCATCGGCGTCGTTGCTCCGAGTGGCACGCTCATTGCGCGTCCGGCGGTCTCGACGACCTACACGCTCACTGTCACTGGTTTTGGTGGCACACGCACATGTTCGACCCCGGTCACGGTGACTGGTACGACTGTGTCGCTCACACAAATCCCGTACACGGGCTTTGACTTCGGCACTGTCGGCAACGCAATCTACTGGGCAGCGCTCGCACTCTTCGCGCTTGCCGGCGGTTACCTCGTCGTCTACTACCGTGGTGGTGCGGCTTCCTTCGCAGGAAATATCGCGTCTCGCTCGAACGTCGTCTCAAGCTCGTTCGTGGCAGCGCCGATGAAATTCGCGAAGAAAGAAGTTGCTGAGACTCCTTCTCGCTCTTCGTCAGCGTTCGAATATCTTCCGGTCGCGTCATCCGCGCCGAAGGCACAGGACGCGATGAAGCTCGTGCGTTCGATCGATGGCTCACAGCCGCGTATCGTTATCGCTCGCAACTAATCGGACGGGTTCGACTCCACAGAAAAAACGAAAAAACTCCCGGGAGGGAGTTTTTTCGTTTAGACGTTTGTGCGCTCGCGAATTCGCTCAAGTGTCGGCCTGATGAAATCATCCAGTGTGACTGTCTTTTTATCGCCTGCGCGATTGTTTTCGACGGTTACCGTTTGATCGGTTACCTCTTTGTCTCCGACAACGATGAAGCAGGGAATTTTCGCGACTTTGGTCTCGCGGATTCGCTTACCCAGGGAGTCGTCGCCAAGAAGCTCCGCGCGAATACCAACTTTCTTCAGTTGTTCGAAAATTTCTTGTGCGTACGCAGCGTGTTTTTCCGAGACGGGAAGTATGGCGACTTGCACCGGCGCGAGCCACAGTGGGAACGCGCCCGCGTAGTGCTCGATAAGAAAAGCGACGATACGCTCGATCGCGCCGATAGAGGAGCGATGTACGACGAACGCGCGATGCTGTTTGCCGTCCTCACCCGTGTACGTGAGATCGAACCGATCCGGCATGCAGAAGTCGTATTGCACGGTGAACGCCGTATCTTCTTTTCCGTTTACGTTCTTGGCTTGAATGTCTATCTTTGGTCCATAGAATGCAGCTTCGTCTCTCGCCTCTACGAATTTCCCGCCACGCTTTTGAAGAAGTTCACGCAGCAACATCTCGCCTTTTTCCCACGCGTCGTCGTTTTTGTAATATTTCTCGGAGTTGTTTCGATCGCCGAGCGAGAGCCGATAGTGATAATCGACGCCTTGTTTCAAGCCGAATACTCCCACGGCGTATTCGATGAGGTCGAGCGCCTTGTCGATTTCGTCCACCGCCTGTTCTTCGGAGGCGCAGATAATGTGCGCGTCGGCGAGGCAAAAGGTACGGACGCGCTGTAGGCCCATGAGCTCTCCTGATTGTTCGTAGCGGTAGAGATTTGCGAGCTCGGCGATGCGGATGGGAAGTTCGCGATAGCTGTGCGGCTTGTCGAGGTAGAGCTCAAAATGATGCGGGCACGTCATCGGGCGGAGCATATATTCCTCGTCATCTATAACGATTGGTGCGTACATCGAATCTTTGTAGTGCGGGTAGTGACCGCTTTTGCGATACAAATCCAGCTTCGCGATGTCGGGCGTGTGGACGTGCATATAGCCGCGCTTAATCTCTTCGTCGACGATGAAACGCTCGAGCTCTCGGCGAATCGCCGCACCTTTTTCTGTCCACAACGGAAGGCCCTTGCCGACGTCGTTGGAAAAAGTGAAAAGATCGAGCTCTCGCCCGAGTTTCTTATGATCACGATCTTTCAAGTTGTCTTCGTTTTCAGCCATATTGAAGTGATGATAGCAGGGAAATGAAGCCACGCAAAAAGAAGACGGCAGCTCGCTTTGCGAGCTGCCGTCATATCGTAATTGCGTGGATCAGATTTTCGCCAGATCCTCTTGCCGGACTTTGTGGCGCTTTTCCTGCTCCTTTAGATTATCCGCCACATCCAGCACGACGCGGAACAAGATCGGTATGGCGCGACCGAGTTCGGCAGCCAGCGCTCGAGCGGTTTCGCTCTCCGGTTTTTCGGCGAACTTTTCCATCTGCACGCGCAGCATATCGAGCCGCAGGCCGTATGGAATCGAGCGCATTTCGACATTGGCGTACCGAACTTCGTTGTTCTTCGCCTCATCGGAAAGAATCTTCGCAAGGCTCGTCGCCGCTTCCGCGGCGTCTTTGCTCGACGACATACCGCCGGCGAACTTCAGAAGCTCGGCGCCGACAAAGGGGAGGATGACCGCGATCGACGTCGCGCACGGTTGCCCTTCCTTTTTCTTTTTTTCGATGATCTCGCCCAATTCGCGGACGAGCTCATCAAGCATCTTGACCACGGGTTCCCGATTTTTATTGCCAGGCTTCGCATTTTCGCGCTTGCCGAACATACGGCCGAAGAGCGACGAGAGTCCGTTATTTTTGTCGTCGCTCCTCTCGATCTTCACGTAAGTGCCTTCGATTTTGATTTTGTTGCCGTCGATCTCAAGCGTCGCCTCGCCGTTTTTGACCAAATCGATGCTTTGCGACATGTCGTCGCCGGACGCCTCTTGCAAAGCTTCGAGGATCGCAATGATCTCAGCTTTGTCGGTCACCGTGCGATCGGGGCCAAGGATATCTTTTATCGTCATCTGTGCCTCTCAATATGTCGTCAGTTGTTGTAGGCCAACCGACTTTGCCGGCGAGACTGTAACACGTGCTCACTCAAGTGGCAACATTAGAGCGCCTTCACGCGTTCGACGACAAAACTCGATTCACCGTTTCGATCCGAGATTTTACCTTTTATGGCGATGCAGGCCCCAGGAGCCATCAAGGTCTCATACTCTTTGAACACTCGTGGGAAGACGACCGCTTCAATCGCGTCGCTGAAATCGGCGATTTTGAGAAAGCTCATGCGCTCGCCGTTTTTCGTCGTGTTGACGCGTCGCTCTTCGATGAATCCGCCGATTACCGTCTCGACACCCTTCAAGTGTTCTTTTGCGTGTTTGATGCTCTTGCGCGGATCGTTGAATTTCTCCTTGTATTTGTCGAGAGGGTGACCGGAAATATAGAGGCCAAGCAAATCTTTTTCCCATTGCAGCAGCACGTCGAGTGGCACGGGATCGGCTTTTTTCAACGTAAGCGTTACTTTGGGCGTTGCGAGCGCGCCGAAAAGTGAGCCTTGATTGACTGGAGCATTGATCGTCTGCCGATGATACTCAAGCAGCGTCTCAATATTCGCCATCAATTCGCCGCGCGTGAGGTTCATGTCGTCAAACGCGCCGCATTCGATGAGCGACTCGAGCGATTTTTTGTTGAGGTTTTTGTCGGGCACGCGCGCGAGGAAGTCGGCGATGTCTTTGAAAGGGCCATCGGCGCGCGCGGCGATAATTGAATCGGCAACTCCCTGGCCGAAATTTTTAATCGAGTAGAGACCGAAGCGGATATTGTTGTCGTCGATCACCGTGAAATCGCCACCGCTTTGTGTCACTGACGGCGGCCAGACTTTGATACCCATTCTGCGGCATTCGGAAATCGTCTCGCCGATTTTCTCGACGTCGCCAGCGTCGGCCGTGAGAAGCGCCGCCATGTAGTCGACAGGGAAGTTGGCTTTCATGTACGCAGTTTTGTATGCGAGGTTTCCGTAGCTTGCCGCGTGCGCTTTGTTGAAGCCGTAGGCAGCGAACGTCTCAATTTGCTCCCAGAGTTTCTTGGCGACGTCGGGCTTCATGCCGCGCTCAATGCAACCTTTGATGAAGCGATCCTTCTGCGCCTGCATTTCTGCTGGAATCTTCTTCCCCATCGCTTTTCGTAATTTATCCGCCTCACCCCAGGAATAGCCTGCCAGCTCCACGGCGATCAACATGACGTCATCTTGATATATGAGGACGCCGTACGTCGGCTTCAAGATCCTTTCCATGCGCGCGTCGAGATATTTCACTCGCGATGGATTTCTTTTTCGCTCAATATATTCGGGAATGAAGGCCATGGGGCCGGGGCGGTAGAGTGCGACCATTGCGTTTAAATCGTGAATCACTGTCGGACGCAGGTCGCGCAAGTATGCGGTCATGCCG
>CAZOZG010000010.1:0-30501 GCA_964584225.1 uncultured Candidatus Saccharibacteria bacterium | reverse complement strand
AAAAAGGGGGACGAATAACGTTTGGAGTGACTTTGCGTGGGATGCGGGCGTGGGGCGCATAGTGTTTCACTAATCGCTCGACCGAGCGCGGCGTAAGCCGCGCGAGGTCTTTCCCTTTCGATGCGCGGCCGTAGCCGACGAACAGCGCTTCGCCCATATCGCCGCGTTTTTTCAAATACTCGGTGACAGCCTTCCGTGCCGACGGAGAAATAAAAACGACACGCACTTTGTCGCCCTTGCCACGAACAGAGAATTCATCGCGCGAAAGATCAATATCACTATTGAGTGAGCACAACTCCGATACACGCAGGCCCGTCGAGAAGAGGAGCTCAAGAATCGCCCGATCACGCAACGCAGCAAGTTCGTCTCCCTGCGGCGCCTTCATCAGCCGATTCAGTTCGTCGGCAGTGATGAGATCGAGATCGCGTCCACCGACTTTCGCGAGCTCGATACGCTCTGGTTGTAACGACTCGATATTTATCTTCCGGAGATACTTGAGAAACGCCCTGAGCGCGATTAAGTAATAATTTTGCGTTTTCTTTTTCATGTCACCACTCGTCCCTGGCTGTCGATTGAGCCACAAGCGAAACTCGCGGACGAGCGACTCGGAAAGTTTCGACGGCGAGGTGACTTTCGTCTGCGCTAAAAAGCGCGTGAGGTAACGGTCATAATTTTCGACCGTTTTGATGCTGCGACCCTTCTCGATTTCAAGATATTCGAGAAACTGCGTCTTCAATTCTTTGAGATCAGCCATGGTATTCGCCGATGAGAATGGGCAAGATATCGGGCAATCGATCGACGATATACTCCGCCCCCGCTTTTTGGAGTGCATCGCGCACACCAAAGCCGTGCGTGACCGCAATCGTCACGGCTGCACCGCCATTCTTGCCGGTCTCAACATCTTGCACCGTGTCACCAACCATCGCCGCATGCGCGGGATCTACTCCGACCATCGCGAGCGCTTTCAGAAAACCCTCCGGATCAGGCTTGTGTTTGGCGACATCACGACCGCCGACGATCGCATCACAGTGCTCTTTGATGCCGACGTGCTCAAGCGCGGTATGGAGATGCCCGGATCGTGAGCTGCAAATCGCGATCTTCAATCCGTGCGCACGAAGTGTATCGAGCGTATGTATAAGACCCTCGTATGAATCGATAAGCTGAAAATTATTTTCTTGATACACGTGGTGTGTCTCGCAGAGCGCCGCGTTGTCGCCATCGGGCGCAAATATTTTGTAGCAATCGACGAGCGATAGGCCCATCGATTTCATAATTTCGGGTCGTGACGGCACCGGTAACCCGAATACCTCGAGCGTATGCTCGTACGCTTTCAAAATAAATTCCCGGGTGTCCAAGAGCGTCCCATCTGCATCAAACACAACCGCCTTCACATCACGCGCCATGTCGTAATTGTAGCAGCAATATTGTGCGACATTACTTTAGGTACTTTTTCTTTTTCAGTTTGTCCGGAAGATAGCCCCGTTCGTGCGTAAAACCTGCCTCCCATTTTTGGCCCTTCCCGTAGCCCAGATCTTTCATGAGCTTCGTAGGAGCGTTGCGAAGGTGAAGGGGGACGGGGAGATTCCCAAATTCATGTACGTCGTTCACGGCCCCTGCGTACGCGTCGTACGAGCTTCTGTCTTTTTTACTTTGTGCGAGATACGCGACACCATGCGCGAGATTGATGGCGCATTCTGGATAGCCGATCGCCTCACATGCTCGGAAGACAGCATTGGCAACGACGAGCGCAGTCGGTTGCGCGAGTCCGATATCTTCGGAAGCGAATATGACCATGCGCCGCGCGATAAAAAGTGGGTCTTCGCCAGCGTCTACCATCCGCGCTAGATAGTAGAGTGCTGCATCTGGCTGCGAGGCGCGCACGGATTTTATAAACGCAGAGATGGTGTTGTAGTGTTCTTCACCTTTTTTATCGTACCGAAGATGCGTCGACTGCACTGCTTCTTTCAACGTCTCGATCGTAATCTTCCCATAGAGTTTATCGGCCGCCTCGAGCGTCGTGATCGCCTGGCGCGCATCACCATTGGCGAGGCGCACGAGCCAGTCGCGCGCGTCTTTCGGCATTTTTATTTTGGTTCGCGCGATAATTTTCTCCATTTCTTTGTCGCTATGCTCATTCAAAACGAACACGCGACAACGCGACAGAAGCGGTGCGATCACTTCAAACGACGGATTTTCTGTCGTTGCACCGACGAGCGTGATGTCGCCACGCTCGACAAAGGGGAGAAGAAAATCTTGCTGTGCTTTGTTGAATCGATGGATTTCATCTACGAACAAAACTTTTGGTTTCGACTTCAAGAGTGTGCCACGCACGCCGATTACCTTCCTGATATCCTCTTTACCGGCGTCGACCGCTGAGAGCTCATAAAAATCTGCGCCGACTCCTTGCGCATAGATCCGTGCGAGCGTCGTTTTGCCGGAGCCGGGCGGCCCCCACAAAATAAAACTGAAGAGTTCCTGTTTTTCGATCGCTACGCGAAGTGGTTTGCCCCTCCCCACGAGGTGCAATTGCCCCACGAAGTCACCGAGGTTCGTCGGTCGAATTTTGGATGCGAGCGGCTCAGACATGCGGCCAGTATACGCTTTTCGATTTTTTGCACATCGACTGCTCTTGCGCGCCTGCGCAGGTGCGTTATTCTTCACCTATGACTAAAGCAATCATCGGTATTATTGTTGTTATTATTCTTGCGGCAGGTGGCTACTATGTATACACCAGCATGATGGGTAACGCCCCCGCAAGCGCTGGCCAGCAATCGACAACAACAGCACAAGCGACAACGACTCCTCCGCTCCAAGTACAGGCGCAAGAGCTTACAGTAGGCACGGGCACTGAGGCGATTCCCGGCTCGGTGGTCTCTGTCCTCTACATCGGGAAGCTGACCGACGGCACTACTTTCGACAGCTCCGCTGCGCATGGGAATACACCGCTCACGTTTGCGCTTGGCACACAGGGACTCATCCCGGGCTTTCAGATCGGTATCAACGGCATGAAGGTCGGTGGTGAACGTTTGCTTGCGATCCCACCGGATTTCGCCTATGGCACGCAAGATGTGAAGGATCCGACCTCGGGCAAGGTGGTCATCCCGGCAAATTCGACACTGATTTTCGATATTAAGCTCCTAAAAGTAGCACCCGCGAGCTCGACCCCATCGACGAAGGCGCCTACTCCGGCTCACTAAGACCCCTTGCGCGAGCGCGGCGAGTGTGATATCATTCTGCCGATGCTTACGAAGCGCAAGAAGCAAAACGAGATCGCCAAAACGCGTCGTCACGACGACGACACGGGCTCTCCTGAGGTGCAGGTCGCTATATTGACGCGCCGCATCGAGGAATTGAGCGCTCACCTCGACAAAAATCGAAAGGACAAACACTCACGCCGCGGTCTTTTGGGCCTTGTGGCAGCTCGACGCTCACATTTGAAGTATCTCGAAGAGACCAACAAGCGCGCCTACGGTACGCTCGTGAAGAAGCTCGGCCTCAAGAAGTAGCCTGCCTGGCGGCAGGCAGGTTTTGCTTCAGCTCCCGCGAGGGGGTACACTTCAGTAAGCTTTTTATAAAGGTTTGATTAGTATTTTAATAAACGATTTTCATTTTGTATGGCAATCATTAAACATCCTGACCAGCGTGTCGGCGTTTTCATCGACACGCAAAACGTCTATCACAGCGCGAAGAATATCTACCACGCACGCGCGAATTTCGGCAACATTCTCAAAGACTCTGTCGCTGGCCGCCACCTCATTCGGGCCCGTGCGTATTCGGTAACCACAGAAAGTGGCGAAGAAAAAGGCTTTTTTGACGCTCTCGCAAAAGTTGGCATTGAGATGCGCACCAAAGATCTACAGGTCTTCTACGGTGGCGCAAAAAAAGCGGACTGGGACGTCGGCCTTGCGGTCGACGCAATTACTGCAGCACCTTCGCTCGATACGGTGATTCTCGTCACCGGGGACGGCGACTTCGTCCCACTCGTCGAGTATCTCAAGGTGCACGACGGCTGCCAGGTGGAAGTGGTCTCATTTGGCCGCTCCACTTCCGGGAAACTCAAGGAAGCAACTGACGACTTCCTGGATCTCGATGCAGATCCGCGCCGCTATCTTCTCAACTATCGTCCAACGCGCGGTTCGCGCTCACGAGCGAGCGAACCCACGCCGCTTGAAGCAGCAGCGGAAGCTGGCGAGATCGAGGGCGTCGAGTAGCTACTCGTGCTTTTTCCAGAGCAACGCGATCAGCAGGATAAATAATCCTGCGGTGATGACTTCGAGCTCAGCTCCGTTGAGAAAGGCGAAGTTCTGATTGATCTGCCAGCGTACGAAACCCTCGGCGACATCGGTGAGGAGCACGAGAATCGACCCCCACAGAACGATGCGCATTGCTAAGCGGTATAGTTTTTCATTATGCATGCCGCGATTGTAACACGCCTTACTCGAATACATCGTCTTTGAAGGAGCAACTTCGACATGGTAGGGTGCCGTGGGGTGCGCACGCACCATCCAAACAAACGAGAGGGTGTCATGCATCCGCGATATGTTCTGACTCGGCCCGTGACAATAATCGGCCGATCGCTGCTCTCACTGCCAGCTGAAATTGAACTATCCTGGGTCGACCGGCTCGGGTGGTGGATCGAGATCGACGGCACTCTAGTTGAACTTTCCGCGCGGTTGCTTCACGGTGGTTTTCGCCATCTGTCGTTGCGGCACGGAGATTTCATCGCCAGAATTGTCGATCACTTGCTCCCAATCCGACTTTTAGGGTTCGATTCCATTTGCATCCGGTTCAAAAAAAGGAACCGTGTTCCTTACTTCGGATGTGGCGAACCGTACCTTGAGGCGATACGACAATCATACAAAAAAGTAGGCGTACTCGAGAACTACGCACTGCGACAGGCGGTTCGAGTCGAGTTACCTCCAAAAGAGTTGACCTTCGCGCCACTCTTCGGTGGGGTGATCGATATAATCGTAAAAATAGATTACCCGAACGACGATCGAATCGGCACCGAAACCTTCCATTGGAACGTAACTGAGCAACTACTTCTGACGGCGTCGAAAGCAAAAAGCCTCGGTAATTTCCATCTCGTTCGACCCCTTGTGAAAACACTTGGACGGATTGGCTGGCCACACGGCGACGAATGGGTATGGCGAGGACAATGCGAGCCTGCCACTATGCGCAAAATCCTTGCACTTCACCGAGTGTGGGATCTACTCGCTGCAATTGCCGTTGCGCTTCCCGCAGGTGCAATGACATACGGGTCAATCAAAACCTCTCTTGCCGGTCATACCGAAGACGTACTTCTTGTCCGTGAAATCGAACGTGTCGGCTGGCAAAAAATCTAGTCACGAAACGACTCGCTCGCGGCCGCTGATGCGGCCGCGATTTTTTTATGGATACGTGCTATAGTCGCCGTGTATTATTCAATAACCGTGGTGGCTGGATAGGCAGCGGCAACGCGCGCTGAAATCTAGCCGTCACTCAAAGACGATGGAGAAAAAAGTATATTCCGTCCAGGTGGGCGGGAAAGAATTAACAGCCGAATTCAATGACTGGGCCGATCAAGCCAACGGCAGCGTCTTGATGCGCTATGGCAACAGTGCCGTCTTGGCGACTGTCGTGATGGGTTCGAAAGAATCCAATCTCGATTATTTCCCGCTCTCTGTCGAGTACGAGGAAAAGTTTTATGCAGCTGGTGCAATCTTGGGATCGCGCTTCATGCGCCGCGAAGGCCGCCCCTCGGACGAAGCGGTGCTTTCAGGTCGTATCGTCGATCGAACCATTCGTCCTCTTTTCCCGAAAGGTCTAAAGCGCGATGTGCAGGTAATACTTACCGTACTTTCGATCGAAGATTACGATACTGACATTCTCGCGGTCAATGCAGCTTCCTTGGCGATCGCAACGTCGAATATTCCGTGGAACGGTCCCGTCTCAGCGATTCGTATCGGACAGACCGACGAAAGCGACGAATTGATCGTGAACCCGAGCTACGGGCAGAGAAGCGACGAGCTTCCGCCGAAAGCGATGATGGATCTTACGGTTTCCGGCAAGGACGGACTCGTCAATATGATCGAAGTCGCTGCGCGCGAGGTCACCGAAGAGACGCTCGAAAAGGCATTGAAGCGTGCGAGCGAAGAAATTGAAAAAATCCAGGAATGGCAGAAGAAAATCGTTGCAGAACGCGGCGTCGAGAAAGTGAAATTCTCAGTGCCGTCTGAAAACGCAACCTTGGACGAAGCATTCGAGAGCGAAATGCGACCGAAGCTTCTCGCGCTCGACGGCAAGATGGACAAACACGACATCAATTCCTTGAAAGGAATTTGGATGGCACACGCCGCTGAAAAATTCCCCGACGAAAAACCGCAGATGGCGGACGGAATTTTTGAGCACAAAATGGATGAACACGTGCACGAGCTTGCGATCAAAGACGGCAAACGTGTCGACGGTCGCGCGATGGATCAAATCCGGACATTGTTCGCACAGGCCGGAGGCATTTCTCCCGTCATTCACGGCACGGGCCTTTTCTATCGCGGCCAGACACACGTCTTGGCAGCGTTGACACTTGGCGGTCCTGGCGATGCGCAACTCATCGACACGATCGAATTCCAAGACAAAAAGAAAACGTTTATGCTCCACTACAACTTTCCGCCGTTTTCGGTGGGGGAAACGGGTCGCGTCGGCGGTATGAATCGCCGCATGATCGGCCACGGCGCGCTCGCCGAAAAATCACTGCGCGCAGTGCTACCGCCGAAAGAACAGTTCCCGTACACGATTCGCATTGTTGCTGATTGTCTTGCCTCCAACGGATCGACATCGATGGCGAGCGTGTGCGCAGGCACCATTGCGCTCATGGACGCTGGCGTGCCGATCCTGAAACCAGTCGCGGGCATCGCCATGGGCATGATGAGTGATCCGAAGGCGGGCGTGTACAAAGTCTTGACCGACATTCAAGGTCCGGAAGATCATCACGGCGACATGGATTTCAAAGTCGCGGGCACGAAGGACGGTGTCACGGGCGTACAAATGGATGTGAAAGTCGACGGCGTACCGATTCCTGTCTTGACGCAGGCGTTTGCGCAAGCGAAAAAAGCTCGCATGGAAATTCTGGAGGTCATCAAAGCTGCGATCGCCGCGCCGCGTGCCGACATCTCACCGCGTGCGCCGAAAATCCTCACACTCAAAGTCAAAGTCGATCAAATCGGTCTCGTGATCGGTCCGGGCGGCAAGACGATCAATGGGATCCGCGAGCGCACGAAAGCTGACGACATCACGATCGAAGAAGACGGCACGATATTCATCACGGGCCGCGAAGGAAGTGCCGACGCCGCGCTCAAAGAAATTGCTGACCTCACACGTGAGTGGATGGTCGGTGACAAATTCGAGGGACCCGTCGTGCGTATGTTGGACTTTGGTGCATTTGTGAAAATGGGACCGAATAGCGATGGGCTCGTGCATGTGTCTGAAGTTGCCCCGTATCGCATTGATAAAATTTCCGACGCCGTACAAATCGGTGATGTAGTCCCCGTCGTTATTAAAGAGATCGACGAGAAAGGGCGGTATAATTTGTCTATCAAAGCCGCGGATCCGGAATGGGCCACGCGTAAAGGCGTGAAGCCATCCGAAGGCGGTGGCGAGCGACATGACAGAGGATTCCAAAGGAGGGATGGCGGACGCCGGTAATCCTGGTGCACCTCAAGGACAACCACCGGTAAGTCCCTCGATTGATATCGGTCTCGCGAAAGCGCTCGAAGGCCTGACGACACCGACAGCCCCCAAAGAGCCGACAGCTCCGGCACCAATGCCAGCACAGCCCGCGTCGGCAGCTTCTGCACCTGCAGCTCCGGAGATGCCGAGCCCTCCTGCAAATGTAGGCCCGCCGGCAATTCCAACTCCACCGGAACCTGTAAACAAGCCGCCATCTCCCGTGACGATTGCTCCGGTCGTGCAACAAACCACTTCGTCGCCACCGCCCGTTACTTCACTTGGCATGGGAGCGTTTTCATTCGAGGCGCCACCGAACGCTCCAGCCGCCGCAGCACCACCGCCACCACAACCTCCGAAACCGGTAGCAATTTCGAGTAGTGCAGTGCCACTGCCGGGAGTTCCAAAAAACTTGGAGCCACATATTTTGAATGAAACGATCGTGCGGCCGGCGCCGAAGGCGCCGGCCGCCCCTACCCCGCCACTCCAAACTCCGGCTGCAACATACCCAGCATCTACATCGGCGTCGGCGCCTTCGCCGGGAATACCAAAAACACTTGCCGTAAATGCGACGCCTCCCAAACCGCTGACGCCGCCCGATATCCCGCCCGTTCCGCGTCCCATGCCAGCCCAACCAGCACCGACGCCACTTGTTCCACCGCTTCCCAACAGAACACCACCCCCCGCTGCACCCAATCAGACTGCCGGTCCAGCGGATTTTGCGAGGATTCTCGAAGAAGTGAAATTGCCAGAGCGTCGTGACTTTCAAGGAGCCTCGGAGAAAAAACCACTTGCACCACAAGGAATCCCAATGCAGTCCGGTGGGCCACTGCCGCCTGCAACGCCAGCACCACTGCAGCAATCAGGACCAACCTCCGCGATGACGGTGAAGCCAGGTGTCGCAGGTGGGATCGCAAAAACAATGACCAACAGCGCCGCCTCGATCGTGATGCCGTTGCGAACATTGAAAAACGATTTGCAGGACATTATTCGCAATCGAAAAATGTCTGTCGTGCGCGCTACGGCGCTCGACCAAACCAAACGCTATACATCGGCGCCACACGAAGCGCCGCTCGCGCACCCGCGCGGCAAACGAAATTTCGCTCTCTTGTATGTCGCGGGGCTCTTGGTTGTACTTGGGCTCGCGGCACTCATCGGCGTCGTCATCTTTACGCAGACGCGCAGCGTCGCAGCTCCACAATCACCGTACCCCTCAGTCATTTTTGCTGAGGCGACGAATCTACTTTCGGCCGACAACCTCGCATCCTCTGATCTCAAACGCTCGCTCGGACAAGCACGCGTGACCGGCGGCACGCTTGGATCAATCGTGCGCATTATCCCGACGGCGACGACAGCAGCTCCCGATGGCACCTCGCAGCCAGGACCAATGTCACTCAAAGATTTTCTGACCGCCATCGGAGCACAAGAAAGCGGTGAGCTCATACAAGCGCTCGATAGCTCATTCTTCCTCGGTATTCATATTGCAGACAAAAATGCTCCAGTCATGATCATCCCAGTTACCTCGTACGAACACGCATTTTCCGGCATGCTCGCATGGGAGGCGACAATGAACGACGACTTGCAGCCGCTCTTTTCCGCGGTCCCTGATCAAATCGTCGGCAGTGACGGCTTGCCGCAAAAACGCGCCTTCACAGATACGGTGATGCAAAATTACGATGTCCGCGCGCTCAAAGACGATGGCGGCACCATCGAGATGTACTATTCGTTCCCGACGCGCAACATTCTCATTATCGCGGAAAATCCAAATTCCTTTAACGAAGTGTTGTTGCGCCTCAGAGCAGAGCGGAAACTCTAAGACGGGGTTGCAGTGCGCCGCGGCTCGGGTATCATGCCTCTATGAAAAAAGGAGCTGAGGATGTGACGGAAGAGCAGATCGAAGAATTCCGGGGCGCACTCGAAGCGGAAAAAGACTCAGTCGAAGAAGAATTGACCTCGCACGGACGCATGCTCAACGAAGAAGGGGAGTGGCACGGCAACTCCAGTGGACTCGCGGGCGAAGAGGCAGACCCATCCGACGCCGCCGATCAAATCGAAGAACTCGTCACCAATGTTCCCTTGGTCGAAGAACTCCAAGTACGACATCGCGACATCGTGAACGCTTTAAAGAAAATTGAAGAAAACAAGTACGGTGTGTGCGAGGTGTGCGGTGAGCCCATTCCGGTGGATCGGCTCGAGGCAAATCCCGCTGCTCGTACCTGCATTGCGCACGCCTAATCGCGAGACTGCTCCCACATGAATCTGAACCACGTCCGATAACAGTCGGCGAGTTCTTTGCTGATGATGATGACAAGCGTCACGTCGTCGTTAATACTTTTGAGCGTTAGGCCGGAGAAGGTGACGATGTGATCGCCGAAAATGTCGATCGCACCCGTCGTGGAATACTCCGACGGGAGGAATCGGTACGGTTTGCCGAGCCGTTTCAATAAATCCGGCGCGAATTTTTTCACCTCATGATCGAAAATGTGCTGATACTTGATGCCTTTGCGCTTTGCGTCCTTCAAAAAAAGTTCGACGTACGTCTGCAAATCTTCGTCGAACCACCCGCCTTTTGCCCCGACAAAGTACACGTCTTCGCCGACCGTGAGAATATCGCGGAGATAATTTTTGAATCCCTCCTTGCCTTTGTAAATGTAGACCGCCTCCTCGGTCGCCTTCTTTTTGAACTCGCGGGTGAGATCGGGAAGTATTTTCTGAAGCTTCGAGTCCTTTTCGCGTATGAGATCGTCGAGCTTATTCGGCGCGACCGGCCCATAGCGATTTTCGCGCGTATCGGCGATCTGATAGATGATGCCCTTCTTCAGCATCTTCGGGATGATGTCGTAGATATTGCGCTTGTGGACGCCCGTCTTCAGCGCAAGCTGGGGGACCGATGAGACGCCGATATCGAGCAATCCCTCGTATATTTTGGCCTCGTTTTGTGTAAGGCCGATTTCCTCCAAAACCTCTACATACATGGCTTTTATAGTGGTGGTATTTGCCACTCACTTCATATCTTATACCGTTATCCGCGGAAAGCAAGGCACCCGCTTTGCGAATATGGAGGTAAATATGTCGAAAATTGTTGACCAGGAAGAGATCGCTGTATTACGCACATTGGAAAAGCTTCTGCGTGAAATCGATAGCTGCGGCGACTATCAATTGACCGAATTCGTCGTCGATGGCATTGCCCCCGGGCCTGACCGAGACCGCGAACAATCGCTTGTAGGCTCATTCAGCATAGGCAGTTACGGAGGACCTGTCCGCGCGTCAATGGTTGCGATTCTTGTGCGCGACCCTCAGAGAATATCGTGGAACGTGTCGAGCATCACGATCAAACGCGGAGATGCATTCTGGCTTGGATGCATCTTCATCGAAGATGATATGCAGATCGTGAACGTTCCTGAGAAAGGACCATTCACGCTTATCGTAAAAAAATCTTCCTGAAAGCAAGGAGAGTACAATGGAAAAACAGATCGAGAGCAAGAAGTTGAAGTACAGAATCACTTTCATCTTCTACAAAAAAGAAGTGCCGGTCGATATCGTCAGCCATGTCTATGAGTTCGGAAGTCCATTAGACTTTGCCACAGAATTGGCTTGTTTCGGGGCAATGAACAGCCCCGCGGCGGTCACGCCTCTTGTCGAAAGTTGCTATAAACATCGCGTACGCACTTTGGTGCAAGCGCTGGGGTCTAGCTTCTTCGATGACAAGGGGTGTCGCAAGAACGATGTTTTTGCAATCATCTGGAAAATCGAACCGATGGAGTGACAGTGTAATGAGCTCCAATATGCTGCGTTTCGAGATCACGTTCCATGTGTTCGACGGTGTCGAGTACATGGATACGGTGCAACACGTGTACGAGTTCCGAGATTCCACGGAGCTCACAGAAACATTAGTTCGGTTCGCTTCCCAAGAAAGCCCGATCAAATACTTACTGACATCCGTGAATGAAGGGGTGCGACATCTCGATCCGGCGTTTGTGCTTCCGCATGTTAAAGGTGGTCTTGGGCCAACAACGAACATACTCATCGCACAAGTCAGAAAAATCGAGTGAACTCGGTCTTTTATGCCCGGCAGCGCAATGCGCTGCCGGGTGTTTCTTTTGGCTGTTGCACGAGCCGCAATTGTGAATACAATGCCGGGGTGAACTTCGCGCGTGTGTACGGGGCCCAACCCTCGCTTCCCAAAGCGCATCTTGTGTCTGTGGAAGCAGACCTCGCGCGCGGACTCCACGCCTTCTCAATCGTCGGACTGCCGGACAAAGCGGTCGAGGAAGCACGCGATCGTGTCGCCTCCGCCATCAAAAACAGTGGCTTTGTTTCTCCCAAAAGTACGAATAAAAAGATCGTGATCTCGCTTGCGCCGGCCGAACTCAAAAAAGAAGGCGCCGCGTTTGATCTACCAGTCGCACTTTCGTATCTCCTTGCAGCCGAGGACATGCGCTTCGATCCCGCGGGCAAAGTTTTTGCGGGTGAATTGGCGCTCGACGGCAGCATTCGACCGATTCGCGGTGCGCTCTCAATTGCTCTCGCTGCACGCGACGAAGGTTTTCGCGAACTTTTCTTACCTGCCGACAATGCACACGAAGCTGCACTCGTGTCTGGTATCACCATTTTCCCGGTTCGTGCACTTGCCGACGTCATCGGTCATCTACGTAAAGACGAACCAGCGCGGATCGATGCCTACGCGCCGCACGAAGTGCCGCTCGATGAGCTCGAGGATGGGGAGGTCGCGCTCGCCGACATCCGCGGGCAAGAAAGCGCAAAGCGCGGTCTCGAGATAGCTGCAGCTGGTCGGCACAATATTGCGCTCTATGGACCGCCGGGCACGGGGAAGACAATGTTGGCCCGAGCCGCCGCATCGCTCTTGCCGCCTCTTCCGGAGGAAGAAATGATCGAGGTTACCGCGATCCATTCTCTTGCCGGCACATTGAACGGCACCGCGATGCGCCGCCCTCCGTTTCGAGCGCCGCACCACACATCAAGCTACGCGTCCCTCATAGGTGGCGGCACAATTCCGCGCCCTGGTGAAGTGACGCTCGCACATCGTGGCGTTCTCTTCTTGGATGAATTCCCAGAATTTCATCGCGACGTCGTCAACGCGCTGCGCGAACCATTGGAAGACGCGCGCGTCTCCGTCGCGCGCGCCCGCGGCTCGGCACTTTTCCCCGCAAATTTCATGCTCATCGCCGCATTGAATCCATGCCCATGCGGCAAGTACGGCACACGAGAGTGCCGCTGCATGCCAGCGGCGATCGAGCGCTACCGCAGGAAAATTTCGGGCCCTGTCGCTGACCGCGTCGACATGTGGGTGCACGTCGGTGACATGCCGCCTGAATCGCTTTCGGTGCGCGGCAAAAAACAGAAAGATGAAACGAATACGATTCGTGAACGCATCGCGAAAGCGCGCAAAACCCAGCAGAATCGATTCAAAGATTCAAAAGATATTTCGACCAACGCCGACATGGGCCCGAAAGAAATAGAAAATCTCGCAAAGCTTTCACCAAAAGCTGAAGAAACGCTCGTCGCTGCTGCGCGAACGATGAAACTCTCGCCTCGCGGCTACCATCGCACGATTAAACTCGCGCGCACTATTGCCGACCTCGCTGATTCCGACACCATCGAACCCGTGCACATGTTGGAAGCATTGCAGTATCGTGCGCGCGAGATCTAGAGCGTAGGTCTCTTAGCCGGGATCTCTGAACGGTTACCGCAAGAGAAGATCGTTGTGAGGACAGCGGATGGTGCCGATCACTTTACCTTGCGTGCAGTAAACCCATAACCTTCGGTGTATGCTTCGGTGGCAGCTTTTTTAAAATATCGACGCATTGCACGCATTTCAAGTCGCCGCACAACCCGAAAGGGGTACACCCAGCGAGGCATCTCATCAAAAAACTTCCTTTCAAGAGTGTCGTAAGTATCGATCAATAGACCGAGTGGCGTCACAACAACGTCAGAGAATCCTGCATGCTCCAAAAACCTGCGCAATTGATAATGCGTAAACGATTGAAGTCATGGGGAGCTTGATGAACCGTCATAAGAAAAGGAACTGTGCCAATAATCATCC
The DNA here is from genome assembly GCA_964584225.1 of uncultured Candidatus Saccharibacteria bacterium. Lineage (GTDB taxonomy): Bacteria > Patescibacteriota > Minisyncoccia > Phycocordibacterales > UBA2100 > UBA10103. Next base: position 16,736 of record CAZOZG010000010.1, on the reverse strand, counting down.
CGTTGTCGCCGAGAACTCTGTAACATTCATCGATTAAGAATGCTGTATCCGGAATGTGTTCGAGTGTATTAGAGAGAGTGACAATGTCGTAACTTTCACTGGCCAACGAAAGTGCTTGCGTGAGGTCAGCGACATGAGTAACGTCGGGATATGCTTCAAAATCAACTCCGGTGTACTTAAACTGAAAGAATAGATCCGCAAATTGGATGTCGCCTGCTCCGAGATCGAGCAACGTGCTACTCCGAGGCACGTGTGCAAGACGCGCTTCAAAAAAAGAATAATTTGCCTTTCGCCATGGAGACCAGAGGTTCTTGTTTCTTTTGGAAGCCATGATGACTGCGAGTATCAGGCATCCTAGCATGGTGAGACGTGCAGTCCATCATCGTAGAGACGCCACTCGACGACGATTGGGGCGTGATGGTCGAATCTGCATACATGCTCGAAGCCCTCCAGTACCGAGCTCGAGAGATCTGATAGACTTTCAATATGAATTTTGAAGATCCAACAGGCTACGAAGCGCAAGAGAAACAAAAGCGAGAAAAGCTGCAAGCCTTATCTCCATCCGCTCACACCGTCTTGCAAGAGTGCATGACAAACCCGGCGATGTCGAAAGATGAATTTTTCCGCAAAGTCGACAACTACAACAACGTACGAACCAATCAGGCTCCACGCGAAGGCGCGTACGAAACCATCATGGAACATATTTCACCCACACGAACAATCAAAATCAACATGTTTAAGAATGGGCGCGTCGATATAAGGGGCAACGACGACTCCTAACTTCGCAATTAAGTTTTAAAAGATAATTGGTTTTGCTCCCGCCGACATGACATCAAAATCGTTCTAAAACATAGTAACCGTATCTTTGTGCGTACTTCAAAGATCTAGAGTGCGGTGCTTTCATGACCGCGACACAAGTCCCGGGTATCTCTTGTGTCAACTACATGTGCTTTGGGCTTTAGTCGTGCGATATACTGGTCGGTACTGATTCTCAGATTCATGAGCTTGTCGACATTCATACTGCGGCGCGTGTTTGAAAAGATTTCTAAAGGGTCTCGCAATACGGTAAATGTAATTTTTGCGAATCAGTCGGAATTCGCGAATCACGACGATGACACGCAACCCGACGTCCGTATAACATTCAAAACATTTGGTGCGCAGTGGCGAACGATCATTTTTCTCCCGATCGGCTTTCTCGATGCATATATCGACGGTTCCGTTGATCTCGAAGGCGAGAATCCTATCCACGTTCTTGCTGCACTTGGGAATGCATACGCCAGCGCAGCGGGAAAAAGAAACATACTGAAGATAAATCCATTGACCTGGCTCAAGCACGCATGGTGCGAATGGACGCAGGACAACATCGTACGCGAACGAGCGATGCGCAATGCCGAATTTCACTACTCTCTTCCCGTCGACCTCTTCAAAGTTATGCTTGGCGAGACCGTCGGATATTCGGAAGGGTACTGGGTCGAGGGGACGGAGACCATAAATCAAGCGAAGCACAACCTCTACGAGTACATTTGTCAGAAATTGCAGCTCCGACCGGGAATGAAGGTACTCGAAGTAGGTTCGGGGTGGGGATTCTTACCGATATACATGGTCAAAAAATACGATGTCGATGTCGTCGTGTACAACCCCACGAAAGAACAAAACGAGTACATGCGTGCGCGCTTCAAACGCCACGGTGTTGCGGAGCGGATTCGATTGGAGTACGGAGACCATCGCGACATCGTGCGGGAAGGCGAGGTGTTCGATCGATTTGTATCGATTGGCGTCCACGAACACCACGGCATGCGAAAAAAAATGTATCACATGTGGTGGAACAACATTCACGCGGTTCTCAAAGATCGAGGCATCGGTGTTATTTCTACGTCTTCATTTATGGAGCACGTAATGACTGGATACTTGACCCTTAAATATATCTGGCCTGGCGGACACATACCGAGCGTCCCGCTAGAGATATCGACCCTGCACGAAGAAGGATTCACACTGATCGAATGGGAAAATCTCTGGCCGCACTACTACCGAACCCTCAAGCTTTGGCGAGATCGTTTCAAGGAACATTGGACGGAGCTTCACAGTGCTCACCCACAAGTGTTCGACGAGCGGTTTAAGCGACGCTGGCTTATGTACCTCGAGGGCGTGCCAGAAACGTTTGAGCGTCAACTTGATAACTCACACTTTATATTCGTGAAGGGTCGTTACGAGGACGGCTACCCGAAAACACTTGAAGGCCGTTACGAGAAAGCCGACTTCCGGAGGGGAAGTGACTCTGTTGAGTGTTACGAATAAGATACTAGATCCGTTCTTTACTTTCAGAGAAAAAAATATTTTTTGGCTTCAGGCCGAGCTTCCGCAAGCGCTTCGTGACGAAATCCTGCATCGCTTTTTCGCTCTTGAATGCAATTTTCTTGCCATTGTCGTACACCGCCCACTCTCCCACCGCGCGCAACACGTCTACTTTGTTGAAAACGATATGCGTCACGCCGTTCATCTGGATCGCGCGCTCAAGTGTCTGCATGTTCATCCAATTGCACTGGCGGCGGCGGCCCGTTGTCGCACCATACTCTTCACCGATGTCGCCGATTTTGTTGAAGACGGCGCCCGCAGGCTGAAATTTTTTGCTGCCGACGTATGTCTCGTAGATTTTTGCAACGCCCCAGACTTCTCCGATCGCTTCCGGCGGCAAGCCGTTTAAAAGAACACCAGCGGTCGTGCAGTGCGATGAAGTGACAAACGGGTAATCGCCCCAGTCTATGTCGAGTCCAAAACCCTGCGCGCCTTCTGCGAGCACTTTGATCGGTTTGCCACTAAACCACTCCTTATACAAATCAACCAGATACGGTTTTAATTTCGGGATCGCAAGCGCGCGCGTCCCCGTGCGACCATATTTTTCTCGATATGCAGGACCATTGCCGCGGCCGGTCGTGCCGATCTTGCCGCCTCTTTTGCGATCCTCCGCTTTGTGCGCCGCGGTAATCACATGCGCATTCTCGGCAACGAAAATCTTACCTTTTGTGCGCACGCCCCCGTCTTCGAGCATCTGTATTTCCTTAAAAAACTGTTCTGGATCGACAACGCAGCCACTTCCGATCACCGAGCGTACGCCGAAAAAAACACCAGCGGGAATCTGGTGCGTGACAAATTTCTTTTTCTTATGAAAAATCGTGTGGCCGGCATTCGCGCCACCATTGTAGCGAAGGACGTGTGTATAGTTTCTCGTCTGGCATAAAAAGTGGGCAATCTTGCCCTTGCCACAATCTCCGTACTGGAGATCGACTATCACGTCAGCATTAATCATGCGCTGCCGCATTGTAGCAGGCGCATGCCATGCAACAAGGTCAGGGAGCTGTGGAAACTAGAACGGATTTCGAATGCCGTTGCGGATTTCGAAGTGGACGTGCGGTCCAGTCGCAAGACCTGTCTGCCCGACGTAGCCGATCACTTGCCCTTGGACGACGTGTGCGCCGTCGTAGGTTGCGACTTTAGACATGTGTGAATACAGTGTTTGCGAGCCATTGTCGTGCTGGATGACCACATAACTGCCGTAGCCACCGTTCCAGCCTCCGGAGCGCGCGATGACGACATCTCCAGTTGCCGCTGCGACGATCGGCGTACCTTTTGGAGCTGCAAGGTCGACTGCATTGTAGCCGTGGATACCTTGCGTCTTCGTATAGTTCGAAAGTGGCGCAATGTAGTAGGCAATCTGCGCAGCATCGCCGGCCGGGCCAATGTTGTGCGCCGGCTCGCGTCCAACGCGAACGCCACTTGAAGAAGACGAACTCTTCGGCGCAGGCACTTCGCCGTTGGGGATGATGATCGTCGATCCTACCGCGAGCGTGGAGTTGTCGACGCTATTGTACGAAGCGATTTCCACCGGGTCGCCGCCGTACTTTTTGGCGATACTTTCGAGCGTGTCGCCCTTCTTAACGGTGTAGTTTATACCCGTGATCGGCAAAATCACCAGTTTTTGACCAACTGAGAGGACATCTTTACTTGAGAGGTCATTGGCCGAGAGAATAGTGCCGTTTGAAACACCGAAAAGCTTCGCGATTCCAGAGAGCGTGTCTCCTTCTCGCACGATATAGAGACTCACCGTGCTGATTTTGGGTTTTTCGATGTCGGCAAGCGTCCCCGATGGACCTTCCTCAGGCAAGAGGGCGGTGTCGTCGACAATAGTAATGTCGCCCCCACCACGCGCCTTGAGGGGATCGAAGTTCATGGCCGGTCGCGGGAGGCCAAAGGTCTGTAAATTCCCGGGACTGACGGCGAGTGCATCTGTATGCGACCCAAATACCGCCGTCGCTATGGCAGAAAAAATGCCGGCTTGAGCGCCAGCAGGTACGAGTGCAGCAGCAAAGAGGAGTGAGATGAGAGAAACCGCCGTGCGAGCGGTCTTGGAACCTCTTTGTCGTCCAATACGGGAGCGTGCCGGTCTCCCGGGGGAGTCTTTTTTAGAGCCCGAAGTTATAAGCCGAATTCTTCGGCTTTTCGTCGTCGCTCGCTCGCAAGAGCAAACCCAAGGGCCTGCTCTTGGCTCGCTTCGCTAGACGATAAGCCTTTTCTTGCCGGCGGCGAGGGGAAAGACAGAAATTCTGGCTTTATATCTCGCTTTTCTGGAGATAGGTCAGAATGGGATGAGCGGCTGCCATCGGCCTATCCACTGTACCTTCATCGGGACTTCAGAGTCAACGCTTTTTTAGCCTCGGCGGTGGATAACCACTACGGTCAAGCCATCTCATGGCTTAAAACCTTGCTCATTTCATACAAAAGCACGCCGTTTTTGCGCATTGAAGGCTCCCAACCCTCGATTTCGAAGCCGTTGGAGACGATTCGAGCGCCTCTCGGAAGCTCGCGGGCGAGTTTCTCACGGAGCGTTGCGACGGTACTGGGCCACAGATAGAGAAATACGACGCGCGCCTCATGCAAGGAGTACGCATGAAAATCCGCTCTGACTATACGAGCACGGCTTCTGAGGTCGCGGCGCCATACATGAAAGCGAGAGAGAAGAACAAGAGCAGGATTGAATTCTACGCCGACAGCGTTTGCACCCGCTGCGGCAGCCGCGCAGACGACAACGCCGTTGCCACTTCCCAAATCCACGGCGCACTCGCCCGGCTGTAGCCGGGCGAGTGCGAGCATCGTGCGCACCCGGGCCCGACTCGAAGGAATGTACGGCGCTCCCCACCACTGACCGACGAGAATGCTGAGACAGATTGTAAATCCGGCGACGATCGCGAAGAGGATCACAACAGTGCCGATCACAATCACGAACGTCATCGCGTGCAGTATACTGTATACATGCGATACGCTCGCTCCATCGCGATTGTCATGCTCGCGCCTATTGCGGTCGGTGCTGCAGACTTAGTCTCGCTCGCGGGGACGATCACGAATATCATTAATACCGCGACCGGCGCGCTGGTCGTGGTAGCCATTGTGATTTACTTCTGGAGTTTGGCTCGCAACATCAACAAATTTAGTGAGGAAGGCGCCGAAAAAGTGCGAAGCCACTTTTTCTGGGGCGTCATCATCTTCTGCATCATCTTTACCGTCTGGGGCATCGTCAATCTCCTCAAGAATTCCATTTTCCCCACCTGATGCTATGCGGCGTCTACTAGCTGCATACGCCATCGTCGCGGCACTGCTTCCGTACACCTGTGACGCGTTTACCGTCGTTCAATTCCTCAATCTTTTCAACATTTTCATCGGGCTCTACCTCACGGCGACGCTCATGATGTTTGGCGTGAGCTTGATCGTGTACTTCGCCCGTCTTGGCACGTGGCCATCGCATCGCGATACAGCCGTCAAAGGCATGGAATGGGGGGTTGCGATGCTGTTTGTCCTCGTGGTCCTCGTCGCTATCGTGCAGCTCTTCGAGCGGCACGCCGTCATCGCGACGACCATTCTCGCACTCATTATTCTCGCTGCTGTCGTGATAGCCATTGTGCTGTCTGTCGCCTCGAGCAAGGGTGAAGAGAAAAAGCCCGAATAGAGCCACTCTATACGGCCTGTACCAGGGCGTTATCCACACGAGGCAGTGTGCATCTCTTGTCATCTCAAGAGCAGGCAGTACCATTAAGGCACTTAGAATAATGCGCACTTTAGATATTTATGCGTAAAATTACTGGGGTTTTTGGGTTTTCGTTGGGTACTGTTGCGGCTGTCGCGCTGCCGTTTATAGCGAGCGCGCAAGCTGCGACAGGTATCCCTGAAGTTATAATCATGATTCAGGGGTGGCTTGTCGGCGTCATCGGCCTTTTGATTGTCGTCGCAATCCTCGTCTTCTTCTGGGGTCTCATCAAGTACCTCACTGCAGTCGGTGAGGAGAAGCACAAGGGTCTTATCATCATGTTCTACGGCATTCTCACGATTTTCGTGATGGTCAGCCTCTGGGGCTTGGTGAACTTCTTCAAGAACGCACTTGCCCCGATTGGAGTGAATAACAACGTGACTCCGACGCTTAAGGTTCCGGGGAACCTCACGAGTCAATAGAGTCGAAAGAACTTTCAGGAGTTCACAAACAGGCCTGGCATTCGCCAGGCCTGTTTGCTACCCTGAACGAAACAATATCCTATGGACGCGACCGCACAAAAAATAATGGCAAAGTTTGTGACGCTGATCATTCAGCCAGCAGTCGACGTGCTTTTTGCAGCAGCATTCTTCCTCTTCGTGTGGGGTCTCGTCGAATTCATGCAAAAAATCAACGAGGGTTCGGATATCCGCGAAGGCAAGCAACACATGGTCTGGGGCATCGTCGGCATGGTCATCATGGTTTCGGTCATCGGCATCCTGACGGTCCTCAACAACACCGCAAAAAATGTCGACTCCAATGGCTTTGGCATTGATTCGTACCTCCAAGGCCGCTAACTGAATCATAGAGGCGACGCCTCTATGATTTGAGAGCATTCTGTGCCACACTGAACGCATGGCATATCGCCGAACGACATTTGCTCCAAACGAGTGGTATCACTGTTATAGTCGCGGGGTCGATAAACGAGTCGTCTTCTCCGAAAAAAGGGACTACGAACGATTTCTCGAGTCGCTGTATTTGAGCAACAGCTCCGAAACGATCGAACGCGGACACTTCCAGCACATATCTCACGAAAAGATCTTTCAACTGCATCGAGACCGTCCGCTCGTCGCCATAGGGGCGTATTGCTTAATGCCGACGCACTATCACATCTTGCTGCAAGAGATTGCTGACGACGGAGTGACTCGATTCATGCAGAAATTGGGAACGAGCTATACGATGTATTTCAACGTAAAATACAAGCGAATCGGCGGCCTTTTTACGAAACCATTTCGTTCGAAACACGTAGACAGCGATCGGTATCTCAAGCGCGTTGCACAGTACATTCATCTCAACCCTGCTGAATTATTCGAGCGGAAATGGAAAAAGGGACACGTCGAACACATCGAACGCCTGAAAGAATCGCTGATCGCATACAAGTTCTCAAGTTTCAGAGACTATAGAGAGCGTCCGCGTCCGGAAAAAGCAATTTTGGACCAGTCCGCGATGAAGGCGCTGCGTGACATGCCGCAAGTCGACAAGCTCATCGCAGAAATGCGACAATACTATGAAGAACTCCCTTGGTGAGGAAAATCATAGAGGCGTCGCCTCTATGATTGTGGTATATTTCCGGGGTGACATACTTGGACGGGCTGAATGAAAAGCAGCGGGAGGCGGCGACGCATACGGAAGGGCCGCTTTTGATCGTGGCTGGCGCTGGTGCGGGTAAAACAAAAACAATTACGCATCGTATCGCGCACATCATCGCGCAAGGGACATCACCGCGAGAAATTTTGGCGGTTACGTTTACAAATAAAGCTGCCGGCGAAATGCGCGAACGCGTCGAACGACTAGTCGCGAACCAGCACAAGGGATGGCCACTCGTGGCAACCTTTCATTCGCTCGGCGTTCGCATCTTGCGGGAATTTCACATCGAGGCGAAGCTGCCACGCAATTTTTCCATCTGGGATCGCGACGACTCGACGCGGACTCTCAAGAAAATAATCGACGCGCGCGGCGACAATTTCGCGCCGCGCGCCGTGCTTTCCGCTATTTCACGGCAAAAAGGTGAGGAGATTTCGCAACAGGGATACGAAGCGAGCGCGAAAAACTTCCGCGAAAAGGCGCTCGCAGTACTCTGGAAAGAGTACGACACCGCGCTCTCACGCGAAGGAGCGCTTGATTTCGACGATCTCCTTCTGCGCACACTGCAGCTCCTGCGTCAAAACGAAAAAGTGCGACACGCGCTTCAGGCACGCTGGCACTACATCACGATCGATGAATACCAAGACACCAATCGCGTGCAGTTTGAGCTCGCGCGGCTCCTTGCGGACGAACACAAAAACATCTGCGTGGTTGGTGATATCGACCAAAACATCTACAGCTGGCGCGGTGCTGACATCGAACACCTTCTGAATTTTGAAGACACATTCCCGGGTGCGAAAGTCGTGACATTGGAACAAAACTATCGCTCGACACGCACTATTCTCTCTGCCGCCAACAGCGTGATCGAGAAAAATAAACGCCGAAAACCGAAACATTTGTATACCGATAACGAAACGGGGGAAGCACTCGCGCTCTTTGGTGGGCGCAACGAACTCGACGAGGCATACTTCATTACGGCGATAGTCGAGCGACTAATCACTGAGGGCACGCGCGCATCAGAAATCGCAGTGCTGTATCGAGAAAACTTTCAATCACGCGCGATCGAAGAAGCATTCCTTGCGTCTGGCATTTCGTATCGCGTCCTGGGCATGCGCTTCTTTGAGCGCAAAGAAGTAAAAGATCTTTTGAGCTACCTACGAGCTGCTCTCAACCCGCAGTCGGAGAGCGACATCACGCGCATCATTGCCGTCCCGCCGCGCGGGATTGGAAAACAGTCGCTGGAAAAAGTGCTTGCTGGCTCCGAGGCGACGCTCCCCACGGGAATGCGCACAAAAGTCGTACGCTTCCGAGAAACGATTGAGGCGATTCGACGTGCCATCGCGACAGCACCAGCCGCAGAAGCGATCCGCTTTGCGCTTGAAGAAAGCGGCATGGAAACGATGTTTAAAAACGACAGCGAAGAAGGCCACGAACGGCTCGGCAACGCGCTCGAGCTCGTCAATCTCGCCGCTCGGTATGATTCGATGACACCACCAGAGGGAGTTGAGAGACTTCTAGAGGAAGCGGCACTCGCAGAAGATCAAGACGCGCTCGATAAAACCGTGGGCGCGGTGTCACTGATGACGATGCACGCATCCAAAGGATTGGAATTCGACGTTGTCTTCGTCACCGGACTCGAAGCAGGTCTCTTTCCGTCGGAGCGAGACGATGCCGATCGCGATCCGGAGGAAGAGCGCCGGCTTTTCTACGTCGCACTCACGCGCGCGCGCAAAAAAGTCTTTCTCACGTTTGCGCAATCGCGTATGAAATATGGAACGCGCGAATACACGGTGCCCTCAGCATTTTTAAGTGAGCTCGATCCACGGCTTGTCGCGTACGCCGAGCCACCTTCCAGCGAAGAGAGCGAGCAGATCATCACATGAGAAAAAAACGAACACCAAAACTCGGACAACATTTTCTCACTGGTACTTGGGCGGCGAAACGACTTGTCGAATCACTCCATATCAGAGCAGACGAAACGATACTCGAAATCGGTCCCGGCACCGGTGCGCTGACGAAGGAGCTCGTGCAGACCGGCGCATTGGTCGTTGCGATAGAAAAAGATGCATCCCTGGTGCGCTCGCTGCAAGACACAGTGAAAGACGCGCAGCGATTGCAGATCGTCACCGCTGACATACGAGATTTTGATGCTGCGTCTTTGAAAAAACCGTACGTCATCGCGGCAAATATTCCGTACTACATTACCGGCGAGATCATTCGGCAATTTCTGACTGCGGGTGCGCAGCCGCGCGCGATGGCACTCTTGGTGCAAAAAGAAGTTGCCGAGCGCATCGTCGCGCGCAGCGGAAAAGAAAGTATTCTCTCGATTTCGGTAAAAGCATACGGCACGCCGCGTATCGTGACCAGGGTCGCACGCAGTAACTTCGCGCCGCCGCCTTCGGTCGATTCCGCAATACTTCTCATTAATGAAATAACTCGAAATTTTTTCTCCGATGTCGACGAGCGGTTTTTTTTCGATGTCGTCCGCACAGGCTTCGCCGCCAAACGAAAACTGCTCGCGGGGAATCTCACCAAACACTATCACCGTACATCGGTACTCGCCGCCTTCGCAGAGGCTGGAATTGAAGTCAATTCGCGCGCGGAAGATATCGCACTCGAATCCTGGAAGGTGCTTGCTAGCGCCCTGGCAGCGGCTGCGACGTGATCGTCCAGTCAGACGAACTATTCGTATCACTTGAAAGTGATGTGCGGATCAACGAATAACCGCCAAGGGGTGCAATCGCTGAAGGAGTAAACGCACTCGCGTTGGTGCCCCACGAAACCGCATCGATGACGCCGGAACTATTTTGCAGTGAGACGAGATCGCCCGAGGGAGACAATCCCGGATTGAAGAGCGGCGGCGCGACAATAATCGAAACGCTCGACGAAATATTCCACATCGTGCGGATCGTTGATGTGCCAGCGATCAAGAGGTACTGATTGGATGCAATCACGGTGCCGGAGGGTAGGGAAATTGTTGTTGATGCCGTTTGGACATTCCAACCCGACACATCCACGCCACTGCCGGTGCCATTAAATAACTCGATCCACCCAAATGCAGCACCTCCGCCATGCGACGAATCTGCCAGCGGGTAGACTTCGCTGACGAGCACATGCTGAAGTGTGCCAGAACTGCCCGGGGAGCCCCCACCGGTAGTCACTCCCGGGTTTACACCGCCACCACCGAAAGAACCCGGCAACGACAAGGACGGCGACGGCGTCCCGACCGAAGAACCGAGATTACCAACCGACCCTTGCGAAGGCGGCGGCGTGTAGGCAGCGCCTGCAGGACCGCTCGAGCCCATCATGTCGATAGCGATCGCCGGAATAATGATGACGGGGCTCGGCGAGAGGAGGCAAAAGTAGGGAACGCTCGCAAGACCCAAGAGCCATTGGCCCGCGTGCGTGGGCGGACCGAATTGATATGTCTTCGTCGTCGGGACCCACACGTAATCACCGCCGATGGGTCCGCCGAGTCGCGCGAAAATGGTCGAGTTGTAACATGGCGAGACAAACGACGCTTGACCGCCGAATGGAAATGCGAGCGCGACAAGCGGTGCCGCGAGCAACACGCCAACAATCACAAACGACATCGTTCGCCTCATGCAGAAATTGTATCACTCGCGCGAGCTGCGACTCTCAGATGCTATGATTTTTGCTATGCCACCGCGCGATCCGCATACGTTTCCTGATTTCAGTGAGTCCAGAGAATCTCCAGCGTCATGGCTTCGCGCTCACATCGTCATGGCGACGACTGCGTGCGGCATGCTCCTCGTTGTTATCGGACTCTTCACAATCGGCCATGCGATACATGCGCCACAAACAGGCGGTGTGCAAGTCTTTGGCGGTGGCAGTAGTGATTATGTGCTGCCGATGGGTACACAAACGGGCACGCCGAGTACATCTTCAAATGATGCGACACTCTTAGCCCTCAATAATCCGTCGTCGTTCACGTCGCCGCAGAGTCGGCTCGGTCTTGGAGTTAGCAATGCGTCGAACAATTCATCTGATCTCGATGCTCTTCTTTCACAACTTGCCCATCCTCCTATCGCGCACGGAATTGCAAGTTCGTCCGACACGTTGCTCCAAGACGCTTACGCATTTATCCCAAGTTCACTCATCGGTACAACGACCGGGACAAAACGCACTGCTGCGCAGGAAGCTCTTTACGATTACGGCAACGCAATAGGCGATGACATACAACTGTTCGAACGAAAGCACAGTACGATGCTGCAGGTGTTGCAAGATCAGCTCGCTTCCCCGAACGATGCTGTGAAAGCATCCGCCGTCGCGTCGATCGCGAGTGATCTCTCAATGCTCGGGCAATCAATCAGTGCGACAGACGCGCCGCCAGAAGCGAGCGCCGCTGCAGCGGCGCTCGCGCAAAGCTATCTAGAACTCGGCGCCAAACTCGCGCTTGTGCCACAAGCGCACTACGATGCCGATCGCATCGCGGCAATCACGACATACGACACCGCGGCCAATACATTCGTCACAGGATACGTCGGTCTCGCGAGCATTTTTTCAAGCGCTGGCGTCACATTTGCGCCGGGCGAGCCTGGCAGCGTGTTTACGTTCACCTCATCAAATCTCTAGATCCGCCGAGTGCCGAGTTTTCCCCCTCGCGCTAAGCCGAGATCTGCTGACAGCTGGTATGATTTATGGCGTGACACGGGAATATTTTCGCTCCCGGGCCTTTTCGCCTATTGCGGTTTTAGCCGTGCTGTCTGTCCTCGCCCTAGCAGCGACGGTGAGCTGGAAAATTGCATCAAAATATGCGCCGAGTGGGGCGTCGACCGTGGCTGAGTCGATCCAACCGCAGGTTGTTCTCCCTGATGTGACACATACCAACTGGCAGGCGCCCCCATCTACCCTCGCCTCGGTTGACGCCTCGGGAACTCCGATGGATTTCGGCTCTGCGTCGAGTTCCGACAGAGACGGCATCGGAAATATCGCCGGTAACGTCGTCAATACACTCCTCAATTCATACGACACACTCCAACAAGCGGGGACCTACAGCACCACGACGGGCACCTTGGTCGCAGAAAACATCGCGGCCAATCTCAAGGCGTCGATTTCATATGCACAGATCGCAGCCACTGACATCAAAACGACAAACGACACGTCGCGAGCCGGCATGCTCACGTACCGAAGCGCGATGCAGACCGCGCTGAAGCCATTAATCAAAAACGACGAAGCAGAGTACGTGACGTTCGCGAAATATATCGATTCGTCAAATCCGAAATACTTGCAGACGCTTCGAGACGACGCCGTCAATTACCGCGCTGCGGCGACGCTGGCCGAAAAAGTGGTGGTACCGACCGACGCAGTTTCGTATCACGTGGCGGTCGTGAATTCGCTCAACGCATTCGCGACCACGCTCGATGACCTCGCACAGTACGCCGATGATCCGTTTGCCGGCGCAGCAATCTTGCGCACATACACAGACAACGAACAAAACGTGTTCGCCTCATTCAGCTCACTCGCGAGCTACTATCGCTCAAAAGCATCATGAAAAAATTCCGAATCATAGCCGGCACGCTCCTCTTGCTCACGACGCTGACGTCTACTGCGTTCGCACAGACGGCAGGAGACACAAGCTCTACCGCGGGCACTGATGCATCGCAGTCTGCGCAATCTGGGACTGCACAGACGAGCGGCACAACGCAAGCCGCCACAACGCCCGCGACACCATCTGCCTCTGCGGCGTACAATTTCCAAAGCCAGGGCATCTTCGGCTGCGGTACCGTCGCGGGCTCTCAAAGTGTCGGCGCTACGGCCGCGATCGGCGGCGTGTATGTGCCGGTCAACGACGCAGCAGTGACACAAAATACCCAGATACTTATCTACAAAGAGTGCGTGCTCAGGGTCCTCGTCGATCGAGAACGCCAATCAGCGATGGCCGCCTACCTGAAGCGCGCACAAGTTGCAATTGAGACAGGTAACAACGGTGGCCCGCAATATGCAGTAAGTGAAGCTGGCGCCCGTGGGACCGTGAGCGATCAAGAGCTCGTCCATTTCGTACAGGATGGGACGCTCGACAAGCTTGATCCTTCGACGCGGCAAATTATCCAGCGCGCAATCGTGCAAAATTATGTCGACAACTCGCGCGATCCGAGTCTTGCACTGAAGTGCCCCTACACCGGCAACATCAACGCGGCAATACAAGGGCGACCCGACGATTTTTGGGGCAGTCTCTCCGCGCTGCAGCGGTATCCGCAATGCAATCCGTACTGGGCGTACTACATCGCGCAGCAACAGGCCAACGATCGGATTACGCAAGTGCAAAACTGCCTCATGAACCAACTTAATTGGGGCCGCGGATTCTACAACACCAATAGCGGCGGCAACCCGTGTACGGCAACGACGTACACACCTGCGTCCGTGGTGCAAGAGTCGTACCAGCAAATCCTCGGCTCTCCGGTGCGTCAATTCGAAAACGCAAACGACGTCGGCCAAATGATTGGCGCCTTGTATGGTGGACTCACCACACAAATCCTCTCAAGCAATCAAGGCCTCTATGGCCTCACACTACCGATCGGTACACAGCCGTCCTACGTCGATCAAATCAATGCTGAGGCTTCGACCAATCTACGCGGTAGCGCCGTCTCCGCGGCTCTTCAGATTCTCGGTTCGGCGCGACAAGTCGAAATGCAGTACGGACAAGCCGCCGTCTCCATCTCCAATGTGCTTTCCGACACTGCCGCCAAATTACGTGCAAGTGAAAACGCATGCTGGAGCGTCGTCGTGCCACAAGTGCAAACCTACGCGTCACAAAACGGTCTCACGATCAACGTCGCAACTTCGACGACCTTCTCGCAAGGCGTCATTAATTCACAAATTTCCTCGCTCTCGACGACTGCCTCGGCCAATGCGCAGACCGCGCAAAACGCGCTCACGCAGATCAATCAGTTGATCGCTGGTCTCACCAACACTTCCTCACTCGATGCGCAGCGAATCGCGCTCACCCAGCTCGACCAGCTCGTTGCCCAGCACCAGCTACACACTTCTCTCGATGCCAACAACATGCAGCAGCAGCTTCAGAATGTGCAGACGGCCATGCAATCCCTGGTCCAAAGCACACAGCAAGCGTGGAGCACTTCCACCGACCCCTCGGTCGGCTGGTGCAACATCAACAACCCGGCAGTGCCACAGATGTGGGCGAATCAGTGGAAGACCTAGTCTATGACCAGCGCTTTTCTCTCAAAGCTCTCCGGCAGAAATATCATCGTCACCGCGCTTCTCTTTCTCTGTGTCGCGACGAGTGCACTGCCGGTTGTCACCTTGGCGCAGGCGCAGCCGGCAGCTCAAACCGGCGATACGTCAGCGCCGTCCCAAAACAATCCCACGACCACTCAAGTGGACGTGCCAGTGAATGTTTCCACATTCACTCCGGTCACGATCAACGGACAGCCGTATAGAGTTGATCCAGTCACGAACAAGGTATACAACCCTGACGGATCTCCTGCAGTGGACGGCAACAAACAACCAATACAAAACCCGAGCAAGGTAGTGCCCGAATCAAACTGCAGTTTTTACAACTTCAGTTTCGCCGCCTGTATTTGGATGCCGCTTATGGCGTGGCTCGGATCATGGTTCCTTACGATCGGCGGCGCACTTTTAAATCTCGCAGGCTATCTGTTTGATACGGTGATCTACTACACGATCATTACCTTCAAAGCCACGCTCGATAATCTGCACATCACAACGCCGATCGAAAACGCATGGACCGTCTTCCGCGATTTCTCCAATATTCTCATCATCGGCATGTTTATCTTTATTGCGATATGCCTCATCCTCGGTATCAAAGAATTTGGCAGCAAAAAAACCATCGCGAATGTATTGCTGATTGCAATCCTCATCAATTTCAGTCTGCTCTTTGCACGCCTCATTATCGATGCGTCCAATTTCAGCGCATACGCGATCTATAGTCAGATGGCGGGCCAAAATCGAGGAAACGCAGCAACGCCTGATGCAAGTGCGACCGGCGAGAAGAATTTTGATATTGCTGCTGCATTTCTACGGCCTATGGGCATCACCAGCGTGTGGGACGACACCTACAATGTGACGAAAGCCGTCGGGCAACAAAACAAAAACAGCGGCGCGGCAGCATTCTTTTTCGGCCTCGTTGGTGGGCTGCTCCTTCTCTTCGTCGCTGCAGTACTCTTCTACGGTTGCTTCCTCATCCTTGCCCGAGCGGTGCTTATGATATTCCTCATGATAACCGCGTCGTTTGCATTTGCGAGTTTGCTTGTGCCGCAACTCTCCAAAACGAAATTCGGCTGGGGCGGGTGGTGGAAATCACTCATTAATAATGCGATCCTCGCGCCTTTGATGATGCTCCTCCTTGCGATATCGCTCTCGCTCATCAACGCAGCAGGATCGGTCACCGTGAACAATCGACTCGCAACCCCGCAAGTCGCGGCTGCTGCCGGCACAAATCCTGGCGGCACTCTCGGCAGCATCATCTCTGATCCGAGTGTACTGGTTTCAAGCAACAGCGCTGCGAATGGTTGGAATACGATTATGACCTACGTCATCGGTATCGGCCTTTTGTACCTTTCATTCAAAATGGCGAGCTCTTTCTCGAGTGCGATCTCCGGCTTCGCGCAAGTTGCGGCGATGCTCACGGGAGTGGGCGGCTTTGGCCTCGCGCTTGGTGCGAGCGGCACCGGCTGGGCCCTGAGAAACAGTGCCGGCAAGTACGCGGCACGGGGGTTAGCGCGAATGAAGACAAGCATCTACGACAATCAGGGGCGAGAAGCCACAACCGGCGAACTACGTACTATGCGTGCATTGAACTGGCTGAGCCGCAAATCGTTCGACGCAGGCAACGTGAAAGCAGTGAAGGGCGCGTTCGGGAGCTCCAGCTCGCTCGCGCAAAGCAGCGACGCCGCGAAGAAAGGCTACGCGGGAGTGAAAGCCGAACAAGGGAAACACGCCATGGATGTCGCCAAACAAGTAAGCCTCAACGATACGGAGCGCCTTGCCCTCGTTCAGGCCCGCAGAAGCGCAGCGGAACAGACTCAACAACCCAGTCGAGATTACCTTGGCCAGGCGAGACAAACGTACGAACAAC
>CAZOZG010000009.1:0-31666 GCA_964584225.1 uncultured Candidatus Saccharibacteria bacterium | reverse complement strand
AATAGTCCGCGTTGTCGAAAAAAAACTGCGTGATGATGAAATCGGCGCCGGCCTGGATCTTGTCGGCCAGGTACTGCCAGTCCACCCGCTTGCCACCGCGCTGGGCGATGTCGCGCTCGCTCACGTCCGCGGTGCAGATGGAGAATCCGTCGCGCTCTCGGATGAACGCTACCAGGTCGCGCGAAAATTCGAAGACCCCCTCGGGTTTCACCAAGTCCGCTCCCCCGGGCAGAACCACAGCCAACGCGACCTTTGACACTTGAAGGAAAATAAACTACGTGGGATCGTGTCACCAGACGTCGCGGCGCGTGGCCTGGACATTCCGAAAGTCTCCCACGTTATCAATTACGACGTGCCGGGCACATACGAAGACTACGTGCATCGGATCGGCCGCACCGGTCGTGCCGGTGAACGCGGCAAGGCGCTGACATTTGTCGGATAATCCAATGCAGGCAAAAGATGATGGCCTCGCCGCATGCGGCGAGGCCATCTCACAAGAACTGCTTTTAGAATTCGGAGATCACGGCCGGACTTCAATCTCGACCCGCTCGCCCATCGGCCCCTTGAGGAAGACCTGTTGGCGACGTCCCGGACGCTTTTCGCTGACGCGATAGTCGCCAGGATCGACATTGGCGTCTTCGAGAACCTTTAGGAATTGCTTGAGCGTGTAGTCGACTTTGAACGCGACGTGATCATACGGTCCTGCATCGCCCTTGAGTTTGTCGACCGCGTTCACATGTATGAGCGCGTGTTTGCTCCCTTTCGGGTAAAGCCACGCACCCGGCGCTGGCAGATCCGGCCGCTCACCGACTCGGAGTCCTAGGATTCCGTAGAAGATAATCGTCCGGTCCAGATGTGTCGTGTCGATGTTGGAGTGGCTGAAGCTCGTGATGCCCCGTTTCTCCTTCAATTTCCGACTTGCAGTTGTCATCGTGAATATCCTTCTTGATTCGAGGGTGGAAAGTAAGAAAAACTATTGCGCCCGAATGGACGCAACATCGTGCGCAAAGTAGTCTGTGCCGTCTTTCACCAGACGGAAGTCGACGCTGTCGTTCCTTTCGATATTGACGCCTTCCCTGATCTCTCTCGCAACGATTTTTTTGCGAAACAAGAAATGGGGGTCTTGGTTCACCGTAATGACCCAGCGACGATTATCTCGAGCCCAGCGTCCACAGACGAACCCCCGCACACGTTGAGTCGCTTGAGAGTCGTTCATGTGCCCATTGCCTCCGAAGTTTTTCTATTCGCTGCGAGGACAATGCACCGAAGAAAGTTCATTGTCAAACGCGCGCTGAATGAGGAGTGGTACTATAGAGTTCATGCGTATTTTCTTGCGTGCGAGTGTCGGACTCGCAGTTGCATTGTTGCCGACACTCGCTGTTGCGGCGGCGAGTCTTTCTATCAACGATCTCTCACCTGGATCTGCAATCGTCGCGAAAAGCAAAATGACGTTCAGCGTGAATGCGACTGGTTTTAGTTATCCGACGTTCAACGTGAGCGACACATTTCACAATTCGAGTGCGTCTGCGAGCAATATCGATCCCGGCGGGCATTTCGTCTGGGTCCCGACGGCCGACGATGTCGGCACACACACTTTCACGATTTCGGCAGGCGACAACGACGCCAACTATGCGAGCATCAATCAGACAATCGTCGTCATGCCACTGCCGACTATCTCTATTGGCTCGCTCTCGCCCGGGAACACGATCAAACCAGGCACAAAACTCACGTTTGTCGTCAGTACAAATGGTTTTTTAAATCCGACGTACGTCGTCGCCGACGATTCAAGCAACCCGTCTGTGTCGAGCAGCAACCTCGATGCTTCCGGACATTTTTCCTGGACTCCTGGCGCGTCGGATTTGGGGCAACATGTGATCACGGTGTATGCGAGCGACTCAAGCGGTCACAGCAATTCCGCGAGCGTGACGATACAAGTCGGTGATATTCCGAGCCTCACGATTAGTTCGCTCTCGCCAGGCCCGAGCGTACATCCAAATGAAATCGTCACCTTCAACGGAGTGCCGCTAAATTATTCCCCGACAGGCTATTCGATTACCGATTCATTTGCCGGCTCGACACTCGTCAATAATGACGTCTCGCTCAGCGGACAAGTCTCATGGGTGCCTCGCGACACCGACATCGGTGTTCACGTGATTACAATCACGGGCACCGTTGGTGCATTTGGAACGACAGCAACTGCTTCGATCACGATTACAGTGAAAGGAACTTCAACGACTGCTCCCAGCACGAGTGCATCGACAACCTCTTCGATCAGCGTGCTGCAAACGCAGCTTGCACAGCTCCAAAGCAAAATCGCCTCGCAATCGAGCGCACCGCCCGCGCAATCGCAATTCACCTTTACGCTGAATTTGCAGCGCGGTTCCTCCGGTAACGAAGTGACCCAATTACAAAAATTACTCACGAAAGAAGGTTTATTCTCGGGCGACATAAATGGTCTCTATGGCCCCATAACGATGGCTGCCGTCACGCAATTTCAGGGTGCGCACGGCATCAGCATGCTCGGCACCGTCGGCCCCGCGACGCGAGCGGCACTCAACGAAGTCCTGTCCGAGGAGGCGACAACTCGCTCGCCATATACGAATCCCTTGCCGGCATCAACACCGACGTCGACGAGTACAAGTGATGGATATGTCTTTCAGCACTTCATGGGAGTCGGCGACGACGATCCTGATGTGCTCGAATTGCAGAAGCGTTTGAGTGCGCTTGGATTTTTCTCTGGTGATCTCACTGGTTACTACGGAACAGTGACAGAAGCAGCGGTGAAGCACTACCAGACAAAACATGGACTCACCGTGACGGGTTATGTCGCTTCAGAAACCCGCACTTCGCTGAACCAATAAACGAGTTTCAGTGCATCTGCTGCAACCCTTGCGTCATCGTGACGACATCAACGTTGGCGGTCTTGAGGTAGGTAATAATCGATTGCAAGAAGCTGGGTGAAATACCGTAGCAATTTGAATTTACGTTATCGATCTGGTGGAAGACAAGAATGACCCATGTTTTGCTCTGCGCCGCGGAATCAATCCACGACTGCACTTGGCTCAAGGTGGTCACCGGTGCGCCGCCGTCACACGAGCCACCGCGCTCCACCGATGCACCCCAGAGTTGGAATGGGTTCGTCGATTTATCGTTGAAGCCGAAATCGACGGTACGAGCGCCCGAAAGACCTGCAGCTTGTACCGCGGCAATCACGGTGCTGTTGTAGCTACCGTAGGGATACGCAAGATTATCAACCGGTGAGAAACCGAGCCCGATCAGATCCTGGCGCGATCCGGCAACTTCGCTTTGGAGTTGCGCCGCTGAAAGCGTCGTCAGATCAGGATGATTCCTCGTGTGCGCTTCGATATCGTGACCTTGACTTTTCATCGTGTTGATTTCGGCGAGCGTCATGTAGCCATCAGCAGACTGACCGATTTCATTGGTGATGATGTACTGCGTGCTTTTGAAACCAGCCGCGTTTACAATCGGTATACCGTTGGTGTATATCGAATCCCATCCGTCATCGAAGGTAAGACTAACCATGCCTTTCGCAAATGCATTGCCGTTAGTCGCGAGCGCGAGTGCATAGTCGTCGGTCGTTAGCGTCCCGACGGCGTTGATGAGGTGATAGACCGTCACCGTCGACGCACCGCTTGGGATGTTGAAGCTCGCGCTGAAGGTCTGCCAGGCGTTGCCGGGCTGGGGCGCACCAAGGTCGAGGTAGGTAAAGCTGCCGTCGGTGTTGTGCACTTCTGCAACGACATGGCTTGTAATATTCGAAATGTACTTATCTGTGAACGTGTAAAACTGACCGCCTGAAACCGAAATCGGGTCGAAAAACCATTTTGCGTCACCGCCGACATTTACATTTGTGGTCGGGTAGTTGGTGATTTGGACTTGCAGAGCCTTCGTACCCGCGCCGCCTGTGCCGACAACCGGATAACTAAAGACAGCAGTGTTGCTCCCCCACTGACCTTGTTGCCAGTGCGTCGGCAATGATCCGGTCTGATCTTCGACCGAGGGGTTCAGTATAAGGTTGTTGGTTGGCGGAGGCGGAGGCGGAGGCGGCGGGATCGTAACGGCGACGGTTGTTGTCGTTGACGTTAAACCAGCCGGGTTTGTCGCTGTAATCGTATACGTTGTCGTCGCCATCGGGCTGACGACTAAAGACGCTCCCGTGACGACACCAACGCCATTATCGATCGAGGTAGTACTCGCATTAGAAACAGACCACGACAGTGTCGTGCTCTGCCCGGCGGTAATGCTCGTCGGATTTGCTGTAAACGACGTGATAGTCGGCGGTTGCGGAACGACGACCGTGATCGTCGTTGTCGCTGTTGAGGAACCTCCAGGATTGATTGCCGTCAATACATAACTTGTCGTCTGCGATGGTGTCACCGTTGTCGACGTACCGGTCACGAGGCCGATGTCGGAAATAGATGTACTCGATGCACCGGTGACACTCCAGCTCAGCTGCGAGCTCTGCCCCTGCGTGAGGCTCGGTGGATTGGCCACAAATGAATTAATGACCGGTTTCGAAGGAGGCGGTGGCGGCAGCGCGCTTACTGTCAGTGAAAAACTCGTCGTCGTTGCCGCGCTGCCGCCGGAGGCATTCACGAGAATCGGAAAAGTCCCAACCGGCGCTGTGCTCGCGGTCTTAATCGTGAGCGTGCTTGTGCATGTCGGCGTGCAACTCCCTTGCACGAATGATGCTGTCGCACCCGAGGGCAACCCGCTTGCAGAGAACGCCACCGCAGCCGATGTGCCGGTGAGAAGTTTCGCGCTGATCGTGTTCGTAGTCGACTGCCCTTGGACAACAGTTTTCGCGCCACCATTTGAAAGTGAGAAACTAAAAGCGGGTGGTGGCGTACTTGAGGCGCTCGTCAGCGAGTAATCGTCCACGGTGAGCGAGCCAGCTGCAGTGATGAGATGCAACACCGTCGCGCTTGTGACGCCTGTCGGCGCTTTAAACGATTTCGTGAATTGCTGCCAGCTCGAAGAAGCCGTGCCCACAGATCCAAGATCGACGTATGAAAATGCGCCGGTTGTTTTGGTGTACTCAATCACGTACTGACTCGGCACGGTAGCCGTGTAGAAATCGGAGAATGTATAGGTCGCACCGGGAGAAACTGGCACATGCGTGAAATACCATTTCGCATCGCCCGTGCCGGCCTTTGTGATTTGTACTTTGACACTGCGGCTTCCTGTGTAACCTGTTGTGAGGTAGGAGAAGGTTGCTTGCGTTGTACCCCAAAAGTCGGTGGCCCAGCTCTGCGGCAGTGACGAGTTGGTTGGATTTGGAGTCTCGACCGACGGATTCGGCACCAGATTGCCTACGGCTTGCGCGGCCGCGAACTGCGGCAGCAATGCAAATGAAAAAAGCGCCAACGCGAATAATCGTGACCACATAAGCGTTGCGCACGCCATTCCCGGCAGTCTACCTGTTGAGTCTTCTGTGTCAATGCTGAAAAAGAAACAGGAACCCTACTGACAAAAGGATTCCTGTTAACCTGGTCCGTCGGACGATGGCGCAAGCGTGATTGGAAATCGCCGCACGTGTTTGATGGTTCCGTCGTCGTTCACTTTTTTTATGGTTTCCGACCAGGGCAACGCATCTAATTTGAGGTAGGCTTTGACGATTTGTGACTGACTCAAGAGTCCGAAGTAGACGCTGGACTCACGAAGTGGCGGCGTTTTCGATTCGCGCTGCCAATTGCTCACATCTGCATAGATATCAAGTTGCAGAGGATCTACATTCATTTCGAGTTCTTCCCTGAAACCCCGGACAAGGGCCTGCTTATGATCCTCGCGACGTAACAATGTTTCCGTGATCGTTGTTTCCTTTTCCTCGACGAACATGAACGGCTGGTTATTATCAAGTTTCTTCCACGGAAACTCTCGCGCCACCTCGCGGAATTCGCACCCGGCGGATGGAACACGAATCAGTACGCCGACGCTGAATCGAGCAACCACGATCCGTTTACGCCCATCCATGTTGTAGTATCTGAAGTCGACCTGTTTCTGACTTTCCTCCCACAGCATGTTGAATGTCTTGACGCTTTTCCGCTCAAAATCCGCGACTTCGATTTTCTTTCCATAGCGGTCCTCACCTTCGGAAAGGACTTGTCGCAATTCATCTGGCGTCTTGATTTCAAGGCGCATGACATCCTCTTTTCCGTACATTTGTACCCGTAGGCACTGTACGCCTCTACCACCTTTTTTCAACCTAGGATAATTCGGGCATGACGCGCTGCAGCTCAGTCATGCCAGCGGGCTTCACGATATATTGCTCGAAGCCGGAGTGTTTGTCGCGCGCTTTCACGCTTTCTTTGTCGTAACCAGTGAGCGCAATGAGGCGCCCTTTAAAGCCTCGTTCTTTCAACGTCTTCGCAACGACGTAGCCATCGCTGTCGGGAAGACCGACGTCCAAAAGCACGACATCAGGTGCAAGATTCATCGCTTGTTCTATTGCTTGCGCACCATTGTAGGCGTAGTTGACGGTGCATCCGTGCCATTCGAGAAGACGACCAATGCCCGCTGCTGCCGCGTCGTTGTCGTCGACCACCAGAACAGAAAGGGCTTTTTGCTTACTTTTCTGCACGCTGCTCAGAGCGTTTATTGCAACAGCCACGGGCGCTTTCACAAGCGGCAGCCGCACGGTGAAGCGACTGCCGCGGCCTGGGCCGTCACTCATCGCTTCAACAGTACCCTCGTGCAACTCTGCGAAGCTACGGACGAGCGTGAGTCCGATCCCGAGACTTTTTCCGTCTCGCGAGTGACCCTCGACTTGCTCAAATGGAAGGAAAATTGTCTCCAGATCGTCCGGAGCAATCCCGACGCCTGTGTCGACGACATCGATCGCGACCGCATCTCCCTCATCGCGCAAGATGAGTGACACGGTGTCACCTTCTTTGGAATATTTGGACGCATTCGTAAGAAGGTTTGAGAAAATCTGTTCGAGCCGCACTGGATCACCATTCACGAGCAGGGGGTGCGGCACGCCAGAAAATACGAAGTGTTGGTGCAAATCATGTCGGTGATGGTTGGTCGAGACGATCGCGCGCTTGATCACATCGCTGATATCGATCACTTCTTTTCGGATCGACATCTTTCCTTCAGATATTTTTGAAACTTCCAAGAGATCATCAAGGAGGCGCCGCACTGTACTCAAACGATTTGCAATCATGTCCAACGTTTGCGTTTCATCAGTATCTCGCCCGCCTTTGATTCGCAATAATTCGATTGCAGAAACGACGGGCGCGAGTGGGTTGCGTAATTCATGCGAAAGAATTGCAATGAAATCATTTTTTGCTTGCGATTCAGACTTCACACGCGCGATCGCGTTTTCCACAGTATCAATCTGTGCCCGCAACAAGTTTGTACTCACGCGGCGATTTTCCTCAAGCGCCGCAATGATATAGAAAATGATTGCGACGACGACAAGAAAAAGTTCCATCCCGAAAAGGGCAGGCATGAGTTTGGATGCGGGTGTACGTTCGATGACGCTCGTAAGTGCAAATACAGATGTGACGAGAAGTGCTAATGTAACAAAACGAGGCCGCTGTCGAAGCGAGATAATGAAAAGTGGTATGAGAAGTATATAGACGAGCGAAATGCCAAACACGCTTGGAATTCCCGCAATAAAAAGTGCAACGTCGACGAGCACCAAGAGTCCAAAGACGACTACTATCTCGATCGTTTCAAAAACGGTCCTGCGAAACAGTGACTTCGCGATCCACCGCAGAGACAGCGGCGTCACAATCACAAGTGAGCTCAGGGATGCCACATATGCATAGCCCCACGCCTCGACAGTGAATGGGTACTGCGTGAGGGCGTTCGCAAACGCAAGCAACGTTGGTTCGATAAACGAGACGGCGAGCGACGAGGCGAGAAAAAAGAACACATCACGATAGCCTCGAAATAGAGGGTCGATACGTGCAATGTGCAACAGGCGTGCGCCTGCGATACTTTTGGCGACTGCTGCAAGCGGAATGACTATGAGGAGCGCTCCCGACACTTGAGCGATCAACGCCGCGATGAGTGCAGCTATAAGAACGATGGGCGCTAAACGCATGCCCCAAAAAAAGAGTATCGCGACCGCGAGTGCGTCCGCCGGATTCAGATACGCCTGGATTGGAACGAACCAGACACTACATCCAAATAACGCGACATACGAAACAAAGAGCGCGACAGCTGCTTGCCATTCGCGGCTACTGTAAAAATCAACCCACGGTAGATTGGGTTTCATACGCGCGCGTCGGAGTATAGTACAAACTAATTAAAACATCATGAAGCCAAAGAAGCGTTGCGCCGGTCCGATGAAAACTTGACATCACGACTCTTCATAGCGCGGCTCAAGGTAGGGCTCTTGTAAGCCTTGGTTTTTTTCGGCCGTCTCAGTAAGATGAAGACGATTCATTTAGTCTTCATGGAGAACCTGTAGCATTGACGCAGTGGTTCCCTTTAGGAGTAAATCCAAACACTCATGAAAATTCTCTTAGTTGAAGATGAGGAAAAGCTCGCTGAGGCGCTGAAAAAAGGTCTCGAGCTCGCCGGCTACTCTGTCGATATTGTGTCAGACGGCAAGAAAGCCCTCACGCGCGTATCACTGCATCGCACTGATTACGACATTATTATTCTCGACCTCATGCTTCCGTCGATGGACGGGCTTGAAATCTGCAAAGAAATTCGCGCGAATGACATTACTGTGCCAATTCTGATTCTCACCGCACGCGCCGAGACAGAGACCAAAGTCAATCTTCTCCTTTCGGGTGCAGACGATTACCTGGTGAAGCCGTTTTCCTTTGCGGAATTATCGGCGCGTCTCCAGGCACTCTTGCGTCGCCCGACGCAGTCACTCCCTGAAGTCTTGCGCGTTGCCGACATCGAGCTCAATCCGAGCACGAGAAGTGTCGAGCGCGACGGCTCACCAGTACCGCTCACCTTGAAAGAGTTCGGATTGCTTGAGTTCTTCATGCGACACCCGAATGAGGTCGTCAATCGGGAGGAATTGCTTAGTCACTTGTGGGATTTTAACTATGTCGGTTTTAGCAACGTGGTGGACGTCCACATCAAAAACCTTCGAAGAAAACTCGATGAAAAAGATGGCGACGGCCTATTGGAAACAGTTCGTGGGGTGGGTTACCGACTCCGTGTATAAGTATCAGTTCGATCCCTTCTTCCGCACATCGGTCAACATCGTCGCGCTCCAAGTCGCGAAACTCCTCTTTTTGCTGGCGGTGATCGGGATTGCTGCATCTTCCCTCTACTACGATGCGTCGAAGGCAGTCACCGACGGGATTACACAAGCGATCGCCAACCCGCATGCATCGCCGGATGCGATTTCGAACGCGATCGTCGCGCAGCTCACGACGCTCCGCTGGCACAATTGGGTTGAAGCCGGATTGCTGATCATCCTCATCACGCTTATCTTCAGCTACATGATCACTCGGCTTGCGCTCACGCCCGTGAGAAATGCGCTTGAGTCGCAAAAACAATTCATCGGCAATGTCGCACACGAACTCCGAACTCCACTCGCGATTTTAAAGACCAACATGGAAGTCGCGCTGATGGCCCAGGAGCGCACAGCGGAGATGGAAACGACACTAAAGAGTAACATCGAAGAATTGGACCGCGCATCTGAAATCATCAACAACCTGCTCTCGCTTTCGGCGTCGATCAGGCCTGAACGCATTGAATTTACGGACGTTGACCTCGGAGCCGTGATACGCACGGTGATCCAAAACATGCATATCTTTGCCGAAAAGAAAAACATCCAGTTTGAAGCGCGCATGAGTGAACGCCGCGACGTCTGGGGCAACGCGACCGCTCTCGAACAAATCGCGATCAATATCATCAAAAACGCAATCACCTACTCTCCGCCGCGCGGGCGTATTTTTATTACGATCGAGCCGGTCTATCCGAATTTTATGGAGTTACGCATCCGTGACGCCGGGATCGGTATCAGGCGCAAGGATCTTTTCCGTATTTTCGAACCATACTTTCGCTCTGAGCCGTCGCGAAAACGCGGCCCCAGCGGCTCGGGACTCGGGCTCACTATCGTTGCTGAACTCGTAAAGCTGCACAACGGTCGCATTTCCGTGCGATCTGCAGAAGGACGCGGCACGACAGTCACGATTCTCTTCCCCGCCGGTCGCTCAGACCATATGGTCGACGGCATATCGGAGAGTCGACAAGATAACGTGAGTGAAGTAGGGGTTAATTTTTCAAGCGAAGAAAGCGAGCACTACAGCTCGTGAGGACTTCATCTTGAGCTCACGACATACTTTGTACGCTGGAGTCAGTGTTCTTCCCCGTATTTTTCTTACACGACTCGCTCGCCAAGAATCGAGCACGGGGTCTTGGATTATTAATGTAATGAGTTTGCTCATGCGGGCATACACATGGCTGACGCACGCGGACGCGTGCAAAATGATCAGATTGATCATGTAAGCCGGAGGCCGCGCAGCGCACACGTGCGCGCGCGGCCTCCGGCACGAAAGCCCCGTCGCAAAGATGAGCTACAGATGAAGTAATAGAGCAGGACTCAGATCCGTCAGAGAAATATAGCGCCCTGCGCGCGAATACGTATGTCCTCAAACAATCTAAGAAATCATGTACCCTCGCGATCGATCGCACCCCAACAAGCAGAATACGACGATACCGACATGGCAGTGGTCGGCGTTGTTGGATTAGGCTACGTCGGATTACCGCTTGCGATTCTCACAGCATCTCGAGGCTTCCCCGTCGTCGGATATGACATCGACGAAATCAAAGTCGCTCAGCTCCAGAGCCGCTCGGCAAATTTCCTCAGCGACGAAGAATCGCAGCTTTTTAAACATGCGCGGCACTTGCGCGTCACCGCACGCGAATCTGATCTAAAACGATGTGATGTTTTTATTATCTGTGTCCCGACACCAGTCCATGACAATCATCTCCCCGATCTGCACCCCTTGGAAAGCGCGGCAGATATTGTCGGCCGCGCACTCTCACCAGATGACCTCGTCATTGTCGAATCGACGGTAAACCCTGCCGCCTGTGAGGAAGTGGTCTTGCCGCGAATCGAAAAAGCCTCGGGCCTCTCCCGCGAGCAATTTTATTTTGCGCACTGCCCTGAGCGCGTGAATCCGGGCGACCCGCGATGGAACGTACGAACGATCCCGCGCGTCGTCGGCGGACTCAATGAAAAGAGTCTGCGACGCGCGACTGATTTCTACAGGAGCATAGTCGACGCGACGATTCTCCCCATGGGCAGCATCAAAGAAGCCGAAGCTGTCAAAATGGTTGAGAATTCGTTTCGCGATATCAATATCGCGTTCGTCAATGAACTCGCGATGTCGTTCGATAAGGCCGGCATCGACATCGTCAATGTCATCAACGGCGCTGCAACGAAACCCTTTGGTTTTATGGCGCATTACCCGGGCTGTGGCGTTGGCGGCCACTGCATCCCCGTCGATCCGTATTACCTCATCCGCTACGGACACAAAAATGGCTTTGAACATCGTTTCCTCATGACAGCACGGCACATCAACAACGCGATGCCTCACTACACGGTCAAACTCTCGACGGAAACGCTGCGCGAAGACTGGGGCACCACCGTGGGCTTTACGCCACCAGTCACTGGCGCACAGCATCTTGGCATTCGTACTGATTTTATGGACGTTCAGTTCACGGATTTCGATGCCGAATCGCTCTGAGTCAATTCTATGATGGCAAGCTCCAAGGGAAGATGTGGTGCGGCAGCGTAAGCAATACGTTCGTACGCTTCAAGAAGTGCGCGAAGAAGATCGGAGGTGACCCCGCGCTCTTTCGAGAGTTTCTTTGCAAGCTCAAGATCGGACTCAGTCAACTCCTCTGTAAACTGCTCGGCAATGTCCGGAGCAAATCGCAACAAGAGGACAACGCGCATGCGGTGAATGAGGAGCTTCGCGAGTATGCGCATGTCGATATTTTGCGCGACGGCGTCGTGCACGCCCGAAAGCGCTGCTTTCGCGTCTTTGGCGGCGAGCGCCGCCATGATCGTGCGAATCAATTCACCGCGCGGTGCGCCGCTCACCGCTTCCACATCAGCGACATCGATTTTCTTATCTCCCGAGGCAGCGAGAACCTTTTGCAAGATTGAAAGCGCGTCCCGGAATGATCCTTCCGCTAAAAGCGCGACCAATTCTGCCGCCGCGCGCTCAAGCGAATACCCTTCTTTTTTTGCAACATCGCCAACAATCTGCGCGAGCACTTCACGCGATGGCTGCTTAAATGTATAGATCTCGCAGCGCGATTGAATGGTTTCGGGGACTTTGTCGCGCTCCGTGGTTGCGAGCACAAAAATGCAGTGCGCGGGTGGCTCTTCGATAGTTTTCAAAAGTGCATTCCACGCGTCCTTGGTGAGCATGTGAGCTTCATCGATGATGTACAACTTGTAGGGCGATTCGAAAGGCATCGCGTATACACCTTCGCGCAGTGCACGAATATCATCGATACCACGATTACTTGCCGCGTCTATTTCATAGAGATCTTTGTCACTCACACCAAGTTCACGAGCGAGAATGCGTGCGACAGAAGTCTTTCCCGTCCCGCGACTCCCAGCGAAAAGATACGCGTGCGCAATCTTTTTATTCTGTATCGACTTCTCTAAGACGTCGGTCACTTGCGCCTGACCGCGAACTTCATCAAATGACTGTGGACGATAGGCGCGATACAGGGTGGCATGTCGCTCCGATTTTTTCATGCGCGCAGTATACCTAAAGAAGTGTGTCGCTGTAAGCAGTGGCAAGAATACCTTCTGCCTCCGCGACACTTCCGGTCGCCATCAGTTTGATTCGCAACTCTTTTGCTCCATCCCAACCAGAAATGTAGGCCTTGAAATGCTTTTTCATGACTGCGTAGCTTGTCGTACTCGTGAGGAGTTCGTCGAACAGCCGTAGATGTTGGTTCAATGCTTGTATGCGCTCCAGAGGTGTCGGCAGATCCTCTCGATCCGCGAAAAGCCATGGATTGCCATAGATTGCGCGACCGAGCATTACGCCATCGCATCCGGTTGCCGCAGCTTTTTGACGTGCATCAGTGAGATTCTGCACATCGCCATTGCCAAGAATAAGCGTATGAACACGCGCGCGGTCGCGGATCGCGACCGCGCGCTGTATCACATCCCAACGCGCCGGCACATCAGACATCTCTGTACGAGTTCGCGCGTGAATTGTGACGGCAGCAGGACTCTCAGCAAGTAATTCCGGAAGCCACGTATCAAGCTCATCCGTGTCATAGCCAATGCGCGTCTTCACGGAAACGGGTATGCCGCTTTCCTGTGCAGCGCGAATCAACTCACGCGCTTTCGCCGGAGTTTTCATGAGTGCAGCACCGCAGCCACTTTTCTCTACTGCGCGATCCGGACAACCCATGTTGATATCGACACCGTCAAAACCGAGCTCAGCGACGAGTCGAGCTGCTGTCTCCATGCGTTTCGGTATCGAAGAAAAAAGCTGGGCAACAATCGGCCGTTCGGCATCTGAGAATAACAACTTTTTACGCAAGCGCTTTTGACCGTCAGCATCTGCGAGCATGAGTCCATCTGCCGAGGTGAATTCCGTAAACATGACATGTGGTTTTCCATAGCTCGCAATGAGCCGTCGAAACGCGGCGTCGGTTACATCTTCCATTGGCGCCAATGCAAAAATCGGCTTTGGCAGGCGCTCCCAGAAGTTTTTCACAGGCCTATCCTACCATTTTTGACAATACTTTTGTAAATATGTCTGATACAAATTGTGCACAGATGCTTTGACGTCCCGCAGTGACGGAGCTAGAGTGGCAAACAGGACTGAGGTGATGCCCACCTCTCCAGGAAACGCAAATGAAGTGGGGCTTGAAATGACTGCAAAGAACGGCCGTGCGCCTGCATTCCTGTGCACGCAAGATGATGACGTGATCATGCATTTGCTCGAGGTTGACCCGAAAATGCCGGAGGAGCGGCGTCGGAAATCACTCGCGCATCTCGATCGCAAGCATAAGCGCGGCGAACTCGACCCAACTATCTTCGATCGGTTCAGCGCATTCATTATGAAAAGCGGAACCAACGAGGAAAAGTGCATGTATACCGCATAATATTCCTGGCGCACAACAACCGAGGCGGCCATTCGTGGTCGCCTCTTCTTTTTTATTGACTCTGCGGCTGTCCGCTGAGTTTATAGTAGACGCGATTACCGAATCGCAGGTCAACATAGTCGAGCTCAGTCGCTTTCCCACGAAGGGCATCCGCTTTCAGTATGAGTTGGAGATTTTTGACGAGCTGATCCGGATCTTCTCCAAATGAAGCCTTGAGATAGTAGCCGTCGGAAAGCGTGACGCGGTAGTCGGTGTCGCTCGTGATTGTCGCGCCGCTCGATGTGAATCCTGCATGGGCAAGATTTTTGATGAATGCCAGCATTTCCGGAAATTCACCCCGCGCAAACGTGCGACCAATCGGAGAGCTGGTGCTATCATCGCCCGCGAACGTGTACGGGGTTGCGAAGACTGTGCTCGTGGCAGTCGGGGCGAACACATAACCGCTCTCATCCATACTGAAGCATTCGCCTCCTGACGAGCACCACTGCGCATACGGCCGTCGTTCGTCGATTGAGACTGTGATCGCAGTCGCAAGAAGTGACTGGCGTGAAATCGCGACAGATTTAATACGAGGAAACGCGCTCGCGACTGCGGCTTGGAGTGCTCCGCGCGGATAGAAAAAGATATTTCGCGGCGAAATAAATGACGAGGACGAGCTCGAGAGTTTACCTTCGACATACGCTTCTACAAGTGTCGAGGAAACATCGCGCGCACCTGAGATTTGGATCGTCTGGACGCTAAACTGCGGAATATAGGAAAGCGCGTGCACGCCGTAAGCTGCACCACCGCATGCAACGAGTAGGCAGACGCTCCACAGAAGACGCGCGCGCCTGCGGCGCGCGCGCAATGTCATTTTCTTCTTCGGCGCACCCGAAAAATGAAAGCTGCTTTGTTCTTCGCCGCTCTGCTTCCCGCGTAAATCAACTACTTTTTTTGATGACATCCTTTCCCATGTAGCCCTGCAACACGTCAGGGATTGTGATTGAGCCGTCTTTTTGTTGATAGTTCTCGACGATCTGGCAAAGAATGCGCGGCGTCGCTATCGCCGTGTTGTTGAGCGAATGGACGTAGCGCACGGTACCCGATGCATCTCGATACCGAATATTTAAGCGACGCGTCTGGAAATCGTGGAAATACGATGAGGAATGAGTTTCGCGATACTTCCCCTCGCTCGGCATCCACGCTTCGATATCGTATTTTTTTACCTGCCCAAGGCCGAGATCGCCGCCACAGTTGATCACGACATGATGCGGCAACTTCAGTGCTTGCAGCAACTCTTCAGAATTCCTCGTGAGCTCTTCATGCCATTTTACCGATTCCTCGTGACTCGCCTCGCACAGTACAACTTGTTCATATTTTTGGAATTCGTGAATTCGGAAGATGCCTTTGGTATCTTTACCGTGACTTCCCGCTTCGCGACGAAAGCATGGCGAAAATGCAAAGAATTTTATTGGCAGCGACGCGGTCTCAAGAATTTCCTCCATGTAGTAACCCATCGTGGCAACCTCAGCAGTCCCTGCAAGATAATCACCATCCTGCGTCCTGTAGAGATCATCCTCACTTTGCGGCAAATACCCGGTGCCAACAAATGGCTCGCGCCTCACCAATGACGGCACGATCATCGGCGTAAAATCTTTTTTTGCGAACCATTCCTGTGAAAATCGCTCAAGTGCCCACACAAGACGCGCGCCATCGTTCTTCAAAAAATAGCCGCGAAAACCAGCAACCTTCGCGCCACGTTCGTAATCAGCCATGTCGTTCATGAGAAGGAGCTCCGAATGACTTCTCGGCTCAAAATCGAACTTCGGTTTCTCTCCCCACGTGCGAACCTCTTTGTTATCTGCGTCCGATTCTCCATCTGGCACCGATACATCAGGGACATTAGGCACGGCGACCATCAGCGCACGCCATTCTTTCATCACTTCCTGCATTTTTTCCTCCTCCTTCTTGAGACCATCTTTGGAGCCCTGCATCTTCACGATCATCGATTGACGCTCTTCCGGCTTTGCTCGTCCGATGGCGTCGGCCGCTGCGTTTTGTTCAGCGCGCTTTTGGTCGATTGAAAGTTGCAATTCGCGACGCTTGTCGTCGAGCGCAATGAGCCTATCGAGATCCACTGCGATATGCTTTTTCTTCGCGCCGGCCGCCACAATATCCTTATTTTCGCGGATGAATTTGATATCCAGCATACAACGTCGTGTATCGCCAAAATCATAGCACCGGTTCGCGACTTCTCGAAATTCGATGTATTCTGCCGCGATGGATATACGCATGGGTTCACTCGAGATCTTCGCTGCACTGACGCGACCAGAGTTACTCGCCGAAACAGTTCTTGCAGCGCTTACTGATGAATCGGTTGGTGTTGCTGAAATACATCCGAGTCTCTCCGATACCGCAGCATTCTGCCAACACTACGGAATTCGACTCGATCAAGCAGCCAACTGCGTTGTTCTCGAAGCAAAACGTGCTGACCGTACGTGGTTTACCGCGTGTGTCATCCTCAGTAGTACCCGAGCAGATATCAATGGGGTTGGCCGGCGAGCATTGGATGCGCGCCGCGCTTCGTTTGCTTCGATGGAAGAAGCCGTTGCCAAAACAGGCATGGAATACGGAGCAATTACACCTGTCGGGCTGCCGGCAGATTGGACAATACTGATAGATAGAGCTGTTGCAGATACGGAGTACGTCATTATCGGAAGCGGCCTACGGAAATCGAAGTTGGTGGTTCCCGGTCACTTTCTTGCCTCACTACAGAACGCAATGGTTGTGGACGGATTGGCACTATCGCGAACGGCATGAGCGACGAACTCTCACAAATCGTACTTCAGGATTTCCCGCCGCTTTTGGGGGAAATTCCCGACAGACCGAAGAAGCTCTACGTGCGCGGGCAATTGCCGAGCTTCGAACACAAATGGCTTGCAGTTGTCGGTTCTCGAGCAATTACTTCGTACGGCAAAGCTGCGACACGCTACCTCATCGAAGGTCTGCGCGGCTACCCTATCGTCATCGTCTCTGGTCTCGCCTACGGCGTGGATGCAGAAGCACATAAAGCTGCACTCGATACTGGATTGCCAACTGTCGGCGTGCCCGGCTCCGGGCTGAATTGGGATGTCCTCTACCCGAAAGCCAACGTCGGACTCGCACGAGAAATTATTGCTGAAGGTGGTGCGCTGATTTCAGAGGAAGAACCTGAAGCAAAATCGATGGACTATATGTTCCCGAAACGCAATCGGATTATGGCAGGACTTTCGCACGCAACTCTCGTGGTCGAGGCAAAAGAAAAGAGTGGGTCGTTGATCACAGCGAGGCTTGTCACCGAATACAATCGAGAACTCCTCGTTGTCCCCGGATCAATCTTTAGCGAAGAAAGCAAAGGCACGCATCAATTTCTGCGACTCGGTGCGACTGCTGTCACGTCTCCGGACGATATTTTGGTCGCATTGGGAATCACGAAGCGCGAAGGTCCTGCAAGCTTGCAGGACCTTCGCGCCGATCTTTCAAAAGACGAGTTGCGCGTTTTCGAAATCATCGCATCACCCGTGTCACGCGATGAACTCATTACCTCGCTCGAACTTCCTGTGACAGATGCCAATGTGTTGCTTTCGACAATGGAAATAAAGGGCCTGATCGTCGAAGAATTAGGCGTCGTGAGGATCAGATAATTACTTCTGGTTTCTAACAACTTTTCATTGCGCAGCTTGACGCGTGGTAGGCTTTTAGGATATCAATACCCGCCATGAAGCTTGTCATTGTAGAATCGCCGGCAAAAGCGAAGACGATCGAGAAATATCTCGGCGACGGTTTCACTGTGCGCGCATCGGTCGGGCACATCCGTGATTTGCCGAAAAGCAATAAAGACGCCGTTGACGTCGAAAATGATTTCGCCCCGCGCTATCAGATAGTGAAAGAAAAACAGCACGTCATCGACGGCTTACATGAGGTTGCGGACAAGTCCGACGAAGTCATCCTCGCGACCGACCCCGATCGCGAGGGCGAAGCTATTGCATGGCATTTGGCCGAGGCAATGAAGCTCAAGAAGCCAAAGCGAATCGTATTCCATGAAATCACCGAGCATGCGATACAAGAAGCGCTCGCCCACCCGCGCCATATCGATGAACATTTGCGCCGTGCACAGGAGGCGCGTCGCGTCCTTGACCGACTTTTTGGATACGACCTTTCCGGACTCGTGTGGAAAAAGGTACGTTATGGGCTCTCGGCGGGTCGCGTCCAATCTCCTGCACTTCGCATCATCATGGAAAAGGAGCGCGAGATCCGCGCATTCGTTCCGGAACCGTTTTGGGTTATCACAGCTAATCTCAAGACGAAAAAAGGTGCACTATTTACAGCCACATGCACAGAAGAGCCAAAAACTGCCGAGGAATCTGAGCGAATACTGAAGGCCGCTCAATCAGGCGCGTGGAGCGTGAAAAGCGTAGAGGAGTCTGAGCAGGCCCGCGCCGCGCGGGCGCCGTTTACGACCTCGACCTTGCAGCAAGCGGCTTCGACACGTCTTGGCCTTTCTCCTTCTCGCACGATGGGAATCGCACAAAAACTGTACGAAGCAGGCTTTATCACCTACATGCGCACCGACTCGACCAACCTCGCGAAAGAAGCACAAGAGAATATCCTCGCGACTGTCAAAAGTGAATTCGGAGAAAAATACGCAGAAGCGCGCGTATATAAGACAAAAAGTAAATCTGCTCAGGAAGCACACGAAGCGGTCCGCCCGACCGATTCAAGTAAGCGATCACTCGGGCACAACGACGAGCAAAAGAAATTGTATGCGCTTATCCGCGCGCGAACACTCGCATCGCAAATGACCGATGCACGCACATTGCGCACTAAAATTCTTGCAAATATTTCTAGCGCTTCAATTCCAGACTTCGCTGCAAACGGTTCACGTGTGATTTTCGATGGGTGGCTTGCCGCAGATCCGGAGGCACGTGGAGAAGATGTGGAACTGCCAAAAGTCATTGCTGACGAGCCCCTGACGCTTGTCGATGCACTTTCCGAAGGAAAAGAGACGCAACCGCCGGGCCGCTATAGCGAGGCGGGCCTCGTCAAAGAACTCGAAAAGCGCGGCATCGGTCGCCCTTCCACGTATGCATCGATCATTCGCACTCTTGAAACACGCGGTTACGTGGAAAAGCAGGGGCGCACACTTTTGCCGACCCCGACCGGTGACGTCGTCTCATCGTTCATCGAAAGCAATTTCGGCGATTACATCAGTGATACATTTACCGCTGAGATGGAAGACGAACTCGATGAAATCGCAGACGGCAAGCGTGAATATGCAAAAACGCTCAAGGACTTTTACGGGCCTTTTACAAAAGCCGTGAAATCAAAAGCGAAGATCCCGAAAATCACTGGGATGGGCGACGCGCCGGCGGAATTCCCCTGTCCGATCTGTAAGGGACCGATGGAGTACAAGCTCTCGCGAGCAGGCAGATTCATGAGTTGCAAGAAGTTCCCCAACTGCATGGGCGCACGCAAAGAAGACGGGAGCGAGATCGCGCCGCCCAAAGAGATCGGTGAAATGTGTCCGCAGTGTAAAGACGGCAAATTGATCGAACGCGAGGGCCGCTATGGCAGATTTATTGCATGCTCAAACTATCCGAAATGCAAATTTGTAAAAAAGGATCCGATCGAAGAAGCAAAAGGCAAGACCGGCGTCACCTGCCCTATCTGTAATAAAGGCGAAATGGTGGAGCGTCGCGGCCGCTTTGGCGTCTTCTATTCGTGTTCAAACTATCCTGATTGCAAAAACGCAATCAAAGCCCGACCGACCGGCCGCGTGTGCCCAGAATGTAAATCCCTGATGATGGAAGGTACAAAGACTATTCCGGAGCGATGTTCAAACAAGACCTGTCCGAATCACAATCCGCACAAAAAGAAGTAGCGACGCCCCACGGGGAGCGTCGCCTGTCTTTCGGGGAAGACGGTCTCGCAACCGCATTCCGGACATTCCATCTGATCGTGGTGATGCCCACAATCAGAACAGATAAAGAGCCTGCCATTTCGTCTCACGTACTTCCTCCATCAAACAAGGAGATTGATGATTCGAGTGGAATGAGTATCATACAAGACGTATGGCTCACGTCAACGCCCGTCCGCTTGTGGATATCCTCAATGCCATGCAAAGCAAGTTTGAAGCTGATGTGACACTGGTTTCAAAAGCGTACGAGTTCTCGAAAGAGGCGCACAAAGAGCAAAAGCGATACTCTGGCGATTCGTATTTCGTGCACCCGGCGGAAGTAGGTTTTCTTCTCGCCGAGGCAGGCCTTGATGCGCAAACGATCGCCGCTGGCTTTTTGCACGACACCATCGAAGACGCAGGCGTGAAGGCGCAGACAATCGAGGAGCAATTTGGCAAAGACGTGCTCCTGCTCGTGGAAGGTGTCACAAAGCTCGGGACGCTGCGGTATCGTGGACTTGAACGGCACACAGAAAGTTTGCGCAAGCTTTTCGCGGCAACCGCGCGTGATATTCGCGTTCTCATTATCAAACTCATGGATCGCTTACATAACGCACGAACACTCGAGCACGTCCCGCGCGAAGACAAGCGTCTCAGAATTGCACAGGAAACGCTGGAGATTTATGCACCGATCGCCGATCGATTGGGTATGAGTGTGCTGAAGCAAGAACTCGAAGACGCAGCATTTCCCTACGCCTACCCAAAGGAATACGATAAGACACGCGAAATATTCAAAGAGCGCAAAAGTGAAAATGAAAAGCGGCTCGAGAAGGTCGAACACGACTTAAAACGCGAGCTGGGACAAGCCGGCATTCGCACATTTCGCACGGAAGCGCGCATCAAGGGACTCTATAGCATGTTCCGCAAGCTCGAGCGTAAAGACTGGGACGACAGCAAAATCTTCGACATGCGCGCGCTGCGAATCATCTTCCCTACAGTGTCTGATTGCTATTCTGCGCTCGGCGTTATTCATGCCCAGTGGCGGCCGGTCCCGGGGAAAATCAAAGACTACATCGCGTTCCCCAAACCAAATGGCTACCAAAGCATTCACACGACGGTGTACACCGGCGACGGCGGGGCGCTTGAGATACAATTGCGAACTGAAGCAATGCATCGCGAAGCTTTGTACGGCATCGCCTCACACCTTACCTACAAAGAAGATCAGCAAAAAGCTGGTGAAGGTGCACGTGGAGGCATAGCCTGGGTGCGGCAATTTTTCCCGCGCATGCGCCGCTCTGTCGAGCCTGAAACGACGCCCGTTCAGCATGGCTCCAAAGAAACGGTCCCGACGTGGCTCAAAGAACTCGCACATGCGCACCAAGATACTGAAGAATCCGAGGAATACCTCGACACGCTCAAGTCGGACTTCTTCAGCCATCGCGTTTTCGTATTTACGCCCAAAGGCGACGTCATCGATTTGCCAATCGCTGCAACGCCAATCGATTTCGCATATGCAGTCCACTCGGATCTTGGGAACAAGATGTCCGGCGCACGAGTCAACGGCAAAATGGTCGCTCTCGACACGCAATTGCGCAACGGTGACATGGTAGAAGTCATTACCAAACAAGGGGCGCGACCGTCTCGTAAGTGGCACGATATGGCAAAAACAAATATGGCAAGAAAACACATCAGGACCGCTCTTGCGGCGCAACAAAAGAAGATCGAGGAGCGCTAGACGCTGAAATTATTGATGGAGTAGAGGTCGTTGTCGCTCTCCGACGGCTTCGAGCCTGGCTCATCGAGCACAGAGGCGTCGACTGTCTGAGATTCGGGTTCGGGTTGCTCCGTAGATGAAGGAGTCGCCGCAGCTGCAAGAGAGCGCTGTGACAACACCTCACGGATGTGCGCTAAATCGTCTACCGAGAAAAAATCGATGAGCACTTTTCCGCCCTGATCTTTCTTCTCGATGCGCACACGTGTGCCGAGTTTCTCAGTCAATTCGCGCTCGAGAAGCAGCAATTCCGGTGTCAAATCGGTTTTGCGCACTTTTTCACTTGCGATGCGTCTTGCAACTTGCTCAGAATCACGCACGGTCATATTACGTGTCGTGATCTCGGTAAAGAGTGTTTTTTGTTCCTGCGGTCTATCAGCAAGCATCAAGAGTGGGCGTGTGTGCCCTTCGCTGATTTGTCCCGAGACGAGTGCGTCCTGCATGTCCTGCGGCAGCGAAAGGATGCGTAACGTGTTTGAAACGTATTCGCGACTTTTACCGACGCGCTTTGCGATTTCGATATGCTTCAAATTAAATTCTGCGACGAGTCGCTGAAATGCCTTCGCGCGATCCACGACATTCAGATCTTCGCGCTGCAGATTTTCGATGATCGCAAGCTCAAGCTTCATCCGATCGTCGTCTTCACCACTTCTAATAACTACCGGTACTTGTGCAATGCCAGCTATTTTTGCGGCACGAAGACGCCTCTCGCCGGCGATCAATTCATATTCAACGTAAATTCCCTCTCCTGGACGCTCAATCTCCTTGCGCGTGACAGTCAGTGGTTGCAGCACGCCATAGCTCCTGATCGACTCTGCAAGCGACAAAAGCGCCGCTTCATCAAAGACTTTACGCGGCTGGAATGGATTTGGCTTGATGCGATCCACCTCGACCCAAAAGATCGAGTCATTCATGTATCCTGACATGCGCAAAGTATATCAAAGAATGAAACCCCGCGAAGACGGGGCCTCATGAGTACATCGCATGCCTAGACACGGATCATCTGGTCGGTTTTGTTGAAAAAAACGTAGTTGCGACCAACCTTGATGATGCCCGGGCAATCAGTTTGTTTCAGATTCAACCATGACGTTGCAAGATGAGGGGAAGCTTCTACTTGGTCACGGCTGAAGAATTCGCCGGTGCGCCAGTAAAAGCCACTCACATTAAAGGGTTCGCTCCGAAGCACCAACTCTTTTCCCTGATGTGCGGCGATCTCCTCAAGGCGATCGAAGAAATACAATCCAAGGGCATCGTCCGGAATTTCCATTCTCGGATTCCGTTCGGTGACAAGTTTCCCTTCCCAGTCATCCTTGCGCCAGTCGAAGGCAACATACGTCTTGAGTACCGGCATTGAACTGCTCCTTATCTGTTGGCCGAAAACGACTATACGCCGAGCTCCCAAAAAATCAACATGTACTTCTCCATGTGCCGGGAGAGGGACTCGGTCACAAGTTTTCGCTTGCTAGCGAAACTTGCGACCCCGCCTCGGCGCCCTCGCGCCTCCGGCTTTCGAGTCCGGCACAAAACTACGCTTCGCATATTCTGTGCCGGGAGAGGGACTCGAACCCTCACGCCTTGCGACGAACGATTTTGAGTCGTTTGCGTCTACCAATTCCGCCATCCCGGCTTCGTGCGTATAATACGCGAGCTATGGCCAAAAAACAAAAGATTCTTGTGATTGTGGGGCCGACTGCGAGCGGTAAAAGCGCGCTCGCCGTGCGGCTCGCGCGCCGCTTTAACGCCGAGATTATCTCGGCGGACTCACGTCAGGTCTATCGTGGGCTTGATGTCGGCACCGGCAAAATGACAAAGCGCGAAATGCACGGCGTGCGGCACCACCTCCTCGATATAGTGTCGCCAAAGCAGACATGCACGGCGCACGACTACGTCATTGCGGCACGCCGCTCCATCGCGGACATCACCGCGCGCGGGAAACTCCCGATCGTTGTTGGGGGCACTGGCTTTTACATCGACGCCTTGGTGGGACGCATCACGCTTCCTGATGTCCCGGCAGATCAGGCATTACGCGCGAAGCTCCATGTAAAGGCGACGGCGCAACTCTTTGCACTTCTCAAGAAACGCGATTCTCGACGTGCAAAATCCATTGATCCGCATAACAAAGTTCGCCTTGTACGAGCACTCGAAGTAGCGAGGGCACTTGGTAAAAGTCCGACGCCACAGCCTCGCAACAACTACGACCTTCTGTGGATTGGCATCGAGGTTGTACCTACTGCACTAGCTGCAAACATTCATACTCGACTTCTCAAACGAATCCCAGGCATGATCGCAGAAGCAAAACGGCTGCATACGTCCGGACTTTCGTATAAACGCATGAACGAATTCGGATTGGAATACCGCTATCTTGCGCGACTGCTGCAAAAGAAATTGATGCGGAAAGCATTTGAATTCGAACTTGAGCACCAGATCCGGCACTACGCTAAACGCCAGCTCACCTATTGGCGTCGCAACAAAGAAATTCACTGGCACGCAGCCGCGGACTCAAAAATGCAAGTACAAATCAAACGCTGGTTGAAGAAATAACTCCTGTTTCAAGAAGTGCCTTAAGGTATTTGTCCAGATTCGGAAGGATAAGTAATTCTTCGTAGGATACCCACTTGAAATCGGTGTGCTCATCGCTCAGTTTTGGCGTGCCTTCAGCTGTACCGACATACGTAACCCGGACGATGTGTCTATCTTGTT
This sequence comes from uncultured Candidatus Saccharibacteria bacterium, assembly GCA_964584225.1. Taxonomy (GTDB): domain Bacteria; phylum Patescibacteriota; class Minisyncoccia; order Phycocordibacterales; family UBA2100; genus UBA10103. Next base: position 7,187 of record CAZOZG010000009.1, on the reverse strand, counting down.
CTTTGTTGAAAATATCCTGAGCACCAACAACACGCGGTTCTGAGGTCATTGTTAGCTCAGTCTCCTCCATAACTTCGCGCGAGAGATTCTCACGAAGATCGGAGCCAGAGTCGATCCTGCCTCCCGGGATGTCCCATTTGTGCTGCACCTCCTGATACTTGTCGATTGAACGACGTATCAACAAAAACTTCCCATCCGGATTTTTTAAGAGTACTTTGACACCAACTTGTAATTCCATGGCGGGCGCTGAGGGAATCGAACCCCCACTGGCGGTTTTGGAGACCGCTGTTCTACCACTAAACTAAGCGCCCGTACAAAACATATATAACACGTTTCGGATATACTGTCCGCATGACATTAGACGAAAGTGCGCTCAACCAACCACGTGCCGATACAGGTGCAGAAAAAAGCCCTTCGAAGCGCGAGCGATTCAAGCAAATTCTTGAGCACCTCGCCGCCGATGCGCCGGCACGTGACGCACAGGGGGCTCACGCGATGGTCGCAAACGCTTTTTCCGCAGTCGAACTCTCCTTATCGCAAAAGCACCGAATCGAGCTCATGAGCGTCATCGCATTCGATGACGGGCAGATGGGAACGTTCAACGGAAGAAAATACTGGACGCAGGTATACGAGAACGACATGCTCATTCTTGGAGAAAATGGTGCGATCGAAATCCGTTCGACGAGAGAGCGCATAGCACCATCAGACGATACGCCGTTTGCCAATCTACCACTCGTTTTCCAAAAGCCTGGAGCCGACGGAAAAGGGGTCTGGGAGCGGGCTACTTGACCTCTTTGTGCTTCGTCTGCGCGCGATCCCACTTACACCACTTTTTGAGTTCAATTTTCTTCGTGACAAGCTTCTTATTTTTGCGCGACCAATAGTTGATGCGACCGCACTTCGAGCACGCGAGTTTGATGAGTTGATCCTGTGACATACCGCGGCACTATATGCGAAATGTCGCGAAATGGCAAATCAATACGCTGGTGAGTAGTTCTCGCACACGATGTTCCAATTTGAAAAACTGCTTCCCGTGAGCGTCGTGATAATCGTGTGCACGATAAGCCATGCGGCAAGTGTGACAACGAGTCCGAGGAACACGTAGTAGAAAATATCGTGGGCGCGTTGGACCTTTCCCTCATTGCCTCCAGCCGTGGAATAGATCCAGCCGGCAAACGCGAACAAGACAGCGGCCATCGGCACCATCAAATAAATCATCGTATTTATGAGGTTCTGCCCTAACTGGCCAAGCTGACAAATGTCGCAGCTCTTGGCAGCTTCAGGTCCCTGACATGCAGGTGGAACAATGGCGGGGAAAAAACTCGACTGCGCAAATACGACGGTCGGCGCGATTATCAACGCGGTCATTACGACCGAGAATGCATACGTTCGGAGGCTTCGAGACATGTGCGTATTGTATCACCTGATCGCAACGATCATCCCCTGCATATTGCTATGGTATCCACATTGTGGCATAGTCTGGGCGGCAACGGGAGATACTGCATGACCAAAAAGGGTCTGATTCAACAAATACGCGACGCTGAGGTGCGCGTCGCTTCGCTTCATCGTGATCTGCAGCAAAAGACTGGTGTGACGGAAGACGAAGGTCGGCTTTTGACGCTCTTGGGTCGCATCGATGGATGGACAAATCACATCGAGCTGAAGCTATCCAACCCAGGAATGGGCTACACGAAAAGCGGGAAAGCAGTACGAGGGCTGAAACGAAAAGGCTTGATCGACTATGTACGCGAGGGTGGCGTTCGTTTTCGCATCAATGCACATGGACGTGAGAAGCTCAAAGTCTTCAAACAAGAACTTCCCTAGCGGCCGCGGCCGGCATTTGATGCCGGCCGCTTCGTTTATGTCGCATGACTCTGAAGCTTCTTCGATCGAATTTCCTTCAATAATGCAAGATCTGCTTGTAGCTTCTCCCGCCTGCTCCAGAAAATATCAAGCATCATGCGTGAGTCTTCCTCGAAGCCGCCTGCGGTCTTTCCGAGACCGTCGAAAATCGCTGCAGATTCATACACGTCGTCGATGGCGACAGGAACCGCTTCGATTTCTTTTTGCTTTTTTGCTATTTCAACATCCAGTTGTGGTACATCGAGCCTTTGATATCGGTATTTTTGAAACAGTTGCCGCAAGAGCATGACTCTCAGTTTCTCACGAAGCAGCTGGTACGAAAAACGATCTGAGTTCGCTGTATGGACCGAGATTAGAGTAAATTTTATTCCTTGATTTCACACTCAATTTAGGTTAGAATACGGATCGGTTTCAAAAAATAGGAGACGTACTAGGATGGCTACAACCGCAGAGCTTAAAAATGCCATGACCAAGAACCTCCACCAGGTTCCAGGAGCGCTTCACAGCAGTGGCATCAATCTCCACTACAACAAAAGCACAGGGGAACTATGGTGCTATTGCGAGAACTGTGACGCCCTTGCCGCGTTAGATCCAAACGGCAGGATGTACGGAGCGGCGACAAACGTGCTTTGCACTGAGCTAACCAAGAGCGCTCGCGAACGCCCTCGTAAGTAATTCGATCTTGGCCACTTGGTCTTTTTCTTTGGAGCGCTTTTCCAGTTGAGCGAGCAAAGAATTTAAGACCCCCACCACAGGTACGGCGGGGGTCTTTTGTTTTCCGGGGCATTGAGCCTTATTCCGAGGTGAAATGGCTTTATGCTCCCGTGGCGATATATTCGTAGACGCCCTCCTTCAACTTGCGTTGCGTCAGGTGCACGGCGCCCCTGTTTGAAAGTCCCATCGCAGTTCGCGCGATGAGGCAAACATTCGCTGCCCTTTGGTTATTCTGACGTGAGCCGGCAGACTTTCGGTCACGGTCTGAGGCAAGAAAGCCTGTGTGATACACGATCTTCTCGCTTCTCCGTAGTTCGCGAAGGGCTGGAACAATGCTGTTCGGGTCGCCAGCGACAATCTCGAATTTCATTTAAAGAACTCCTCTGTCTTGGTTGAAGTAAGTTAATCATGACGATATCCTGCATATTTGTCAATAGTTGTGCGCCGGGAGGTCTGCTGGCGGGCAGAGATTCGAGTCAAGCGCTCGAAAAATGCCGTCACATTTTTCTCCGCCTGACCACGCTCGCGCTACCCGTCGTGCTCGATGGGTCCCAGCGCTCGCCGTTCGAATCCCTCCCAGCGGCTACAAAAATATAGTCGCACGAAGCTTCGCTTCGTGCTCGTTATTTTTGTGCGCCGGGAGGGATTCGAACCCCCGTAGCCCGAAGGCCACGGTGCTACAGCCCGTTTTAATTGACCCCTCCACCAACGGCGCAAGCCACCATTATCCCCGAATTTACCCTCCTCACGCGGGGTCTGTTGACAAGGTTACTAGAATGGCGCATTGTTTCTGAGACGCAACGGAGGATCGACTCATGCGTAAGCTCTTTTCGTATGTTATCGCAACAGCATTTGCTGTGACCCCAGTGGTTCCAGCAAGCGCGCAATCGGCTCCCACTTGGTTCCTCTTCGGTATGCTCTTCGGAAGCAACAGCGGTCCAAGTAGTTCGATGAACTATTCTGTTCCCAATCAGCGCATGCTGATTGGCGGTGATTACCGTCAGACGTGGGTAATCGACTGGGAGAAAAAACTCATCGTCGATGGGCCGTGTATTCCGCGGGATAAAGCGATCGAATTCTGGGAGCAGGCGTACGGAGACCGTCCCTTCATCATGAACTATCTGCGGCCGGCGATGCCAGATGTCGACAAGTACATCATTGTCCGCGCTGGATTTGCGAGTGGGTGGACATGTTGGTACATCAAAGTGCGACTGACCGAGCTATCGAACACCACGGACTGATTAGAGGGAGATGTGCATGCAACCGAAAACCGACGCGGGCGACGGAGGTGGGAAAGAACCGCCACGCTCTAAGACTTCGCTCGACTTTCCGGAGCCTGACGAACGGCCGCTACCACCGATAGCGCCATGGTGGATGCGCATTAAGTGGCGCTTCTGGGCCTTCGTTTCAAGATGGTTCTAGCAAAAAAAGCCCGGCGGGTCGCACGACCCGCCGGGCAATTCTTTTTTCTTATGCAGCAACCTTCGCGCGGGCGCGAGCGCCGCGTGCACGCTCTGGTCCCTTCCTGACATCGAATGTGAAGTCGCCTTTCTCGTCTTGCCCGCCCTTCTCGTTGTAATCGACAGCGACCGACCCGCCTTCCATCACACCTCGCGCAACCATCATATTGGCGATCGGTGTCATGATCTTCGTCTGAATCAGGCGCTTCAAAGGGCGCGCGCCGTACTGGGGGTTGTAGCCTTCCGTGGCAAGCTGCTTGAGTGCCGCATCGGTAAAGGAAAGGGAGATGTGCTTTTCTTCGAGACGCTTTGCAACGAGATCCACCTGCATACGCACGATGTCGATAATCGCTTCCTGCGAGAGGATGTTGAAGAGAACGATTTCGTCGAGTCGGTTGAGAAACTCCGGCCTGAAATAATCCTTGAGCGATCCGGTAACTTTTTGCTTCACCTGATCATAACGCTCATCCGCAGACATCGATCCGCTGCTTTCAAAGCCGAGGCCCGACATTTTATCGATGTGTTCAGCTCCAATGTTGGACGTCATGATGATGACGCAGTTTTTGAAGTTGACGGTCCGACCCTTTGCATCGGTCAGGCGTCCGTTGTCCAAGACCTGAAGAAGAATGTTGAAGACTTCCGGATGTGCCTTCTCGATTTCGTCGAAAAGAATCACCGAATACGGACGGTGGCGAACCAATTCTGTAAGACCACCACCTTCGTCGTAGCCGACATAGCCCGGCGGTGAACCGATCATTTTCGAGACTGAGTGTTTCTCCATATATTCCGACATGTCGACGCGAATCAGCGATTTTTCGCTATTGAAGAGGAAATCAGCGAGTGCGCGCGTGAGTTCTGTCTTGCCAACGCCCGTGGGGCCGAGCAAAAGGAACGAACCTACCGGTCGATTTGGGTCGGCGATACCTGCACGAGAGCGCTTGATCGCGTCTGAAACTTTCTGTACTGCTTCGTCCTGGCCGACGATGCGCTTTTTGAGCTCTTCCTCCATGCGCGATAGCTTTTCTGCTTCCTCCTCGATCATGCGCGCGACAGGCACACCGGTCCAGCGCGAGACAACACCGGCGATGTCTTCCGCGGTAATTTCTTCTTTCAAGACGCGGCGCGTCGCTTGCAATTTCTTGAGGCGTTTTTGAGCCGCATCGATATCGCGCTCGAGGGCCGGGATGCGACCATAGCGAATCTCGGCAGCCTTGGTGAGATCGGCAACGCTTTCCGCGCCATCGGCGTCGATACGTGCTCTTTCAAGCTCGGATTTTGCTTTCTTGATCTCAGCGAGCGTCTCTTTTTCGTTCTTCCATTTCAGTTCGAGTTCGTGTGTACCGTCTTTCAGATCCGCGATTTCTTTCTCGATATGCTTCGTGCGACTCTTCGCTTTCTCGTCGCCTCCTTCTGCTTCTTTCTTCAGTGCTTCTTTCTCGATCTCGAGACGTGTGATCTTGCGATGTGCCTCTTCAAGCACGGGTGGTTTGTTTTCGAGCGACAAGCGGAGCGCTGAGGCAGCTTCATCGATCAAATCGATCGCTTTGTCTGGCAAAAAACGCTCAGTAATATAGCGCGTCGAGAGCTGAACGGCAGCAATTATTGCGTCGTCGGTAATGTGCACGCCGTGGTAGAGCTCATATTTTTCCTTAAGGCCGCGCAAAATCGCTGTCGCATCATCGACGGTCGGCTCATTGACGTAGACCGGCTGGAAACGACGCGTGAGCGCTGGGTCGTGTTCGATGTGTCGTTGGTATTCCTTCAGGGTCGTCGCGCCGATAACGCGAATCTCGCCACGGGCGAGCGCGGGCTTCAGCATATTGGATGCATCCATTGAGCCTTCTGCGGCACCTGCCCCGACGAGTGTGTGAATCTCATCGATAAAAAGAATGATTTTGCCTTCGCTGCGCTCCACTTCCTTCATGACGGCCTTCAGGCGCTCTTCGAACTCTCCACGATATTTGGTGCCAGCAATGAGTAGTCCTAGGTCGAGTTGAATCAACTCTTTCCCACGCAAACTTTCTGGGACGTCGCCCGAGGCGATGCGCTGCGCGAGGCCTTCTGCGACTGCGGTTTTGCCGACGCCAGCTTCCCCGATCAAGATTGGGTTGTTTTTCGTACGTCGCGAGAGAATCTGGATGACACGGGTGATTTCTGTGTCGCGACCAATCACCGGATCGAGCTTATTCTCGCGTGCGCGCTCTGTGAGCGAGCGCGCGAAGCGCGTGAGGGCGCGCGGCTTTTGCGTTTCGCCGGTGTCGCGAATCTTCCCTTCTTTGATGTCGGTGAGCACACGCGCGAGCGCGGTGCGATCGATACGGAATCGAGAAAGAATGTCGGCAGCTGGCCCTGGGTGCTCTGCGAGCCCCAAGAGTAAATGCTCAGGTGAAACAAATTGATCATTGAATGACGCGGCAATCCGCGGCGCAGCTTCAAAGACTCGCACTAATTCCGGTGTGAGATACAGCTGGAAAGAGGGAGATACAGCCGTATTGCTCGACGCGCCCTCGATTTGCTCCAAGACCGTGTCGGTGAGGTGCGCGACGTCGATCTCGACTTGTTCGAGCATCGGCAAAACCATACTCTCCTCCTGCATCAAAAGCGCAGCCAGGAGGTGCAGCGTGGAGACTTGGTTGTGGCCGCGCTCGACCGCGAGTTGATGGCTGCGGTGAATCGCTTCCTTTGCTTTGGTGGTGTAATTATTGAATGGTGCCATAGCGCTCGACTCATTATACTACAACGATCATTGTGATGTTTCTTTCGCGGCGCCTTTGGTATTCGATTTCATGATGACAGCCGCAGAAATGAATCCCGAAAGAGAAGACGATCGCGAGATACCGGTACTTACACCCAAAACTGCGCCGTCGGTGTTGATCACGGGACTTCCGGCCATGATGGAATCGGCCGAAATGCTCGTGTCGAACTCATCTTGCGCGCCGCTGCCTGAAAGTGGTGTGAGCGCGGTCACAAGACCATTGGCGATGCGAGGAATCGACTTTCCTGATAGCGCGACGACAGATTCGCCAAGCGTGAGTTTTGCATCTGCGATAACGGCTGGCGTCCACGTCGGCGTCGAAGAAGCGTCTGATGAAGTCGCCGCGAGGAACGCCACGCCACTCACAGAGTCGCGCGCCGTCACGAACGCGGCCG
>CAZOZG010000008.1:12948-38291 GCA_964584225.1 uncultured Candidatus Saccharibacteria bacterium | reverse complement strand
TGTATTCTAGTCCGAGTTCATTCTGCAACTTATCGTTTGTTCTACGGATTATCACCTACCGACCATGATTTTACAAAGGCCATTGGGGTTTGATCCGAAAAACGCGTCTTTTTGAGCCGTGGTCAGATTGTCCTGGACTGCTTGGTTGTTGCCAAAACCTGTCGAGTTTCCGAAGTTTTGTCCTGTCTGCCACGAAAGCGGAGTCGCGGTGCATGTCCATGTCCCGCCCGCATCCCCGGTGCAGCTGGCGTTCATATTTGTCTTCGCGGCCGCATCCATAAACGCATTCTTGTCTCCGTTGCTCAAACCAGACTCGGTGTAGGATTGGCCCGCTATCGGAGTTATTTTCTCGCCCGGCGGAGTTCCCTGGATTGATGTGCTGTTGTCTGCGAGATCCTGATATCGATTTTCGAGGACCGTCTTGTTTTGTTCGGCTTGTGCGAGATTTCGAAGATCAGTGCTGTCACAGGTGGCTGCGTTCGCACCGGAGCAGGCCGCCGAGTACTGCTTGATGGCATCGTCGGTGTTTGTAATTTCCGCTTGTGTTGCGGCAGTTACCGCTTCAGTACCCTGAGGACTGAATGCGTTGCCGAAGGTCTGCCCGTCGACAATGCCGCCGTCAGTCGTTGAGATCGTCGTGTTGTTGTAGGCGGTCAAAAGCGCGAGCGCGCGCGCAGGGTCTGTCACTTTGCCGGAATTTGCTGTTGCGCTATTGATAGCGCTATTGAGATTTTGATTGAGACATTCGCCTGAATCGGTTCCCGTGCAGCGAACGTTGATGCATTTTGCGCCGCCTTGCAGAAATTGCGATGGTGGACAGTATTGGACGTCACACGAACTAGCCGACCCAGCATCACACGCGGGGTCGTTCGCATCCGGGCCTGGCACGTACTGCCCCTGCGAGTTCTTTACGAAACATTTTTTGGTTTGGTCTTGCGGCTTTGCTGTCGCGCCGGATAGCTCCGTGACGACGTGCACTTCCCCGATGTTGCATTGATCGTTGATGGAGCTCGGCGACGACGCTGCCGCTTGAGCGAGTTGGGATTGCTGGCTAATTACAGCCACGGGAGCCGGCGAAGAGGAGTTGCTGGTCGTGAGTGCTAAGCCGCCGAGAAGTGCGGTGAGGACGAGCGCGGCGAGGATTGATACGCCGCGTTCCCCCGCCCGAGGCTGGGAATCATTCATGTCTCATATGATGACGCTGAGTTGGCTCACCTGCAACGGAAAAACGCCTACAAATGTGGAAAAACCATGAATCAATGCTACATTACCCCTGACTACCTCCCGTAGTTTAATGGATAGAACGCGAGCTTGCGGAGTTCGTAATCCAGGTTCGATTCCTGGCGGGAGGACACGAATCTCTATTTCGCGAGGTGTGCGATGCGCTTCGTGAGCCGCGATTTCATGCGCGCCGCAGTATTTTTCTTGATGACGCCATTTTTGGCGGCTTTGTCGACTGCCATGTAGAGCGCAGGGAGCATCGCTTCCGCCTCTTTTGCTTTGTGTCCGACGATCAACTTCGCAACTTCCTTTGCGGTGTCTTTCATCGTTTTCTGACGGCGCAGATTGAAGACGCGGCGACGCGAAGCGACGCGTTGTGCTTTTTTGGCCGAACTTGTATTTGCCATTGCGAAGCATCCTACCCGAAATGCGCCTCCTTCGCAACCGCGCTATGATGCAGACATGATCGGCGGCATTGAGGGGAAGGTTCGCGCAGTACGAGCAGGATTTGCGATCATCATGGCCGGCGGCGTCGGCTACAAAATCGCGGCGACGCGCGAGACGCTCGCCTCACTCACGGTGGGCGCTGATGTGTCGCTGTGGACGCATCTTGCCGTGCGCGAAGACGTCTTGGATTTGTACGGCTTTCGCGCCGAAGAAGAATTACGCTTTTTTGAACTGCTGTTGACCGTTTCCGGCATCGGGCCGAAATCTGCGCTCGCAATTCTCGACATCGCGTCTGTCGAGACATTGCGTTCCGCGATCGCCTCGAGTAAAGCAGAATACCTTACCAAAGTTTCTGGCATCGGAAAAAAGACCGCCGAGAAAATTGTGCTGGAGTTGCGAGACAAAGTCGGTGCGGCGAGTGAGCAAGAGGCGCGCTCACTCACAGGCGATGCCGAAGCACTTGAAGCGATGCGCGCATTAGGATACGCACAACACGAGGCGCGCGATGCTTTAAGAAAAGTGCCTGTAGAAATCGAGGGCGCGAGCGAGCGACTACGCGAGGCGTTGCGTCTTTTAGGTTCACACAATTAATGTATGGCCGCAGTAAAACAAAGCGTGAAAGCAGTCACTCCCGGCTTTGCGCTCAATCTCTATCATCGGCTGCTCGCTGAGCTCGGGGCGGTGATCTACGAACATCCGGCGCGCGGGCTCGTCGTGATCGGTGTCACGGGGACAAAAGGCAAAAGCTCGGTGACCGAAATGCTCAACGCGATTTTTGAAACTGCGGGATGGAAAACCGCGGTTCTCAATTCAATCCGACTTAAAGTCGCTGAAAAATCTGAACCAAATCTGACGCGCATGACAATGCCCGGTAGGTTTTTTATCCAACAATTTTTGGCGCGAGCTGTGAAAGCAAAGTGCAAAGTGGCGATCCTCGAGATGACCTCGGAAGGCGCGCGACAATTTCGACATCGCGGAATCGATCTCGACATGCTCATTTTCACTAATCTCGCGCCTGAACACATCGAATCACACGGTTCGTACGAAGCGTACGCCGCGGCAAAATTTGAAATCGGCAAAGAGCTTGCTCGATCTGTAAAACGCCCGCGCTTCATGGTCGCCAATCAAGATGACAAAGAGGCTGCTCGCTACCTGTTGCTGCCTGTCGAGACAATTCTTCCCTTCACACTTGCAGAACATCAGCCGTGGAATGCGAATGAGCGCGGTGGCTCCTTTACGTTTGAAAACTCGACCATTCCGGTGCGATTGCCCGGAGAATTTTCGCTTAAGAACGCGCTCGCCGCTGCGACCGCGGCTCGCGCTTTCGGTGTCCCCATTTCGACGATTGCCGAGGCGCTCAATCATTTAGATAGAATCCCCGGCCGTGGTGAGCGCATCGATGCTGGCCAGGATTTCACGGTCGTCGTTGACTACGCACACACACCGGATTCACTCGCCGCGCTGTACGACGCGTACCGTGCGCAGCGGAAAATTTGTGTACTCGGTTCCACCGGCGGCGGCCGTGATACGTGGAAACGCCCCGTGATGGGTCGTATCGCAGACGGCAGTTGCGAGAAAGTAATTCTCACGAATGAGGATCCGTACGACGAAGATCCGGAAATTATCATTGCCGACATCGCGCACGGCATGTCAAAAAAGCCCGAAATCATTGTGGATCGCCGCGCGGCCATTCAGAAAGCTCTCGCGTACGCGCAGCCGGGTGACGCCGTTTTAATCACCGGGAAAGGTACGGACCCCAACATCATGGGGCCGCGCGGCACGAGTATGAAATGGAGTGACGCAGACGTCGCGCGCGAAGAATTAACAGCGATGAAGAAACCGGCAGCAGTATAATGACACTATGATAAGACGCATTCTCGTTGTTACCGCTGTACTCATAATTATCGGGCTCATCATTCTGTGGCTCATCGCGGGCGGTGTCGGCAAGATCACGGCAATCGCAAGCGACTTGAATCCATTTGGCGGACTCTTTAGCACCGGCACGTCGACCGGATCATCCCGCTTGCCGTGGCAACCCGATTTCTCGACGCTGACGGACGGCCTTGCGACGACTGCTGCCGTCACAGACGAGGGAACGCAGACATCACGATCAGACCAATCGAAGACATTCGGCAGCGTGTCGCCGTACCAAGGCGATGTCGTTATCAACGACGATGGCGGCTCCCGAGAAAGTGGCGCAGCAGAATATATCGAAATCCAGTCGGCGGCGGGTGCGACAACGCCTATTGATATCACCGGCTGGTCGTTTGAGAGTGTCGTCACAGGCGCACGCGCATACATCCCAAAAGGCGCGAGTACATTTTTAGTGGGGCAGCTCAACGCGCAGCGAGACATCGCACTTGATCCGGGCGTGAGCGCAATCGTGTCGACAGGACCATCTCCGGTCGGCACATCGTTCCGCGAAAATGAATGCTCTGGGTACCTTGGTCAATTACAGCAATTCTCACCACCGCTCCTCAGTCAATGCCCATCGCCCTACAACGCCATCCCCATCGATGCGAACAACATCAGGACGTTTGGCGACTCATGTCTCGACTTTTTGCGTTCGGTCCTTCCCTGCCAGACGCCGCTCATGGCGCCGCCGACGGTATCTCCCGCGTGCCTCGGCTATGCGCAAACCAACTTTTCCTACAACGGCTGCGCGACCGCGCATCAAAGCGATCAAGCATACCTACTGAGCGACTGGCGCGTATACCTCGGCTCACCGGGGGATCTCTGGCGCGATACGCACGACGTGATTCGCCTTCTCGACGCAAAGGGACGCATCGTCGATTCCATTACCTACTGATGAAGGTGATCTTAATCGGACACGGGAACGTTGGGAAACATATCGAAGAGGTTCTCGCCGAGCACCAGGTCGGCGTCGATCTGATTGTAAAGAGCACCGGTGTCTACGCGGCGGGAAAAAAGATCCTCGACAACAACGATTTTCGACAGCACGTCGGCGACGACACGGTTGTATTTATTTCTGTGCCAAGCGTTGGCGACGGCGCGGCGATGTTGCACTACTACACCGACTCGCTCGAGCGGGGTGCACGTGTCGTCACGTGTGAAAAAGCAGTGCTTGCCAACCATTGGAACCTCGTGGACGATTATAGAAAACAACTGCGGTACTCGGCGACCGTCGGCGGCGACTCCGGCATCTTGCCCGCGATCAACGCTTTCAATGGAGAGGTGCACGAATTGCGCGCAATTCTCAATGGCACTCTCAATTACATTGCCGACGCGTTTGCCGAGGGCGCGACTGAGGAAACGGTTTTCAAAGAGGTTGTCGAGAAAGGCTACACCGATCCCGGCCCACATAATCTTCAGGACGTGTTCGTCAGCGAGCTCAAAGACGTCGGCTACAAAGCCGCCATTCTCGCCAATCACGCTGGATTCTACGAGCATATACTGACGCCCGCTGACGTCGCGCTCATGCCGTACACCGAGGGCGCACGCTGTGCCGTCGTCGCGACGCGCGAGAAACTGACAGCAGGGTTCCAACGATTTGAAGATGCATCGTGGTTTTCGCATGGCGTTACCAATTGTCTGTACATCAACGGAGAAAAAGTCGCCGAAGGCGCGGGCGCGGGCGGCAGGATCACCGCTGAGCGGATGTTCAAAGATTTCCGGAGTTTCAACGAACCTGGCGAAACAAAACCACGCCAGCCGCAACCGCGACGTTGAGCGATTCTTTTTTACCATGCATAGGAATTTCCAGAATCGAATCGCATGTATTCAAAAGAGAAGGAGAAATACCACGAACTTCATTGCCGAGAATAAAGAGTACCCGTTTTTTCAGTTTGAATTTCCGATAATCGATTGAGTTCGGTGCCTGCTCGATTGCGGCGATGTGCCAACCGTGCGCTTTCGCATTCGCGATCACGGCTTGCGGGTTTTTATGGTACTCCCAGGGCGTATTTTTTTCCGCGCCGAGCGCGACCTTGCTGAGCGCCACAAGCGCTCTGCCAAAGCGATCGATCGGCTGCGGCGTATAACCACTCAAGAAAATCTTCGAGACACTCGCAGCGTCTCCTGTGCGGAAAATCGAGCCGACGTTGTGCGCACTGCGGACATTGTGTAGGAGTACGGCGACTTCCATGGCGGCCAGCGTAGCACACGTGGTATGCTCAGCGCATGCTGATGCTGTTTCCGGAGCTACTCAACTACTCCTTCTTCGCGCCTACGCTCTTGCGTGTCGCGGCAGGGATTGTACTCATCTATATGATGTCCCGCATGTGGGCGACGAAACAATCAATTGCAAACGTGTGCATGCCCATCATCGGATTTCCGTCTATGTGGATGGTCGGCCTCTCTGCTTTGATTACGGGCGGCATCGGGCTCGCGCTCGTGGTGGGTGCGTGGACGCAAATCGCAGCAGCACTCGGCGCGATCGTTGGACTGAAGCACGCATTCGGCTCACGCGGCTACGCCTCAATCGTCCCGCTGTCTTTGGCGACCAACCTCCTCCTCGCGGTCATATGCCTTTCAATAATGCTCACAGGCGCGGGCGCAATCGCCTTCGATCTCCCGCTCTAAATTCGCGAAAAAAAGGCTCGAATGCTATAGTTTTTTCACCCGCCCATAGCTCAGTTGGTAGAGCAGCTCCCTTTTAAGGAGATGGTCGTAGGTTCGACTCCTACTGGGCGGACTTGAATGAAAAACAGTGCCTGCGCACTGTTTTTCTTTGCAAGTCCGAGCCGGAGCTATGCCCCGCAAGCATGCGGGGCAAGCGAGGCAGGGTCGTGGAATTTTGCAAGCGACGGCGAGCAAAATATCCCTGACGACTTGCGCGAGGCGGTGCCTAACCCGAGCCGAGTGACTACGAGGCGAGAGGCGCGGGAGACTCCTACTGGGCGGACAAGTTGAACTTGGCTTAGAATAAGGTTCCTTCTGCCTCGTTTTTGCATAACCCCACCTGGAGTCGAATATGAGCCTCCGTGCCGAGCGCACACACAATTAATTTGTACTCGTGGCAAAACTCCAAGCAGAGGCCTGCCAGTCAATTATGTGTTGCCACTTACTTTTCTCGTCACTCGTCGCTTGAGTTATCTGACCCGCCTTTATCAACGCAAAACTGTCGACATTCGACGTTAGTCGTTCCTCTATCTCTGACTCGATGGACGCTTCTTGTGCTTGAGTGGTCTCATATCCAGATTCCCCTTTGCACGAGCCTACTGTGCCGAGACTTTCAACATTTCCTTTATTGATATCGTATCGTTCGTATGATGCGCCAAAACAACCTTGTCCCTCAATGCCATCAACCAAATATAGTGTGTTTAGTGTCCGAGAGTAACCGTCAAATAAGGGTTCGTGCACGGTTGCGAGTGTGGTGACAGCGCCCGAAGAAAGTGAGAGACCGAAAAGAGTATAGTCAGTACTTGACGCAATCGCATCCTGTCGCGGATTTCCGATTAGGTATAGTTCATTACCAATGGGAAATTGGCCACCGACATAAGGTATTACGAGAGCAACATCCTGCGATGTAAACGGGTTGTATTGATGATATGTTTCTCCGGAGGAGTAAAAAATCTCATTTTTATATACAAACGGTACTGCGACCATGTCATTAGCTGAGTCAGTAGATGTGGCTATAAAACTTTTCTCCAATTCCTTTGTGACATTGCTATCGTCGACGAAAAATAGCTCGCCATTTTTTAAATACAGTGCACCATAGGAGTTGGCATTCAAGCTAGTCAAATCATGATAAGGCTTGATAGTGGAGATGATTGACGTTATATCGTTCGCGCATTCGCTGTCGACAAGGCCTCCTCCGTTGTCAAAGAGGATAAAATACGGGTCACCGTAGATCGGCTGTCTAACGATATTTCTGTCAATGATATCTATAACCATCATTTCACCAGGCAAATGTTGAATCGGACTTGGACTGTATTTAAATCCTTGCGGCAACAACGAATTGGCGAGGGCGTACCCAATCGTATATTTTGTGCTCGCGGGAAGGGGCGGGACGAGTGTCGTTCCTCCTAAATATCTAAATGAACTTGAAAATAATTGAGCATTGGACGGCAGGAAAGCAAAGACACACTGCCCTTTCTGCAGAGCAAACTCTGGATTTGTTGCGTCTGGTGGAAAATTAATTTTACCCAGACTATCTTTTGAAAGAAGAGTCCAGCCAGCATCTTTTGTCAGAGAAAAATTCCAATTTGGAAAGATCCAACTTTGCGAAATTGTTGAATCTGAATTAGTTGTAGACGTTTGAACGGCACTGTTCGGAGTTGACACTGAATCAATGGGCTGCGCTGACAATGCAGAATTTTGTGCACCATTGAACCAACCAAAAATGGTCGACAAAAACATCGTCATGGCAACCCCTACTTGAGCGAGGAAACTCACCTCTCCATTTTAGCTCATTTTGAGAACCTATCTTAGTATCTCCTCGCGACGCATCGCTTTGAAAAACATGAGCTGGTTGTACATGTTCTGCATATACTCGGCGTCCGAAAGGATGCTTATTATAACGTCGTGAACAGGGGACTAAATCGCCATGTGCACCGTGACGTTGTCAGTCGCGGGGGTGCCGTCGGCTCCGATGCAGGAAATCGTGAAGGTGGTGTCAGTCGTGAGCGGCACCGTCGAGGCGCCACCGGAGAGTGTTGTCTGATTGAAGCTTCCGTCCGGACTTTTCACGAGACAACTCGCCGCGCCCTGTGAATTCCAGAAAACCAGCGTGCGCTGACCAATGCTGACCGTCGGCGGCGACGCCCAGATTTTTACAAGCACTTTCGCAGCTGAAATAGTTGAGGTGGAATAGGTTGGCTGCACCGCGATCGGCTGGACGATCGTCGTCGTAGTGGACCCGGGCTGTTGAATCGGCTGTCCGACCTGGTAGCCACCCCACGAGCAGAGGCCATCGAAGAACGACGACGGGATGACATATGAAATGAGCGATCCGGCCCATGGTCGTGAGACACACAGGCCCGCGATGACACCAGTCGGCTTGGAATTACCAACCGTATTGCCGCCGTAGAAACCAGCAACTTCGGTGTTGCCCTGCACATCCGTCGAGCTCGCATAGATCGCGCCGCCGGATTGCGTCACGCTAATGCCACCATGTGTGCCGCCGAGTAGTGAGCTCGACGACATCAGAGACGGATTGAGACCGGGATTACCGACAGGTGTCACGGAACTTGTCGCAATCGTGCGCGTGCTGCCCGAAACTGACGAATTATTGAGAATCGCATTGAGCTGACTTGTGAGCTGGTTGTTGGCAGTCGAGCCTCCGAGAAGTGAATTGAGCTGGGAGGTGAAATCCGTGCCGACGTTGAGACTCGAGGAACCAAATGTCGTCGGTGGAATGTAATACGCACACGGGTCGGTTGAGGGCGTCGTCACCGCGTAGTAACTCGTGCAGCCGTTCGCTCCTCCCGCAGTAACGGGGAGAGGCGTAGGCGTTGGTTGACTACTATTGTTATTTTTCATCAACTGGGAAAGTGCCATCATGCCGACGAGCTGTCCCAACTTACTAAGGTTGGCATCGACTCCCTGACCTCCCGCTGTGGCAGCCTGACACTTGTTTTGCGCCACGCAGGTGCCGTTCGTGAGTTGGCCGTTGACGGTGTCGTTGCAAACTCCCACAGGACAGCCATAGGTATTTTTCCCGGGAACACACTTGTCACCAGAGCGGATCATGTTGCATCCGCATGCCGTGTTCCACGGATTGCACATCGCATCTGCTTTCGTGCTTACGCTGGAGCCGAGAGCACCGAACATCCCATTCGTGCCGCCACTCAGAGCTTGCGACATCATGAGCATTTGCATCGGATTTACAGAGGATTGTGCAAATGCACTCAATGGGAACAGCGTAAAAAGCACGCCCAAGGAGACGGTGGCAATCGTTTTCACACAGATAATGCTACAGGAGCGCGGAGCGTTCGCAATCACGTTGTGCACACTTAGCCGATATTCAGGATGAACCGTTCGAGCGCGTATTCAAGCTCGACACCGTGGCGACGTGACTCGTGCGGCAATTCCGCGAGTGCGGCGAGGAGGTGCGCGGCGCGGCCTTCGGCCGCGCCGCCTCTCAAAACCGCCTGTTTCGCTCCCCAAAATAAGACGCCGTGAATCGCTTCCGGCGCTTCGTCGCGCGAAAGCGCGCGCATGTAATCCACCCAGAGCGCCTTTTTGTCGCCGCGATTCATCGCGTACGCCATCTGAAACACGTCGCCGCGCTTCTCGCTTCCCTTCTTCGCGTCGAAGCGTTCAGATTCCTCGGCAAATCTTTCTATGTGCTTCCGAGTCGCAGCATCGATCTTTTCTTCGAAAATGAAAAAAGTCTCGTCCGAGTCGCTCATGTGTTTGAGCGACTTGGAAACGATCCCGGCCATCTCTTCATTACTGAATGTATCTTGAAACACGATTGCTCGAACTCCGCCAAACATTCCCGCGCCACGCAGCGCCGCCTCAGCGTCGGCAATCGTGTTGGCATCAGTCACACGGACTATCTCGACGTCCTTCCGGAGTTTCCCGATGCGCTTGTCGATTTCTGCGCGAACTTTTTCACGATCAGTACCGGTATAGAGATACAACATATCGATATAGTACTTCTTCGCATAAAAAAGGAAATCGCCGGATTAATCCGGCGATTACATTGAAGACCTACGCGTATTGGAGCTGAGCCCCTGCAGCGAGGGCCTGTGTTGGCACATGTCGTCGGAGCGGTCCACCGTTGAGCCGGTACTCGGCGGTATCGCCCTCGGACACACCAAAAGGTCGCGGTTTTTTGACAACGCGACGCTCGGCCCACCCTTCTTCGAGGCCGGTTTGGAGTGCTTCATGCACCTGTGCGTCTGGAATATCTTTCTGGTGACGATCTCGCATATGACGCATGATCACAAGCGGACGCTTCCACGTGACGGGACTCAACACCTGCCGCACCAGGTTTTCGACTTCTTGCTGTTTCATGCAAGTACCTCCGGACGCTTTTATAGCGCACTTCGCGTGACTTCTCAACTTCTCTTGCTGAGATATTGCGTCCGCGTATACTTGCGCGCGATGCACACACCACGGGGTCTCAGCGCTTTTTTCTTGTTGCTACTCTTACTCGTCTCGAGCGCACTCTACTACCCACGCTATTTCGCCGCACAACAAAAAGCCTCCGAGCTCGCTGCTGCGCTTTCCGCATCGAGTTCACCTGCCGTCACTACGATTGATGAACGGACGAAAGCAGCCGGCTGCGCAGTGCGAGGTCCATTGCCCGACCACGAGTGCACGCCTGGAGCGATTTTCCCAGAGGCTGCACCGGCGCACATGTGCGTTCCGGGCTATACGAAAACCGTGCGCGACGTATCAACGAAACTGCGAAAAGAAGTGTTCGCTGAATACAATATTGCGTATCCGGAACCGTATGGTTCCTACGAAGTCGACCATTTGATTCCGCTTGCGATCGGCGGCAGTAACGACATCGCAAATCTTTTTCCTGAAGCCGCCTCGCCAAAGCCGGGTTTTCGCGAAAAAGATTTGGTGGAAGTGTTTTTACAAGGCGAGGTGTGTGCCGGTCGTGCCGATCTCAAGGTCGCACAAGCTGCAATCGCCAATGATTGGATGTCGATCTATGAAAAGCTGACGCCTGAAACAATCGCCGCACTCAAGGCAAAATATCACAACTGGTCCAACTAGCATGAACGCGCCCACGATTCTTTTTCTAAGTGTCCTCTCATTTCTCTCTGGTGTTGCGTTCGCAAGTCTCGGTCTTTCGCTCACATTTTCTTTGGTTCCTGCAGCAGTCGTCTTCGCCGCACTTTTGGGTAGCAACGAACGCTACTGGATTGCGATTCTTGCGTCAGTCTTTCTCATGGCGGGTGCCTTTTACTATACGCATGACAATAATGAGTACCAAGCGGCCATCGCCCGCATGCCGGCGTCGGGGACGATTCGAGGGCTTGTCTCGGCAGATCCGAAGCAAAGCTCCGACACACAGATTCTCTACCTGTCGACCAAGTTTGGTGCGCTGACAGTCATAACGAGTACCAGTCCATCGTATGCGTACGGACAAGAACTACAGCTTGGAGGCAAGATTACCCCACCCACAGCAAGCGAGTTCAGTCGACACATTGTCGGCGTGATGCAGCAGCCCTCGATTCACCTCCTCGCAACCGGTGCTGGAAATCCTGTGTTTGCTGCACTCTTTGGTGTCAAACAATCAATCGCCCGATCATTCGACTCACTTCTCTCGCCACAGGAATCGGCACTGCTCTTCGGCATCATGTTTGGCGTCAACGATCATTTTTCAAAACAATTTGCGAACGATCTCTCGATTAGTGGTTTGCGATTTATCACTGCAATCGATGGACTTCACATGCAAATCGTCATCATGATTCTATTTGTCGTGCTCGGCAGTATCTTGCCGCGGCGATATGCGTATATCGTCGCATTCATCTGTATTTTGTTTTTCGTTGCGATGACTGGATTCACGGCTTCTGGAGTCCGCGCCGCACTTATGGCGTCACTGGCGCGTCTCGCGACGGAAACACGACGCGTGTATCTTCCGCACAATGCGCTCGCACTCGCTGCGCTCGTGCTCACGCTTCTCAATCCGAAAGCCCTGATGTTCGACGTCGGCTTCCAACTCTCCTTTCTTGCAGTGATCGCAATCGTATACTTTCTGCCGATGCTTCGTGCACTCCTCCGGCTCAGCGACGATCCGGGGGTCTTGGGCTGGAAAGAGTCGTTCCTCATTACAATCTCTGTGCAACTTGCGACCGCACCCCTCGTGATTTCGCAGTTTCAAACATTTTCGCTTACGTCATTCTTTGCATCCGTTTTAATCGTATGGATGCTTCCGTACGTTATTGCCGGTGGGTTTCTATTGGCGGCGCTCGCGGCACTTCCTATACAACTATTTGCAGTCGGTCTCGGTTTCCTGATGGCTCCGCTCTTAGAGTACGTGATGTTCGTTATCGCGCTTTTCGCGCGGCTTGCCGTCTCATTTAATCCGCCACTTGGCTTTACGGGCGTTGCGCTCTACTATGCAGCCCTACTGGCCGCTATGTACTGGTATTACCGAGAACAACCTGAATCCGAAACAACAAGCACCAAGACCGCGGCGCAGCCAGTCGGAGCCGAAGCAGCCGCGTACGAGATCATAGAAATACAATGACACTGACATTCGACACAAAGAAAATTCTTATCGGGGGTGGCGCAATCGCCGCGGCAGCTGTGATTGGTATCGGGTCGCAACTCACCGGTTTCTCGGGCCAGCAAACATCATCTCTCGCCGCAACCGTCGATGCTCCCATCACAGCGACAACGTCATCAGAATCCGTCGATACGACTCATACAACACCCGTTGCGCCCGTACTGATTAACATCAACACCGCTTCGCCCGAACAGTTAATGATGTTGCATGGAATTGGTGCAGCGAAAGCCTCCGCCGTTGTCGCGTACAGAAAAACAACGACGTTTTATCAAATCGAAGACATCATGAAAGTGAAAGGTATCGGTCAAGCATTATTCGACAGCTTCAAAGATGACATTACTGTGGGTGATGTTGCGCCGCCGCCTGCGGCGGCGGCGCAACCCGCCACACATACTGCAAACGTACCTGCAAATCTGCCTGCACCCACACCGCAAGCGCACGTGATCATCGCCGCCGTCATGACGGGCATCAAAGGCAACGCAAATGACGATTACGTCGAGCTGTACAACGCGAGCGATTTCGCGGCTGATCTCAGTGGATGGAGCATCAAAAAGAAAAGTTCCTCTGGCGCAATGACAACGCTCGTCGCGTCTTCGCATTTTAGCGGCAAGACGATTCCGACAGACAAACACTTTCTCATCGCGAGCGACGGTTACGCTGGTCCCGTGACTCCTGACCTCTCTTGGCCATCATCCTATTCACTGGCGAGTACGAACAACGGCATCATGTTGTACGAAAAAGACAGCTCCCTAGCCGACTCGGTGAGCTGGACTGAAATTCCTGACGGAAAAAGCTACATGCGCAGCTCATCCGACAGCTCAACCTTTGTCGTTTCTGAAAACGCGCCGCACAACTCGACCGATTAGCGGGAGAGCTTTTTCATGTCGCCCCAGTCTTTGCCAACTTTCACTTCGGCAACGATCGGGACGTTGCTCAGTTCTTTGGCCGGTGCGACGCTCTCCATCACGTGCTTGATCGCGCGCGCAATTTCTTCAGCTTTGTCTTTCTTGAGTTCGTAGACGAGTTCGTCGTGCACCTGCAGTAAGAGCCGCGCGTCATCGCGCCAGCCCTTTTTTTCGATCAGCTCATCTGCTTTCACCATCGCAAGCTTGATGATATCGCTCTGCGTGCCTTGCATTGGCGCGTTGATCGCCATGCGCTCTGCTTGTGCCACGAGATTAGGCATCGCCGATTTAAAGCCAGGGAAATAGCGGCGGCGACCAAACAAGGTTTCCGTGTAGCCGACGCGACGCGCCTCAGCTTTGGTGTGCTCGATGTAGCGCGTGAGGCCAGGAAACTCTTTGAAATATTCATCGAGAAATTTCGCCGCTTCGTCGCGCGTGACGCCTGCGCCAAGTGTGGCTCTGAGTGCGTTGACGCCCATGCCATACAGAATTCCGAAATTGATCACCTTCGCGCGACGGCGCATTTCGTAGTCGACGTGTTCTGGCGGGACGTTGAAGACTTCCGCGGCGACGGCAGTGTGCACGTCGCCACCTTTTTTGAAAACGCTCACGAGTTTTTTGTCACCGGAAAGGCCGGCCGCGATCCGAAGCTCAACCTGCGAATAGTCGATTGAGGTGAGCTCAAACCCTTTTTCTGCAACAAATGCGGTGCGAATGCGTTTCCCGAGCTCGGTTTTGATTGGAATATTCTGTAAGCCTGGATTTTGACTCGCCATGCGGCCCGTCGCTGCACCCGCTTGCAAGAATTCCGCGTGCAAACGACCATCCTTGCCGACGAGTGTCGGCATTTTTTCTATGTACGTCGAGAGCAGCTTCTGCAATTCGCGATACGCCAAGACGTCGGCGACGATTGGATTCGCTTCAGCCAGTTTCGAGAGTTCTTCCTCGCGCGTGGTGCGTGCGCCGGTCGCTGTCTTTTTCTGTCGCTCCGGTGTGATTTTTAATTCATCGTAGAGTACTGTCGCGAGCTGTTTCGGAGAACTGATATTGAACTCACGGCCGGCCGCTTTGAAAATGCGGCCGGCAATTTTGCCGAGCTCTTTCGCGTATTCTTTCTGCAACTCTTTGAGAAATTTCGTGTCGAGCAAGACGCCATCCTCGTGCATACGAACGATAATCGGAATAAGCGGCCGTTCGATCTCCTCGTATACCTCAGTGAGTCGGCCCGTCTTGTGAAGCTCAGCAAAAATCTTTGTGCGTGCTTCCTCAAAATCATCTGTGTTGGCGAAGTGCAAAATGTCGTCGAGCGCGGGATTCGTGAGCTCGGATTTTAAAAGCCACAGCGCCACTGATGTCTCGCGAAGCGCTATATCATCGATATGAACTTCGGCTTTGGGCGCGGGCGGTGGCGCTCCGGCGGATTTTTCCGCCGCCGCCCGCGCGCGCTCTCTGAGCGAACGGAATTCAAATTCGTCACACATGTCACTAATTCCTTCAATATGATCCGCGAGCCGCCACTCCCCATCAGGAAGTGAGAATTTGATCGGCGCGTCGTGCTTAATGGTCGCAAGATCGCGCGAAAAAAGTGCGTCCTTCTCATGATCGGCAACGAGTTGCACAAAGCGTTTTTGCACGCCCGTCTCTTCTACGACGCTTTCAACGCCCGATTTTTTGATTGCCTTGTAGATCGCCTCAAGATCGCCGTACGCTTCGACGAGTTTTGAGGCCGAGCCCTCACCGACACCTTTCACACCTGGAATGTTGTCTGAGGTGTCACCGCGTATACCTTTGTAGTCGACGACGTGCTCTGGTCCAAATCCATAGCGTTCGCGGACACGATCTTCGTCGTAGAGTACGAGATCATTCAGGCCGGCGCGCATGGTGAAAACTCGTACGCGCGGCGACACAAGTTGCAACATGTCCATGTCACCCGAAGCGACGATGGTCTCCACATCCTTGTGCTTTTCGGCCTGCTTCACGACCGTCCCGATGACGTCGTCGGCTTCGTACCCCTTTGCGTCATAGAGGGGTATACCGAATGCTTTGAAAATTTTCGGTGCGCGCTCGAGTTGCACCACAAGTTCGTCGTCAGTTCTTGCACGCGTTCCTTTGTATGCTTCGAAAAGTTCGTGCCGATGCGTGGGCCCTGGTAAGTCGCGCGTCGCGACGATGTAATCGGGCTTCAAGTCTTCGATCGTCTTCAGGAGCATCGAGGTGAGCCCGTAGAGTGCGCCTGTCGGCTCTCCCTTGGATGATGAGAAATCAGGGATCGCATGGTACGCCCGATGCAAAATCGCATGCGAATCGAGCACGATGAGCCGTTTGGTGTTCTTCTTTTTCTCGCGAGCGATCATGGGTGCATGATACGCCTCTCCATTTCGCGCTACAATAGGAGCGATGACGCAGTTTAATGAGCGTACGCAGGAAGAGCGTCTCTCTGAGCTCCGACATAAAGAAGAGGAGCAGCTTGCTGAGATTCTCTCGCAAAAATACGGTGTCGAGTATGCCGATTTGACCTCAAAAGCAATCGACACAGACGCGCTGCGGCTCATTCCCGAAGCTGAAGCGCGCTCTTCCGAAATCGCCGCATTCAAGAAAATCAATCGCAAACTCTTCGTCGCGATGCGTGCACCGGAGCGCGCCGACGCGCTGCAAGCGCTCCAAAAACTCGAGCGCATCGGCTATTCGGTGCAACGTATTATCGTTTCTTCTGCGTCACTCGAGCACGCGTGGGATCGCTACCACGATATTTCCTACGCGACGACGACCGAGGCCGGCGTACTCACCCTCTCCAACGAAACGATCCAATCGATGTTGGCGCAACTCAAGACGCTTGAGGACGTCCGCGCCGAAGTTGCGAAATTCGCTGGAAGCAAAGATGCGCACCGGATTTCGCGCATTCTTGAGGTCGTGATGAGTGGTGCACTTTCACTCGGCGCATCAGACATCCACATGGAACCGCAGGAGACCGACGTGCGTATGCGTTATCGCCTCGATGGCGTCCTGATCGAAGTGACAACCTTCGACGCACCAACGTACGCTCTCATATCATCGCGCATCAAACTGCTCTCGGGTCTCAAACTCAACATCAAAAACATGGCGCAAGACGGGCGCTTTTCCATCGTCGTCAATAAAAAAGAAATCGAAATCCGCACCAGTGTCTTACCTGGTGCGTACGCGGAAACGATCGTGATGCGTGTCCTCGACCCTTCGACGATCGCGCTTTCGATGGATGTTCTCGGTTTCGACAAATACTTGATGGAGATTTTCAATCGTGAAATCGCCAAACCGAACGGCATGATTTTAAACACTGGTCCCACCGGGAGCGGTAAGACAACGACGCTCTATGCGTTTTTGCGCGCGGTCCATAATCCCGGCATCAAAATCGTCACGATCGAAGATCCGATCGAATATCACCTGCCCGGTATCGTGCAGACACAAGTATCGAAAGATTATTCCTTCGCGGAAGGATTGCGCTCGGTACTGCGACAGGACCCAGACATCATCATGGTCGGTGAGATCCGCGATGCCGAAGTCGCCTCGACTGCCGTCCACGCATCCTTGACCGGTCACCTGGTTTTCTCGACATTGCACACCAATGACGCTGCCGGGACCTTCCCGCGCCTCATCGATATGAGTGTCAACGCCGACATTTTGGGCGCCGCAGTCACGACCTCAATGGCCCAGCGTCTCGTCCGCAAACTCTGTACGGTCTGTCGACAGCAGGCTCCTATCGAAGGAGAAAACAAGGCAACCATGGACCGGCTTTTGGCAAAGATCCCGCACGCCGAGGATATCCCACCGACACGCGACGTGATGTGGGTCGCCAAGGGTTGCGACAAATGCGGCGGCTTAGGCTACAAGGGCCGCGTCGCTTGTGTCGAAGTGATCTTGATGGATAAAGAAATTGAAGAGTGCGTACGCCACACATCGAGTGAGCGCGAAATCTGGCAAGCCGCCAAACACCAACAAATCCGGCGCATGGCGCAGGACGGCGCCGTCAAAATTCTCCAAGGCGTTACCTCACTCGACGAACTCTCTCGTGTCGTTGACCTCAACGATGAGGTCATGTTGGAAACTATTTCTTGATTTGACCACAAAACCCCCTTGCCGGAAGCGAAGGGGGTGTTATGGTGCAGAGAGAATTGGAGATGCGCAATTTAGGGTGATGCATTCTGGCGAATGTTGCAATATGGTCCGGCGGATGGAGGGAGCCAAGACTTCCTCGTCCGTGGAAAAATCACCATCACCCAAAGCTGCGCGTCTCTGATTGCGAAACAATACTAGAACACGTGAGATTTAGTACTGGGCAGCAGTGTATCATTTAATGTAGGAAAGTCAAGAGCCTTCGCTCCCCCGCACACGCGGCGCAGCGGTGCCTCGTATGAGCGAAAAAACTCAACCAGAGAGCCAAAAAACGCCACGCAGCCTCGACCAGGCGCTGCGTCCTTTGAGCTGGAAAGAGTATGTCGGTCAAGAAGGCATAAAAGAAAACTTGCGCATCCTCCTCACCGCAGCCAAGGGTCGAAAACACCAACCAGAACACGTGCTCTTGTACGGCCCACCCGGCTTAGGCAAGACGACACTCGCACACCTCATAGCAAAAGAAATCGGCGCTAATCTGCGTTCTACCTCTGGGCCAGCAATCGAACGTGTCGGCGACTTGGCGTCGATCCTGACAAATCTCTCGCCGGGCGACGTGCTTTTCATCGATGAAATTCACCGCCTCAATCGGACAATCGAGGAAGTTCTCTACCCCGCGATGGAGAGCGGCGTGCTCGATATCGTGATCGGCAAGGGGCCGAGCGCCCGCACCGTGCAACTCGAGCTGCCACCATTCACACTGATCGCAGCGACGACACGCATCTCGATGCTATCCGCGCCCCTGAGATCGCGTTTTTCCGGGGGGACATTTCGCTTGCAGTACTACACCGACAGCGAGATCGGCGAGATCCTGCGCCGATCAGCGAGTATTTTGGAAATCAACGTCGACGCGGATTCAGTGAAAGAAATCGCACGCCGCTCACGCGCAACGCCGCGCACAGCGAACTATCTATTGAAGCGTGCGCGCGATTTCGCCGAGGTCACGAATGCACCGCTTGATCTTAAAACGGTGAAAAAAGCACTCGCGCTCCTCGAAATCGATGAAGGCGGTCTCAACCAAACCGACCGCGACATTCTCACGCTCATCATCGAGAAGTTTGGTGGCGGACCTGTCGGCTTGAAGACGATCGCTGCGTCACTTTCTGAAGAAGAGGAAACGATTGAGGAAGTGAACGAACCGTATTTGATGCAGCTCGGCCTCATCGAACGTACGCCACGCGGTCGCACTGTTACAAAAAAAGGCTACGAGCATCTCGGCGCAGACGCTCCGAAGACGCAATCACAACTTATATAGCGTGTTACGCTACGAGTGTCGCGTAGACAACGAGGCGATGGTCGTACGTTGATTTGTCGGCAGTGAGTTTGCCAGCGCAGGTAATCAGATTGAGATGCGCTCCGTCACGCTTATTGAATAACTCTTGAAGCGGCACGTCTGCGAGTGCATAGGTTTGCGCTTTCGTGACAACAAATTTCTGGATCTGGCCAGTCGCAGTCGTGACGTAGAGCATGTCACCGACTTTTACGTTCTTCAATTTTGAAAACGCTGCAAAAACATGTGCGTCCATGACGGCACTTCCTGCGTTGCCGGGAACCGTGCCAGCTTGATACCAACCAACATTCTTCGTGCGCCCATCCGGCACATCCATCGCGCCTTCTTTGGTAAGACCGACCGACTGCACAGGATCGTCAAGCTTGATCGAGGGGATGGCGAGGCGCACCGGCGCACTTGGCGCTTGAGGGACCACTACGTGCAAGGTCGGCGTGGCAAGGACCGTTGCTGCGACAGTGCTTAAAATTGTTGAAGAGGATGCAACGTTGGAATCAATCAGAAAAACTGAGGCAAACACGACGAGCACGAAAAATGTTTTTTGCATGAAGCTTTCGCAGGATAACGCGAAAGCTCCGCAGGTACAAATTTTTTATACGGTTTTTTTCATGAAATTATTGCAGCATACGAGCCGCTCGGCCGCGAGCGGCCGGGCGGCTCACCACACGCTTCCTAGTACGTGCCTGTGGTGCCGTTGGTGTTTGTTGTTCCTGACGTCTAACCAGTCGCGCCAGTGGAATTCTGGTCAGTTGTTGTCGTATCCGTGCCGGTATTGGGGAGCGCCGGTGTAACTGTTGAATTGACGTACCACGCGATCGCCGCTATCGCGAGAATCACGATCATGAGGGCGGTGACCCAGTACGAGGCTGTCGAAGAATTGTCCATACGTCTTGAGGCGAAGCCTCCTTAGCCTTATTAACTTAATAAATCGACCACCGGCGACCATTCTGATCGTGAGGGCATGACAGCACGATGAAGCTCGTCGCGTGTGGATAAAGCGCGAGTGGTGCGTGCGAAGAGTGCAATAATGACGTCACTTGCGCACGGTTACAGCCCCTCGATCACGCAGGTGTTCAGGGTAAACGAAAAAGACCTCCGCCAGGGAGGTCTTTTTCGTTCTCGATGATTTGGTGGGTCAATGAAGGCTCAGCGCGTCTTGATATGATCTCCGCACGCAAACCCTTCACCTCACAGCTCTCACCGACTGATCCTGTGTGTCTCCCGAGCCTTGCGACAGGGACAGACTCCGAGGACCTGCTTTCCGGGTTGTCGGGGATTGCTCCCGTCCTCCTTTGAAAGCGACTGACGCACGGTCAGGCACATCAGTACGCGTAACTCTACACCCATTGAAAACATGTCAAATCAGGGCAAAACCCAGAAAACAGTGGAAAGGTCCGGTATAAGCGGTGGATAGACGTGTGGAATGCGATGGGTACAATGCTGTGCATGGCCGGACACAACAAATGGGCGCAGATTAAGAGCCAAAAAGGTGCAAACGACGCAGCAAAAGGTGTCGCGTGGGGCAAACTCGGCAAGCGCATCGCGGTCGAGTCGAAGAAGGCAAGCGGCGATGTGAACTCGCCGACACTTCGCACGCTGATTGAGAGCGCGAAGAAAATAAACATGCCGAAAGACACGATCGATCGCGCGGTGGCAAAAGGAATTTCAGCTGACGCGAGTGCGCTTGAAGCGATCACCTACGAAGCGTACGGACCGGGCGGCGCCGCCATCGTGATCGAGTGTCTCACCGACAGCAGAAACAGAACCGCGCAAGAAATGAAACACCTCTTGAACGAACTCGGTACACCGATGGCGGCGCCGGGAAGCGCCTTGTGGGCCTTTGAAAAAACGACTGAGGGTTACACGCCGAAAACAACCATTCCCCTTTCGGAGGAAGACGATGCGAAACTCATGGCGATTATGGAAAAAATCGACGCGTACGACGACGTGCAAGAGGTCTACACCAACGCAGCATAATTAGTCTACAGCGGGACCGAGCTTGTTCCACAACTCATTCCACACGGCGCGCATAGTCTCGGCGATATTTTTGTTTTCAATGACCACTCCGAAGGGAGAGTCTGATTGAAGATCAATGAGCGCGACTTTATCACCATAGACATTGATGTCGGTTTTGAGCGCAGGAGTCGAGATGAATTTCGTTTCGCGCAGAAGCCCGCGATTCCCTTTGGAAAACTCTCGCGCGAATTCCGTATCGCGTGAAATTGCTTTGATCAACACATCTTTCTTTGCACGCTCCTTCGGAAACCACTCAAACATTCTTCGCGGGATCTCATTCTTGAGACTTTCGAGATCTTCGTACGCAACGATCTCCTTTTTCTCACGCAGCATATCTTTGTATACATCTTCGACGCCGTTGAATCCTTCGTAAAATGTCACACGCGGTTTTTTGTCGGATTTGTTGTTGATTGCTAGCAATTCCGGCAAGATATTTTCCAATTCTTCAATCTTCTGGCGCTGCATGTCTATCAAAGCATCCGGGTGTACCGCGCTATAGATGCGGCGCTTACTTTTCTGCCATTCGAGGATGAATCCCCGGCTCTCCAGGGTCTCGATAAAGGTATAGATAGTAGAACGATTCACGCCACTCTTCTTTGCCAGACCTTGCATGGTGGCTTCCCCAAGCTCCAAAGCTGCTAAATAAACCTTGGCTTCGTTGCCATTTATCCCGAGTGCAGAGAGCAAATTGTCGCTAATTTCTACCATAGTGTCATATTTTCTAACACATTTATTATATGCATAAATCCTCAATAAATCAAGTATTTACTGTGTATTACTTCCCCACTTGATTGAGTATTGTCAAGATATCGTCAATAATGTCGACAGTCAAAAAGTTCGTTGAAACCGCGCTTTTGCGCAAACCCGCCCAAGGAGGGCACAATGAAATACGTCTTTATCGTTGAGGACGACTGCAAGCACGTTGAGGATGCGCTTAGGGTCCGCGATGAACTGGGTCTGAAAGACATTCTCGAGCAGGCCGCTGGGTGTGACCTGTACGACTTCAAGCGTTGGCTCAAAGAAGTCGTCGATACCGAAGAGTATAAAAGAAAGGAGGTGGGGGTTCTTACGGATCTTTACTTTCCTCCTGATAGCACTCATCGGTGTGGCAGAGGAGAACTGGCCCCGCTCGGCCTTATGGTCATGGGTGAGTGTCAGCGTCACGGCATTCCTTGTGTCGTCATAACTGCCGGATATCACCACGGCAGCAAGTACGAACACATATTTGCCGCGATTAAAACTCTGGACTGGCCGCAGATGGTCGACTCGAATGATCCGTACGGCCCAGAAGAGGCGCCGCGGAAAAATTGGGAAGAGGCCTTCAAGCGACTCACAACCTCCGGAGTGGGCCGATATCCCGCTTAGCAACAGAAGGTTCGAGTACTCGCAAGAGGCAGTAGAACCAAAACCATCACCGCGAGGTACCTCCGCGGCATACAAATCGTAGGCAGCCACCTTTCGGAGAGGTGGCTTTTTCTTTTGGGATATACTGCGCGCATGAAAGTGCTCGCAATAGATCCGGGATACGGGAGATGCGGCATGGCGGTCGTAGAAAAAACCGACGGCAAAGAAATACTTCTGTACTCAGACTGCGTCGAGACAGACACCAAAGATGAGTTTGTTGATCGGCTCGCAGCTGTGGCGATAGCATGTGAGCGGCTCTTAGAAGAATACAAACCAGATGCAGTCGCGCTCGAGAAACTTTTTTTTCAAAAAAATCAAAAGACGGCGATGCACGTGGCAGAAGTACGCGGCGCACTTCTTGAGTGCGCCGCGCGACACGATCTTCCTGTCGCCGAATACACACCAGGGCAAGTGAAAATGGCCGTTGGCGGCTACGGAAGTGCAAACAAAGAGGCAGTCGCGAAGATGTTACATGCGCTTCTCAAGATTAAAAAACCGATCAGACACGACGATGAGTATGACGCCATCGCAATCGGGATCACACACTTGGCCCATGCGCGGTAGGTGGCTCACGGAGCTTAAAAACGCTACAATTTCCCTATCCTATGCAGGAAAAACGCAGGCGGCCGCGCCGCAAGCTCCCGGCGTGGCTTGAAATAACGATACTCGGCGTACTCGCGTTGCTGCTTTTTACGGTTGGCTGGGGCGTTATTTGGGCGACTTTCATGCCGCTGCCGGCGATCAATAACTTCGAGAACAGAAAAGTTGCCGAATCGACCAAGATTTTTGATCGCACGGGCAATGTTGTCCTTTACGACGTGCACGGCACCATGCGCCGCACAGCAGTGCCCTTAGATAAAATCGCGACATCAACACAACTCGCGACGATTGCGATCGAAGATGCGACCTTTTACCAAAACAAAGGGTTCCGGCCGCTTTCATTCGCCCGTGCACTCATAGCCGACGTTTTCTCCGGCTCGTACGCACAAGGTGGTTCGACAATCACGCAGCAGGTCGTTAAAAATGCATTGCTGACTCAAGACAAAACAATCGCGCGAAAGATCGAGGAAATTATTCTTGCACTCCGACTCGGCAAGGCGTACACCAAAGACCAGATTCTGCAGACGTACCTCAACGAAACGTCCTACGGCGGCACCATCTACGGCGTCCAGGAGGCAGCGCAGTATTTCTTCGCGGTCGACGCGAAGGATTTGGATCTCGCGCAATCCGCGTACCTCGCAGCACTTCCACAGGCGCCGACCCACCTCTCGCCGTATGGAAGCCACAAAAACGAACTCGAAGCGCGACAAAAACTCGTTTTGCAGAAGATGCTCGACAATAATTTTATATCTCAGAAGGAATACAACGCCGCTATCGCGGAAAAAGTGACATTTAGCGACGAGACCGAGGCCGGCATCAAGGCACCTCACTTCGTCTTCTACGTTCGCGAATACCTCGAGGAAAAGTATGGCGTTGACGCAGTCAACAGTGGTGGCCTCAGGGTCATCACGACTCTTGATTACGACCTGCAGAAAGAGGCCGAGGGTATCGTCGCAAGTGATACGCCCACTATGCAGAAGCAATTCAACGCGTCGAACGCGGGCGTCGTTGCGATCGATCCAAAAACCGGCCAAGTACTCGCAATGGTTGGTTCGCGCGGTTATTTCGACCCAGATATCGACGGCAAAGTGAATGTGACGCTCGCCAATCGTCAACCGGGCTCGTCGTTCAAACCATTTGTATACGCGACAGCATTCGAGAGGGGTTACACACCTGACACGGTGGTTTTCGACGTCCAGACGCAGTTTTCGACCGCATGTCCGCCCACAGACGTCGCGAGCGACTCACCGCCTTGCTACAGCCCGTCCAATTTCGACGGATCGTTCAAGGGGCCGATGACACTGCGAAATGCAATCGCGCAGTCCGAAAACGTTCCATCTGTAAAGACGCTCTACCTCGCCGGTATCCAAAATTCAATCGACACAGCGGTCTCGATGGGAATTTCGACGCTGGCAGACGCAGCGCAATATGGCCTTACGCTTGTCTTGGGAGGTGGCGAGGTAAATCTTTTGGAAATGACGGGTGCGTATGGCGTTTTCGCCAACGATGGCATCCGCAACCCGCCGACAGGCATCTTGCGTGTCGAAGACGGGAGCGGAAACATTTTGGAAAGTTATCAAGATCAAAGCACCCGAGTCCTGGATCCGCAGATCGCGCGGCAGATCGACGATATTCTCTCCGACGACAACGCGCGTTCGCCGGAATTTGGCGTGCACGGTGTCCTCTACTTCAATGGCGCGGATGTCGCCGATAAGACTGGGACAACGAACGATTTCCGCGACGTGTGGGTCCTCGGTTACACACCTTCAGTTGTCGTCGGTGCATGGGCCGGCAACAACGACAACAAACCAATGCAGAAAAAGATTGCTGCTTTCATCATCGCGCCGATGTGGCACAAGATCATGGCATACGCGATTCAGAAATATCCAGCGGATTCATTCCCGCAGCCCGCGCCGGATCCAGACACGGGAACGCTCCCGCCGGTTCTCACTGGCAATTGGAATACCGATCCGTCTTTAGGAGTTCACGACATTCTCTACTGGATCGACAAAAACAATCCGCGCGCCGGCCGCCCCGCTGATCCGACACAAGACCCGCAATCTCAATACTGGGACTACCCCTGCCAGCTAGGGGCCCAAGGCGGCGGGCCGGCGGGCCGGTAAATCCCGCGAACCCCGCACCACACCCCAACCCCCCAAAC
>CAZOZG010000008.1:0-12938 GCA_964584225.1 uncultured Candidatus Saccharibacteria bacterium | reverse complement strand
GCCCTCGCAACCACAAACACCACAACAGCTCCCGACATCGTTGCCATCCGGCTTTCACGTTCTCTCACCAACAAGCGGCGCGGTCTTTCCTCTCGGGACGCCAATCACTTTTGCTGCGTATTCCAGTGGTATGCGGCCGGCCGCAAGTGTCCTTTACTACGTCAACGGGCTTCTCGTCGGCCAATCGGTGAGCGCGCCTTATAATGTCGCATTTAAATCGGCGAGCCCCGGCAATTTCACCGTGCGCGCAGTCGCTATTCACCCCGACGGAACAAGTGAGGAGGAGTCGGTGCCGTTCATCGTGCAATGATTAACGGTTGAGCGGCATTACGAGATAGGTAAAGGAGTTATCGGAAACACCGTGGATCACAAGCGGCTTCCCAAGCCCCGCAAAGCTCAACGTGATCGAGTCCGATTCAATCGTGGGCAAGCAGTCAGCCAAGTAGCCAATATGAAAGTTGATATCGACATCCTCCCCAGAGAGAGCCGCGTCGATTGAATCAGACATCTCACCCACATCCGCGCTCTGCGCCGTCGCCGTAAAAATCTTGCGCTTCGGATAGAGATGCAATCCAACGTGCTGGTCGTTCCCAGAAAAAACTCGTGCTTTCTTGAGCATATCGGCAAAATCACTCTTCAAGACAGTCGCCTCAGCTGCGAACGTACGCGGAATGATTTCTTTGTAGTTTGGAAACGTGCCATCGACGACACGCGAAACAAACTGCACGCCGTCTGTACTTGCCGTGAGTTGCGATTCGTCGGTTGCAATCGTGACTTCTTCGCCCTCGACATTTTCCAAGATATGCAAGAGCTCTGTCGCGTGCTTCAGTGGCAAGAGAATATCGGCACTGTCTGATGCTTTTGCCTTCACATTCTTTTCTGCAAGACGAAATGAGTCGGTTGCAACACAGAGGAGTCCGTCTCCTTTAATCGAAACATACACACTGCCGAGTTCGGGTCGAATCATCGAGGGCGATGCTGCGTAGGCAACGGCATGGAGCCCGCGGATAAGCTCTTCGCGTGAAAGTTTTACACCTTTTTTCTGAGAACTTCCGACGAGTGCAGGAAATTCCTCGTGTGGAATCGCCTTGATCAGTGTCTTTGTCCCACGAGCCTCAATCGTCAGGTTCCCCTCTTCTGACTTAAGGGTTACTTTATCGGCGCTGATCGATCGTAGTGTCTGGGAAAAGACCGCCGCAGGAATAGCGACAACCCCTTTTTCACTTACTTCAGCACTTACTCGTATCTCAACACCCGCCTCGAGGTTCGTCGCTCGAACAATCAAATCCTTTGATGCATCAAGGAGAACACAAGAAAGGACAGGGAGTGATTCTTTTTTACCAACCACACGTTCCGCCACGAGTGCCGCTCCAAGAAGTTTTTCCTTTATGGTCGTGAGGCGCATAGAAATACTTTCTTATTAAATACTATTACTACTATTAGGGGTGTGGATGATGGGGAGATTGGTTTTTAGTGAGGTTTTACGTGAAGAAATGATGAATTGGTTGTGCATAGATGATGTGGAAAAGGGTTTGGTGTCTGTGGGGATTGTTGAGGTGGGAGATTTTATTTTTCTATCACCAGTGCTGTTCATGTTGTATACACACTGATGTACACGCGCTATGCGTGGATGAGTGAGCGAATGTGGTCGAGTTCTTGTTCGAGTGAAGTGTTGGATTTGATCTCTTCTTTGATCTTTTCGCATGAGTGAATCACGGTGGTGTGATCGCGACCACC
Source organism: uncultured Candidatus Saccharibacteria bacterium (assembly GCA_964584225.1). Taxonomy (GTDB): domain Bacteria; phylum Patescibacteriota; class Minisyncoccia; order Phycocordibacterales; family UBA2100; genus UBA10103. The sequence goes on along the minus strand of CAZOZG010000008.1, from coordinate 11,201 downwards.
CAACTTTTCGCCGATCGACGGGTACGACGCATTAAATTCTTCGCGCAGTACGTACATGATGATTTGCCGCGGCTTCACCACCTCCTTCTTGCGGGTCTTCTCATAGATGCTCTTCTCAGGAATTTCGTAGTAGGAGGCGATACGACGCACGACTTCTTCGACGGAAACACCGCGTGAAGGACGGACATTGTGCTTAATGAGCGCGCGGACGTCGGTCTGGGTTACGCCTTTCCCTTTCAGCTGCGATTTGCAGACGATCATATTGAGAATGCCTTCCAATTCGCGGATATTGCCCCGTACATTCTCTGCGATGTACTGAATAATGTCATCTGGCAGCGAAAAACCGTGCTGCTCTATCTTCGCCTTGATGATTTGGAGGCGAGATTCGACATCTGGCTCGGGGATTTCGGCGATCATGCCGGCTGAGAAGCGACCCTTGAGGCGCTCCTCAAAACCAGGAAGCATCGCAGGGTGCTTGTCGCTCGAGAATACGATTTGTTTGTTGCTGTCGTGGAGTGCGTTGAAAAGATGGAACAGTTCTTCCTGTGTCTTTTCTGTATTTGCGATGAACTGTACGTCGTCCATGATGAGGACGTCGTAGCTTCGATACTGATCTTTGAAGTTGTTGGCGCGACCCGCACGCACCGCATTGATGTAATCCACCGCGAAGCGCTCGCTGGTGACGTACAAAATCTTTTTGTTGGCGTGTTGCTTCTTGAAATAATTGCCGACAGCTTGGATCAAGTGCGTTTTGCCGTGGCCGGTCGAGCCGTAGATAAAGAGCGGGTTGTACGCGAGGCCCGGGCGCTCGACGACAACCTTCGCTGCGGCGTGCGCGAGCTCGTTGAAGGGTCCGACGACGAATGTCTCAAACGTGTAGCGTGGGTTGAGGTTGTCGCGTTTGTCGATATAGAGCGAATTAAGATCGATCGAGACGTTCTCTTGTGGCTCGGCGCGTGCGGGTTTGCGCTCTTGCGTTGGGATCGATCGGTGGACGACGTATTCGGCGGTGCGCACGCTCGTATCGAGCGAGCGGAGCGCCTTCAAAATGAGTTTGTGATGCTTCTCCATCAGCCACTCTTTGACGATTTTGGACGGAACTGCGATCTGGACCGTGCCTGCGTCGCGGCCGACGATATCGGTGTTTTTAAACCACGTGCGAAATGAGGCCTCAGATGTACCGAGCTCGATTTGGACGAGCGCGTTTTGCCATAGTTCACGATTACTCATATAAAAATGGTTGGTGGAATTGCACGTGACGCCAAAGGTGTCGGTGAGCCTGACCATTATACGCGTCCGCTTTGGAATGCAAAGCTTGTCTCGGCGACCCGAGAATGTTTAAAAGCTGTGTATTACCTGGGGACAGAAAAATGTGTGCTTGTAGCGATCGCACGATTTGCTTTTCAGTCACAACCATTGTAGTGTGGTCGCTATGAAACGAACATATCAGCCAAAAAAGCGCAAACGAGCAAAAACACACGGATTTTTGCGCCGGAGCCGCTCATTTACGGGCCGCCGAATGCTTCTGCGCCGTCGCCGAAAGGGTCGCGCACGACTCTCTGTGTAAGGAATGCGCTCAGGACTCACCCACGAGGAGGTTACTGTGCTCCAAAAAAGAGGCCGCCGCGTACGCGGCGGCCTCTTGAGCATGCTCATAGCACCTGCTGACGATGCGCAGAGCCGCTTTTCCTGTGTCGTATCCAAAAAAATCGCGCCGACTGCGGTCGAACGTAACCGTATCAAGCGCCGTTGCAGGGAAGCAGTCCGTGACGTGATTAAACAGCAGCCAGCCTCACTTGTATTGTTGCAGGCGACTCGCGCGGCACGCGACGCCGGCATCGTCGATATGTCCAAGGAAATCGAGACGCTCCTCGAGAAGGCTCGTCGCGGATAGTTGGCGCCACACCCGCGGCGGGCTACAATACCCGAAATGATTTCGTACGTCTTCCACCTCTTGGTCTATAACCCGCTCTATAATGGGGTCGTCTTTTTCGTTGGGGTGATACCGACGCACGACATCGGTCTTGCCGTCATCGCGCTCACGATCCTCGTTCGCGTCATCCTCTTCCCTCTCTCGCGTCGCGCCGTCCGTTCACAGATTGCGATGAAAAAGATTGCGCCGGAAGTCGAAGAGATCAAAAAGAAGTACAAAAAGAATTCGCCGGAGCAAAGTCAGGCGATTTTCGCTCTGTATCGAGAGCGCGATGTGCATCCGTTCGCAGGTTTTCTCATTCTCCTAATCCAATTGCCGATTCTTCTCGGGCTTTATTTTGTCTTCTTGCGAGGTGGGTTTCCTGCGGTGGACCCGTCGTTGCTCTACTCATTCGTCCATGTGCCGCCAATCGTCAATATGGAATTTCTAGGCTTCGTCGACATGTCGGCTCGTCACAACATCATCCTCGCCGCGCTTGCAGCGCTCACACAGCTTGGCTATGCACGTCTTTCCATGGGGCCGCGAGGCTCACAAACTGCTGGTGAAGCGACAATGTCTGGTGATCTCGCAAAAAGTTTTGATCTGCAGACGCGCTATGTGCTCCCCGCCATGGTCGGCGTCATCGCGTACACCATTCCCGCGGCCGCTCCGCTCTACTACCTCACCAGCAACCTCTTCATGATCGCGCAAGAATACGCCTCCGGCCGGCGACTTGATGGCTCACACCTCTTGCAGGATCATAAGTAATAGCGCAGCTAGGCTTTTTGTGATAGACATGGAGGATGGATTTTGTTGAGCCCATCCTCAAAGAGCTCCTTGGCGCGATCGGCATCAGCTACAGCGGTATTTCGCGCAATGAAATCGCCGGCCAGACCGTTTTTTCCATTCAAGTCGACGATGCGCGCACACTGATCGGCCATGGAGGCGAAACAGTCCATGCGATCGACTATTTGGTGAAGAAAATTGTTGAACAAAAACAGAGTAAGAAAGCTGCCGCAGATGCGCCCGCTGAAGAAGGGCCTCATTTTCTCGTCGATGTGAACGATTATCGGGCCAAGCAGATCAAAGATCTGCAGACCAAGGCCCTCATGATGGCCGAGCGCGCCCGCTCATTTCAATACGACGTGGAACTGACGCCTATGAGCGCCTACGAGCGACTCATCATCCACACGACGCTCCAGGATGCGCCGAATATAAAGACCGAATCGCAAGGCGAAGGAAGAAATCGCCGCGTTGTCATCCGCTATACGCAATAGAGTTATTGCTTTATCCCTTCCGCGCAACTCGCGATGGTTGCCTGATTCACGAGCGTTTGCTGTTGGATATTACTGATTTGATTTGTGAAGAGCGCGCGCTGATCGGTCGTCAATGGAACTCCTTGAGACTGCGAACCAGTCAATATATTTTGTATATCCGACGTGATAATCCCTTGCTGCATTGCTTGTTGCACAATATTCAGCTGGTCGTTGCTGAGTGTGAGACGTGAGTTTGCCATTCGTGCTCGCAATATGGGCACTACAACCGCGTTGTTGATTTGATTATCTGTCCCCAAGGCCGCATTCAACCATTGTTGTGCGGCGTTGCACTCAGCAGCGGTATACTTTCCGTTCCGTGCGTCGATTTGCTGCTGCTGCAGCTGCTCGATCCGAGTTTGCGGGGCAGGTAGCGAAGGTGTCGGAGTGGGATTTGAGACAGGTGTCGGAAGTACGGAGGCGACCGGGCCGAGGTTGAGATTCAACCTGGTTATCTGGGGGTTGATCTGTTGCAGAATAATCCAGGTCGCGAGCAAAAGCAGTAGACCAAGGATTGATTCGCGGAGAATTTCCTTCGCATGATCTTTGCTTGTCCACATTTCACTTGCCATGTACTGGTATCCCGCCCATGAGATGCGAAGCACCGCGAGAATGCCGGCGACCGATATGCTGAAGATGTACACCGCGTTGATGTAATCAGCGAGGGCCGAGGCGCTATTGTCGGCACTCTGGTACAACGTCTGCAATTTTGTCGAACCAGTCACCGGTGCAAGCGGACAGAATTTACCCGGAGCACATGAAGTCGCGCTGGGAGCCGTATTTCCGCCGAGATTCGCCGTCCCTGTCGGAGAGTCGTCAGAAACCTGCTGTTGTTCCCAATTCATGCAGACTTCGCTTGCGGGATCGTAGTATGTGCACACGTTGATAGTTTTTGCACTGGTTAGCAGTGGCAAACACAATGCCACGACGATGAAAGGTACAACGAGCATCGAATGTTGGTGTAGAGATCTCATACATTTACTGTGCTATGCGCAGAAGCCACAAAGATTTATCCGCCGCATTTTCGAAGGAGATGTAATTTCCTGTCGGATCGGCAACGGGATTCTCTACATCGAGTGAGAGGTTGGTGTCGGGTGTGTATACGAGAGCGACAGCACCCGTGCTGGTATCTACTTTCCACCACGCGTCGGTAGTATGTGCTTCCCCGCGATACCAATGATCAAGGAAATTCGCGCCTGGCGGGAGTTCGGGCACTGCGCAATAGACGATCGGCAGCTGGACCATGGTTGTCACTGTTTTTTTGCCGACCGTTTTCTGCGTCGGCCGAGGCGGATCCCATACGCATTTATCTGCGATCGTTCGAATCGGCAGCGTCAGTGTCGTCGTGGCGTTTTTCGCGAAGAGCGTGAGTTGCGTGTCGGACTGGCCATAGATGAAGTTTGCCGATGAGGCGCGTGGCAAGAACGTCAGGCCGTTGACAGCTCCAGTGAGCGGAGAGAGCTGCCCGTTTTGAAGCTCGTATGCATAGCTTTGCGCCTCCTCGGATGCGTTTTGCACGAGAACGATGTGCCCGTCGGAGAGGAATTGAGCCTGCCAGCCGAGTATTCCTGATGAAAAGACTTGCACTGGCTTTGATCCGTCGGCGCGCGCTGTAAAGCCGGCGGCATTTCCCGCTGCGTTCGGGAGGATATAGAAAAGCTGCGTGCCGCTTGGATTCATTGCGAGCGTTTCAATATTATTTGGTAGACGTTGCTGCAAGAGTACTGCGGGCGCCGTTGAACTTGCCTGTCCCACCGTGTCGGCGAACGCGGTTGCGACGCCACCGTCGATGTTTCGCTCGACGATCGCCCCGTTTGTGCCGATCTGTGCCTCGTACACGTGCGGCACCGTCGTATTCGTGAGTCGCCCAAGCATACCTCCGCTCGGATCTGCGTCGGAGACGTAGCCAGTGGCCCTCTCCACGAACCGGAGGCGCGTCGTACTTGCGTTGACGACAAATCCAGCACCGGCGACAGGCGCCGCGGTGACATGCCACAAACGCGGCAACGCACCCCCGGGCGCCTTCCCACCCTGCGTAGTCGCCGTCGCGATGCCGCCGATGATGTTTTGAGATGTGTTACCTGAAGAGCCGCCGAATGTCGCAGTCGCCCCACCTTGCGCGGCGGTTGCAAAGGTAGGCGGCACGGCAGCAGTTTTTCCTTTCAGAAAGAAGAACCACCAGGCGAACCCTCCAAGGAGGAGTACGACGAGTGCAGTAGCGACGAGTTTCATTGTTCGGTTCATAGATTATTGAGAGGTACCGTGAAAGGGATTCGACGCGTTTGAGCTCGTGTCTGCACCACTCGAAGAAAGTTGTACGCTCCAATTTCCGTTTGCGCTGAGGAAAAAGTTTGTGGCGTGTGAGAGCGCGAGGGCGATACTTGCGAAGCCGTTCGAGTTGCCGGCATTGATTGTAATTTCGTTGGGTTGCGCTGGGTTGTTGGCGACGGTCCGGCCATTGACGGTCCAGTTGAACGAAAGAGCAGCGGTGTCTGTCGGCGCAAAGTACGGCACTGCGGTAAACGACGCGCTACTATCGGGCACATTCGTCGTTGCACCGAATGCCTTGTGGTACATGATTCCGAACAACGGGTGATCCTCGTAGAGCGCGAGGACGGGTTGGATCGAGGGAACGGTTACTGAAGCCGACGCGCTAAAGGAAGCGTCAGATGATTGCGCGTCGACCGAGTAGGTGTCTGTGTCACCAAACGCAGATGTGTCGACCGTGACCGATGATTTTCCGATTCCTGATATTGATTGCATGAGTGTCCCGCTCCGTTTCCACGTAAACAATATGTTGCTTGTCGGCACGAGCGAGCCATCACTGCGAAAAAAGCGTGGCAGCGCCTGGAGGTGTATCCCTGCACCAGCGGACGGGAGCGTCCGACCCCGATACAGCGGCGGCACATATGAGGCTGCATCCCATAGGAGATCGAGTTGCGCAGGCCGAATGGACGTCTGCGCGGATGCGCTTCCTTCGGCTCCCGTTGCAGCGACACTGACGTTCGTGGCGGTACCGTATCCACCCGCAGTAATAGTCGTGTCGGTGACACCGAGACCATGCGCCACGAGGGATCCATTGACGTACCAACTGATCTCACTTTGTGTGAGATCCATGAACGTACTTTGCGCCGTGAGGTGCACGGTTTGTTTTGCGCTCGGTTGTGCAGGATTCATGACGATGGTTAGATCGGGACCGCCAACTGCGTCAAACTGTGCGTACGCAGGCAGCGCAAACGCGAGCGTGAGTATCACTGGCGCGACGGTGTGCCATTTCATACGGCAGTTCCCATTTTCGGCGGGATAACCGGCTGTTGCGGCGTTTGTACCGCAGGTGCCGCGGGGCCCGGAGCGGGTGGCGGCCCTGGCTCTGGCACGTAGCGCTGCTCGGGCGGCATCGCACTCGTATCGGCTGCATCGGCGAGATCTTGTTTTGCCTTTTTGATCGCAAGAATTTGTGATGGGTCAGACGTGATGATCTGATCTTCGGTGTAACTTGCGATGACTTTGATCGCGACGTGCTTCAAACCAGCAAAGAAAATCCCCTCCCCCACATCGCTCTCCAAGAGTAAATACTTTTCTTCGTCAGACAGCTTGAAGGTACTTTGCACGAGGTCGACCGACGTCGGTGATTGGCGCAGCAAGAGTTGAATCGACGAGTTCGTGATCATCGGAACGCCGTACGGTGAATTTAAGAAGTCAGAGACGTCTTGCGTGATTGTGGAGATCCCGAGATAGTATTTACGCCCACGCTTCGCGATACCGAAAAGGAAGGATGCGGTATCTTCTGCGCGCATCATCCACCATGCCTCATCGATGACGAGGAGGCGTTTGCGCAATTCTTTCCTGACCGCATTCCAAATGTGGTGCGTGATGATATACATCGCGACTGGCTTCAAGTCGTCTTCCATGTCGCGCACTGAAAAAACAACGAGGCGTTTGTTCATGTCGACATTCGTCGGGCGGTTCATAAAACCGCTCCAGGTCCCTTTGGTGTATTTCGAGAGGCGTTGCACCAGCGATTCGCTTCCCTCCATGCCCGAGAGTACGAGCTCGAAGTCGGAAAGGAGCGGCGGCTCGACTTGCGAGAAGTTGGCATCCGCAGTGATGTCCTTCAGCGCATACGTTTCGGTGATCGCTTTATCAATAATTGCGTCCTCCTCTGGCGTGAGGCCGCCGAGCATGATGCGGAAGAGCCCGACAAGCGTGATGATGTTGTTCCTGAGCACATCAGCGGGCGCCTCATCTTCGCGTGGGACCGGTAGATCGAAAGGATTAATATGGTGTTCCGATGAGAGCGAGATGTTGAAATATCGTCCGCCGACGGTTTCCGCCAGATATTCGTACTCGCGCTCGGGATCGATCACGATGACTTCGGTGTCAAACATGAGGGAGCGCAAGATCTCGAGTTTCGTCATATAACTTTTCCCGGCGCCGGATTTTGCAAAGGTCACTGAGTTGTAGTTTTCCAAACTAAAGCGATCGAAGAGAATCAGTGAGGAGTTGTGACGGTTGATGCCGTACAAAATGCCGCGATCCGACGTGAGGTCGAAGGAAATGAACGGGAAAATGGAGGAGAGCGGCGCGGAATTAAGCTTCGTGTGCACGTCGAGTTCGTCGGTCGCGAGTGGCAAGACCGAACGGAAGCCACCTTCTTGCTGAAAGAGTGCGGGGCGAATGTAGACGAGGCGCGATTCAAGGACGGAGCGGATCTCACTTTCGACTTTGTCGATTTCTTCGCGTGTACCGCCGTAGATCGTGAGGTACAATCCGACATCAAAGATGCGCTCTTGCGCTTGCTGCAGGGAATCTCGCAATTTCTCGAGGTCCGAATACGCGGTGTCGAGGAGTGGATCGCGCACCATTCCCTTCTCTTCGCGCGTCGAGATCTGGCTTTGCACCTCCGCGACCTTCTTCTGGAATTTCCTGAGCATTTCGTTCGTGTCCAGCGGGTGGATGAAGAGTGAAATGTCGATGACCTTGTCCATGTTGATGATCGGAGCGAACCAGCCGGTCGTGAGAAAGCGCGGATACGAGATCACGAAGAACGTGCGGGCGATTTTTTCGCCGAGATCGAGCTCGTGCGAATTGATCTTGAGCGCATGCGGCGCGATGACGTCCTGGAGATCGAGGACGCCCGTGTGGTAAATCTCTTCCGGCAAAACCGGCAAGACGTGCGAGTCATCAACTTTCTTTTTACCAAATGGGAGTAAATCAGTGAGTGCCATAATTTAGAGATTCTTAGCGAGCGAAGTGAGCTTAGAAGCTCTTAGTCCCCGCACCAATTTTGAGTGCCAGCAGATCGTGCGCTCGACTCTGGAATGTGGGTTGATGAGTTTGTTTTTCATATGTTCGTTTGTTTCAAAATTGGTGCGGGGTTAAAAACCATAGTCGCTACGCTCCTGGATTTTCTAAAGGCATCGGCTTTCCTTCTTCGCCGGGGTTGAACATCTTGTACAGAAGCTCGATCGCCTCTTCGGTCCCCAGCTGCACGGTGCGCACACCACAGCGGATAAGACCTTGCTGCACGACGGAGATACGCTGTTCCAGTTGCGAGACGCGTTCTTCAAACGTTTTGTTGTCTTCCATTGTTTTTGCTTTGCGGCGCGCGAAGATCGAGCTCACGAGTGAGCCTGCACCTGCCGCGACCGGCATAGAGCTCGGCGAATACGGGACGACTACGAAGAAGTTTTTCGTCATGATATTGGCGGCCTCGGTAAAACTTTTCACAAACTGGATATATTCGCGAATCTGAATGCGCATCAAGTCGTCGAGCTGTCGTTTGAACTGCTCTTCGAGTGTCGCGGCATAGGGTTTGATGTCCAACTGTCGCGATTGCACGAAAACCTGCACGGGAAAATCGAGTGAGTTGAGGAAGTTTTGGAATTGCACGATGAATGCGGTCTGCTCGTCCTCGCTTTTGAGGGCAAAGTTGATCGATGATGCGAGCAGAATCGCGCGCATGCTCGTGTCTTTGAGAACAACGATGCCGTCGCGCACCTCGGAGACAGGGACGAACTCCTGTGTCGATTTTGTCTTGGCGCGTGCGTTGGCGACGGTAGGCATAACGATTAGACGCGCGCTTGGCGAGCTGTTTTGATTGGCGACATGACATCGATGTCGGAATTCGTGCGCTTATCTTGCTGCGGATTGATCCCGGCGGCGATACGCTCCTTGATATCAAGACTCCAGGAGAGCTCATGCAGCTTACTGTCGGAGAGCTTTGGAATGTAGAGTCCATCTTGCTCGGCAGCTTTGGCGGTATTTTCGACCCTCATCGGTTTTTTGGCGCGATTGTTGTTCCAGAGATAGAGGCGCGTGCGAATGTAGTAGTAAAAGGCGCTTTCCACGGCGACGATAAAGGGTCGACCGTTGTACTTGAAGAATGCGAGTGCGGCCCCGAAGCCGACGAACACGACCACGAATGGAAGCGCAAGGTAAATCGGCAAGATGCGATAGACGATGTACGCAGCGCCGAGGCCTCCGAGGACGTAGACGAATTGCTTAAACGTCAACGGACCGAAGATCTTGTCTTCAACTTCGATGAATTGAGGTACTTGGAATTGCATAGGAATAGTATACGAAGCACTCATGCCGGCGGTTCGCGATACGGATCGTTCGCGATGTCTTTGCGCTCAGTGCTGGGCTGACTGGGTGTGTACGTCGTCGGTGCGGGCGTGCGCTCGACCGTCGCGGTCGGTGCGGGCGCAGGTGGGGTTGCCGGCACGACGGCAGGAGCTGCGGGAGTCGCGGGTGCAGCGCCACCCTTCTGCGCGAGTTCTTTTTCAAGTGCTGCACGAATGGGCTCAAATACAATCGTAGAGACCGATTTTGCGAGCGCACTCGCTTGTTCTGCATCGATCTTTAACTCCTTTTGGAGATTTGGTTGCAATTCTTGGACGGACGTGAGGCCGAAGAGCGCCATCTGCACCTCATTCTCGAGCACTTCCAGTTGGTCGAGGTGCAATTTGTTTTGTGTCCCGAGCTCACGCAGCCGCTTCTGCACATCGGCAGAGGTGATTGCGTCTTGCACGGGCTTTGGCAAAAGCGCGAATCTTTCTTTTAGATATTGTTGTTGTTTTTCATCCATACAAATTATGGGTTACCGGTCTGTCCTTGTTGTTGGCCCTGTTGCTGTTGTTGCGTCTGTTGCTGCTGCGGTTGTTGGCCGAGGCTTGTGATTAGCTGGCGGATCTGTTCGTTTTGCTGGTTCGATCTCCATTGGCTGCGAACAGCTTTCGCCACTGGATCGGTATCAAGAGTGCCAATAGTGCCGTAACCGGAGCCGACTCTGTCGTGACCAATTCGCTGTGCCGTTTGCGACTGAGTGCCGAGCGCTTGCGAAGTTGCGTTTGCGAGTTGGTTCAAGGAAGCGTCCAAACCCTGGACTGTCTGGTTTATGTTCTGAATATTTTGATTTGCCCAGTCACGCTCGCGTGTGGCTTGTGCGTCGCCCGCGGTTCGGGCGTCGAGGTTGAGCTGTTGCTCAGAAGCGTTGAGTCGTGTCACTTCTTCTTCATGTGCCTGGATTGTTTGCTGATGTTGTGAAATACGTGCGGCAAATGCCGTTTGGTCCTGCCGCTGCTCAGATTCGTGGCTTTGGAGCGTCTGATTGAGATCGTCAAGTTGTGTTTGCCAGTGCTGCTTGTCTTCATCTGTTCGTGACCCGTCGAGTTGTTGTTGCGCGTTTTGGATCCGTTGTCGCGTCGAGGATATGAGTTGTTGATAACTCGTGTCGCTCCCCGCCTGTTCATTTTGCGCTTGTGTTAACTGACGGCGAGTTTCATCAACCACGGCTTGTGCGGCCACTCGCTCGTCTGCGATTTGTGTGCGCTGACCCTGTTGTGAGTCCACGACTCGCTGCTGTTCTTGCTGGCCGGCTTGCGTCGCCGCGACGTCTCGATGTTGTTCGTACGTTTGTCCTGCCTTGCCAATGTAATCTCCAGCTGGTTTTTTGGTCTGTTCCTCTCCCCTTT
>CAZOZG010000007.1:31211-40209 GCA_964584225.1 uncultured Candidatus Saccharibacteria bacterium | reverse complement strand
TGGCCACGCGCACACGTACTTTATTTTCCTGTAATTGTCCAAGCGCGCGTTGGCGATGGTTCTGAGATTTGTTGCCGTGAATCGACGCAGAGGGGATGCCTCGCTGCGTCAACATCTTTGAGAGCTTCTCAACACCATATTTCGTGCGGCCAAAGACGAGCACTTTCTCGAATCCCGGCTGGGAAAGCAAATCGTGCAAGACGTCTACTTTGTTTTTACCTTCGATGCGCACGATATCTTGGTCAACGTTTTTCGATGTGTCGCCTGTTTTTACTGAAATGCGGATGGGGTGCTCGAGAAAGTCACCGATCAAGCGTTCGATGTCGGAACTGAGTGTTGCCGAGAAAAAGAGCGTGTGACGCTTCTGCGGCATGAGCGACATGATGTAGCGCATGTCGTGAATGAAACCCATGTCGAGCATGCGATCTGCTTCGTCCAAAACGACGGTCTGGAATTTTGAGAGGTCGATAGCGCGTCGCTCGATGAGATCCTTGAGACGACCTGGTGTCCCGATGACGAAATACGGATTATTTCGCAGCGCGCGAATTTGCGGATTGATGTTGGCGCCGCCGACCACCGAGACCGATGCGAGGCCCGAGCCATGTGAAGATCCGCGGTACTCTTCTTCGATCTGAAGAGCGAGTTCGCGCGTCGGCACCATAATCAACACGTGCTCGTCCTTTGCCTTCGCAACTTTGTCGAGGAGAGGAATGAGAAAGGCGCCGGTTTTTCCTGTGCCCGTGTTGGCGATACCGACGATGTCGCGGCCTTCGAGCACGACGGGGATGGCTTGATCTTGAATCGCAGTCGGAGTGACGTATCCTTTCTTGGCAATATTTGTTTTTATGCGTGAGTCGATCGCGAAATCTTGGAATGAGTGCTTTGGTTCGTATGGCTTTGCAACCTCATCCGCACCTTTGTTGATGAATTTTGAATAGTGAATATCCGCGCCGCGGTGTGCAGGGCGTCGCTGATGCACCCGGCGCGGGTGCCCGAAATGGTCTCTGCGGCTCTGATGGCCGAATCTGTGATAACTCATATGATGTGTGTGCCCGTCGCGGGCCTCTTTTGTATCGTGTCGAACGTATCTCGGGAGGGTTCGCTCCTATAGGCTTATGGAGCGGTCTTGGAGACTCCCAAGACAAAAACCAAAACAGAGAAGGTTTGACATCCTTACAGTATCAAATACCGAAAGGGTTGTCAATGGGACCCTAGTGCCGCCGCCTCCACGTTTTATATGCGACCGATCCACGACGAATCCCTTGTGCTGCAAGCCTCGCGCGTTTTGCTGCAAGTCGTTCTGTCGTTTTTCGCGAGCGCGATTTCTTTCTTTTAATATCCTGACTAGTGCGTTTTGCCATGAGCGGATTGTACCGTACTCCTCAGTAAATTCAATTTCTTTTCGCGCGGCCAACGTTTTATTTCCGCCTCACGTCGACGTGCACTTTTTAGTTTTGAAAATGTTTCTGCATACCTCAAAACGACGGGGCGACGAATTTTTGTGTAATGTGCTCCCGATTTTGAATTGTTATGTTCTTGCACGCGTCTGTGAAGATTATTCGTGCACCCGACGTAGAGAGATCTGTCAGCACACTCGAGAATGTATGTGAAATACATACGATTATCTATCCCTCGCTTCGCTCGGGACGATTGAAAATCTAAAGCGCGTTGCGCTAAGATTTTCTAATCGGCTGGGGGACTTGGACTCGAACCAAGATAAACGCCTCCAAAGGGCGCTGTCCTACCATTAGACGATCCCCCAATAGTCAGAACCATAGCAGTATAACGGGGAAGTACGAAATCAGACTGCATACATGCTCGTATATGTTCCTGCTCCTGTAAATTCACCAATTGGGTAATTTACAGGAGCAGTGCTTGACAGATAGATGGGGCGCGGGATAGTGGTGCATAGATCGGCGTTGGCACATAAGAATCTGGGAGGATTCAATGCCAAACAAAGACAGACCGCTCACGCTGGAAGAGTTCACTGGTCCAGAGGGTCCGCTCGGTTTCCGACGTGGAAGATGTGGCAACTTTTTCTACCATTTTCTCGGAGGTGCCACAGGTTCCCACGCACGTAGCACTTCAGTCGCGTTCATTACGTGCATGCGACAGGAGCCTGAGAAATTCCAACCTCTCTACGATCAGCTGTTTGCACGCAAAGATTACGAAACGCTCGCGTACATGCGCCTGCTGTACGCTGCGTATCGACTGATGCGTGAATACGCTGAAAGTGATGCTGAGCTCTACGTCGTTCAAGCCGTCGCTGCCTGACGGCCTCATCGGCGCCCCGCTTTGGGACGCCGAACCTTTTTAATCAAAGAATTTGATGAGGTACGTATCTATATCGCGCTGGTCCATATCGTAGAAGTTTCTCCCATCAGTGTGTAATTTCGTCGCAAGCTCGACGCCGACGTATCGCCAGTGCCACGGCTCAAACACAAAATATTTGTTGCCTTTCGGGTAGGAGAGTTCGAATCCGTATTTATAGGCGTTGGCCTGTAACCACGAATAGGCTGTTGTTTTTTCAAAGCCGGTGAGTCCATTCAACGAAGGCGTTGTGAAATCGAGGGCGGTTCCAAGCTGATGTTCGGAGTATCCTTGGTCGGCAGAAAAAGCATTCGCAGTACCTGCGCCGTAGGTAATCTTGTAACTCGTTTTTAAAGCACTCTGTGTGCCAAAAGAACGATACGCAGAAAGCACTTGCATCGGTACTTGCTGTGCTTTTGCGTCATTCAAGAGTTGCAAGAGATGCGGATACACGCCCGCGAGAAACTGTTCGGACTTATCGGGTCTGTTTAAAAATTGCGCATCGATCGCGCTGAGCGATGCGGGGACGTAATTTTCATTTAGAAAATAGACAGAGGAATATTTTTCCAAAAGTTCTTTGTCGGTGTTGGCCAGCTTGTTCAGGGTACCGACGGTTTGCCCAAGCGCTTGCACCTGTTGGCTCGCCGTCTCGTTCTCTTGGGTGCGAACGCCCAAGAGCGTTTTCAAGTCGTTGACGAGAGCATCCGATGCATTCAATTTATCTGTCAATTCGCTGTTGGAGTATTGAAGTGATTCAGTCGTCGAGGCGAAATCGTTCTGTGCTACATGGAACGACGTGTCGAGCGCGTGGTATCGGTAGCCGCTGTAGGCGAGTGCGATTAAAAGAAACGCGACACCGATGTATCCGACGATATTTTTCACCCGAGGATTGTATCATCGATTTTTCTGCGCCACTTGCACGTATCCGGGAATAGTTGTATAAATCAGGCATTAGCACATCCAAAAGACCTGGAAAGTCATTATTTTAAGCCATTATTGAGCGCTATGAAAAAAACTCTCGTATCGGCAGTTGCGACAATGACACTTTTTGGTGCCTCGATCGCATCGGCGCAAGCGTATTACCCGACGTACAACTACAGCTACCCGACGTATCAACCGGCACCGAGCTACACCGGCAGCTGCGCGACGATCGGAAGCAATCTTTCGATGGGCTCTCGTGGCAACGACGTCTCAACGCTCCAGCGTTTTCTTGTGAGTCAAAACTATCCGGGCGGTGGATCATGGATGATCACGGGCTACTTCGGCAAAGCAACCGAAGCTGCCGTGCGCACATTCCAAAGCACACATGCGCTCTCGATCACTGGGATGGTTGATGCACAGACTCGTGCGGTTATCTCACAAGTGAGCTGTGGTTACGCGACGTCGTATCCATATCTCTACAACAACGGCGTAAATAATTATCCCTACAACTACAACTATCCGAGCACAGTACCAACCTACAACACGTATCCGTACAATTCGTTCAACTACAACTATAATTACAACGCCAATGGTGGTTACGGCGCGTGCGGCTTTGGCGTCTACAACTGCGGCAATCCGTCTATCACATATCTGAGTCCGGTTTCAGGCGCAGTTGGTTCGACTGTCACGATCTACGGCTCTGGTTTCAGCACAAATGGCAACACCGTGCACTTCGGCCAGGGTATCATCACCAATCTTTCTTCACCGGATGGCCGCTCTGTCTCGTTTACCGTCCCCGTACAACTCACGGGTTTTGGTTCGGCTCCGGTCGTGATGGGCAGCTATCCTGTTTCTGTCACCAATGCACAAGGTGTGTCGAGCAACTCGGTCTCGTACTCTGTGACATCAATTGGTTCGATACAAGCGCCGGTGATCTCGAATCTCACGGGGCCGACTTCTCTGACGACAGGTACACAAGGTACCTGGACTCTCACGCTCTCGACTCCGCTCAACGGTCCAGTCAGCGTCTCAGTCAACTGGGGTGACCAAAATGCGTATGCACAAAATGCGACGCAGCAGTTGTATCTCAGCGGGACTCAGACTCTGACCTTCACGCACTCGTATATCTCAAGTGGCACGTACACAGCGACGTTCACCGTCTCTGGCGCGGGCGGCTCACATGTGGGAAGTGCGACGGTCAGTGTGAACGGTGGCACGACCAACGGGCCGCTCTCATTGCAGTATCTCTCGCCGAGCTCGGGCTCTATCGGCACGGTCGTGAATATCCAAGGTAGCGGCTTTACTGCCAATGGCAACGTGGTGCACTTTGGACTCGGTGGCAAAGTGGACGTCGCAAGCAACGGTAGCGTGATTTCGTTCGTTGTTCCGTCGACAGTCTCGCCGTGTGATTTGATCGTCTCTGGTACGACCTGCGGCGCGCCCGTCATGCAAGTAACGCCCGGTACGTATCCGGTCTATGTCACCAACAGCACGGGCGCGACCAATGTCTTGTACTACGTCGTACAATAATCCTTCGTATTGATTCGACTGCGGCCCCGCCCGCACGGGCGGGGCCGCTTCTTTTTCGTGTTACAACAATACAATGTATCCAATCATCACACTTGGCCGACGCACCTTTGCCTCACTCGCCATTCGTAATTTCCGTCTGTACTTCATCGGGCAGACTATTTCGCAGTGTGGCGCGTGGATGCAAATTGTTGCGCTCGGTTGGCTCGTCTTGCAGCTCACCGGCTCTGGCGTCGCACTCGGCACAGTCCTCGCGTTTCGTTATTTTCCGCAACTCGTGGCAAGTCCGTACGCTGGCGTCATTGTCGATCGGTTCGATAAACGCACAACGCTCTATATCACACAGGTCGCGCAGGCGCTGATCGCACTTTTGACAGGCGTGTTAACGCTCACTGGCGTCATTCAGTTGCCGATGATTTATGCCCTTGCAGTTTTACTCGGCTTAGTCGTGACGGTTGACTCGCCCGCGCGGCAGACATTCGTACACGATATGGTTGGGCCCGATTACCTTAGGAATGCGGTGACGCTGAATTCGACGCTCAATAATCTCGCCCGCGCAGTCGGCCCCTTGATCGCGGGTATCGTGATTGCTGCGATAGGCATTGCGGCCTGCTTCATCATCAACGCGATTTCATTTCTCGCGGTGATCACTATGCTGGTCACGATGCGTGCGAACGAACTGCATATCGAAGTGCGAGACAAACGAGACGGTGGGACTTTCCGCGAGAGCTTGCACTACGTCGCCGGTAATGCCACGCTTCGCGACATTTTGCTTATCATGTCTCTCATCGGGACCCTCTCCTACGAATTTCAGGTGAGTTTGCCACTCGTGGCGCAGCAAGTTTTCAGCGGTAGCGCTGCCGATTATGCAGCGCTTCTCTCGGCGATGGGTGCGGGTTCTGTTATGGGTGGGCTCTTTGCCGCAAGCCGCGAGGAGGTCACAAAACACGAGCTCGTCATCTCCGCCATGCTGTTTGGCGTCGCGATGTGTGTCACGTCGCTTCTGCCGACGCTCGGACTCTCGATCGCCGGCATGGTGTTTGTCGGTTTTTTCTCAATCAACCTCACCTCGGTTGGAAACACGATGGTACAGCTCGAGAGCGATGGCTCGATGCGTGGTCGTGTGATGAGTTTGTGGGGCATGGCAATCTTTGGGTCAACCTTGATCGGAGGTCCTTTGATCGGGTTCGTCGCGCAATTTTTAGGTGCGCGGTGGAGCTTGGGTTTGGGTGGCATCGCCGCGCTGATTGGGGGCATCTATGGTGCATACACGCTGCTTGAGGGCGATGTTTGGCGCCTCGTCCCATCATTTATTCTCATTCGATCGGAAGAGGAAACTGATTCGGAGGGACAAAAAGTGTGAACCCCCGCCATGAGCGAGGGTTCAGGATGTCGGCAGTCATTTCTGGATGCCGCGTTCTTTCTCGATTTTCCGCTTGGTTCGGATAGCGTCATTTGCGAACGCCCTCACAAAGTGGATCAAGATAAGGAACACGAACCATGCAAGTACCAAAATTGCGCCAGCAGCGGCCATAGGCCTGAATGATTCATTCAGCGTTATGGAGCCGACGACGAAACCGACGATATAGATGATCAATCCCGTCCCACCGAGGACGTGATTAAACCGTGCTGCGACTTGCAGCCCGACTTCGAGTTTGAGCGGGAGCTGAACCTCCTCAGCTGTAGCTGAAGTTCTTTCGGAAGCCTGGGTGATGTCAGACATTGCTCGACTCCTTTGAGAATCACTCAAAATACAATACTAGTAGGCTAGGTACCGGTCAAACGCAAGAGTTGTCCACTTCACAAAGTGAAGAACGCGCTATAATGCATGTGCCTATGCGTGCGGGCACACAAGACCTCGAGGGGTTGGCGAAGCTTGTTCGCTACTGGTCTATCCGTGCGACCGCGGAAGCGGGGAGCGGACATCTCACATCGTCGCTCTCGGCCGCAGATTTGATGACCGCCCTCATGTTCGGCGATTTTTTTGCGTTTGATAAAAAGCACCCGAAGATCGCAGGGAACGATCGTCTCATCTTCAGCAAAGGTCACGCGAGCCCGCTCTATTATTCGCTGTGGCATCTTGCAGGTGCTGTCTCGCAAAACGAGCTTTTGAAATTCAGGAAATTCTCTGCCGCCGGTGCACGCGTGCAAGGGCATCCAACCGTTGCATTTCCCTTTGCGGAGGCGACGACCGGCTCGCTCGGGCAAGGACTCTCGATCGGTGTTGGGCTCGCCCTCAATGCAAAACTCGATCGCTCGCCGTCGCGCACGTACGTCCTTATCGGCGATAGCGAAGCAGCGGAAGGAAGCGTGTGGGAAGCGATGGCACTTGCAGCACACTACAAGCTCGACAATCTTGTCGCGATTCTCGACGTGAATCGTCTTGGCCAGCGCGGTGCGACGATGTATGGCCATAAGACTGACGTATACGAACGAAAAGCAAAAGCGTTCGGCTGGGAGACGGCGGTGATTGACGGTCACGATATGGAAGAGGTTGTCGATGCATACGCAAAAGCTCAGAAATCGAGTGCGCCGTTCATGATTATTGCGAAAACGTTGAAGGGGAAAGGTGTATCGTTTCTCGAAGACAAGGACGGCTGGCACGGCAAAGCGCCATCGAAAGATGAGGCCACAAAGGCAATCGACGAGCTTGGAGAGCTGAATTTCAAATTGCGTGGCGAGGTCGCGACTCCGCGGCTGCGCGGGAGTGAAAAGCCCGCGAAGGCAGCAAAGATGACGTTCACTGAATATCCGGCCGACAAATCAGTGGCGACTCGCCGCGCATACGGTAACGCACTCGTGAAGCTCGGTGACGCCAATAAGAGCGTGATTGTCCTTGATGCCGAAACAAGCAATTCCACATATTCCGAATTTTTCAAAGCGAAATTCCCGAAGCGTTTTTTTGAAATGTTTATCGCGGAGCAGAACATGGCAGGCGTCGCGCAAGGATTTTCACGAGCGGGGAAGAAGGCATTCGCATCGACCTTCGCGGCATTTCTCACCCGCGCGTTTGATCAAATCAGGATGGGTTCCTATTCGGATTCCAATGTTACCTTCTGTGGCTCACACGCAGGGGTTTCGATCGGCGAGGACGGCATTTCACAAATGGGACTTGAAGATATCGCCATGTTCCGAAGTGTTTTTGGAAGCACGATAGTCTACCCGAGCGACGCTGTTTCGACAGAACGCTTGGTTGGCGAACTTTCGCGGACGAAAGGCACGAGCTATATTCGTACCACTCGTAAAGACACGCCGGTCATCTATCGGGGAAAAGAAAAATTCCCGATTGGCGGCTGCAAAGTTCTGCGTGAAGCGAATGATGATATTGCGACGATCGTTGCAGCGGGCATAACCGTACACGAAGCATTGCGCGCGTTTTATCTATTGCAGAAAGAGGGAATCGCGGTCCGCGTGATTGATCTCTATAGTGTCAAACCACTCGACGTTGCGACTTTGAAAAAAGCGGCGCGCGAGACCGGAGCGATTGTCGTCGTCGAAGATCATTATGCCGAAGGAGGAATTGGCGACGCAGTCGCTTCCGCGCTCGCCGTCTCGCGCGCCGCGCCGTACGCATTTGTGCACCTGTGTGTGCGCAAAATGGCAAAAAGCGGCAAACCCGACGAGTTGCTTGCGTACGAAGGCATCAATGCCGCGGCAATTGTCTCTGCAGTCGAGAAAATTGTCGCACAGAAACGATAAAAGCAAAACGGCAGGGAACAGACCTGCCGTTTCATGACTGTTTGATCCAGCCCAATTTTTGCAGCGCAAGAAGCGCGGCTTTTTTCTCCGCACGAGGTTGTTCGGAGCTGTCGGCTTCGGCAATCATCTCGCCTCTGAGAAACACGCCCACGCGGAATCGTTTTTGGAGCTCTCCATTCTGGGTGATTTCCAGCACTGAGTAGCGAGGGTGACCTTTGCCTGCCGCGCGTGCCTTTTGTTTGAGCACAAACTTCGGGTCAATTCGTGCCTCAATCTCTTCGGCGAATTAGTCTGCATGTGCCAAAAGCACCTTTTCCAGAAATGTACGCGCTGCGTCCATTCCTGAATCGAGATAATACGCGGCGAGTATTGCCTCCATCGTTTCACCCAGAAGCCGTTCACGTCGCACCTCTGGTGCTGCATCGCGCAGAGATTTTGGTCCCCACTGACTGAAGTCGATATACTCCGCCAAACCGAGTCGCTCGCCAACTGCCGCGAGCATTTTTGTGCTTACGAGTGGAATACGGTGTTCCGTCATCCA
>CAZOZG010000007.1:13170-31201 GCA_964584225.1 uncultured Candidatus Saccharibacteria bacterium | reverse complement strand
GTATTCGGGAGCGGAAAATTGCAAGATCGAGTGACCAAAAAAGCGAAGGCGTCCATTGTGGCCGACAGGCCAGCCATGCTGTCCTGGCGGCATTGATGCCTGCGTCAGTGCTTCGAGCAAGAGCTGTTTGTTCTTAAAGACAATACCCAGCCGCTCTTCCAGATTCGATGTTGTCATCGACGTCTCCCAAAATACTTCGTGTCGACTGTGCTGACTATGCTTTTTATTAGACTTCTTGTCAACAGACGCGTATCTCGATCAGGGCTGTATAATGCCCGAATGCTGAGCGACCCCATCCGGGAATCTCTGGCGAAAGTAGAGGCCGCTGAAGAGGTTGAACGTTCGAAGCGCGCGGGCGAACATCTCCTCGAAGGTAGTCGGTTGATTTCCAAAGCCGCGACCTTCTACGAGAAAGTCCGCTACTTGGTCGACTATCGCGATGAACACACGATTCGTCGCGCCGCCGTCGAGCGCATTTTGAAGCGCTATGTGATGATCGAGCAGCGGCCCTTGAGCGGCCTGCAGCTTCTCCAGGAGCTCGCGAATGGTCAGTACATTCAAAAAGAAATGGTGACCGACGAAGCGGGAAGAGAAGTCGATGGGATCGTCGTTAAATTCCTCAATCTCAACGCAGCCGCGCGCGTCTCCGCTCCAGTCACCCGGAAGCTGCTTTCATTTGCTGCGACAGAAGTCGATGCGACGCTTTCACCGATTCAGGCGGTCATCGATCACGAGATGGCGGAGGCCTTTTACAACACGATGCATGGGCATATATCGGCGCCGGGTCTCCCTGATGAAGTCGTCAACGCACAGCTCTATTGCGCCTGCTGGCGCGCGCTCCTTGCTGCCGATAACGATCACCTCGCCTATGCGCTCTGGCTTTTGTATATGCCAGAGTGGAAATCAACGATGGATTTACTCGCGATCGCACCGCGTGTCGAGTCGGTCGTTGCGCACATCATCAGCGAGGTCACCAATTCCCTGCAGTGGCAAATCGCGCAAAAGATGAAGAACGAAAGCATTTACTTCCGCATCATTCGGGAAGTCGTGCTCGTGCAAAAGGGTGGTGCCGCGCACACCCTCGAGCAAGCGAGCGCACTCGATGCATTTGCACGCGATTTTCTTGACAAAAAATACGAGATCGAGAACGAACGCATTCGCGCCAGTGGCATCCGTGCAGTGCTGTATTTGTTTCTGACGAAAATGGCCGTCGCGCTTGCAGTGGAAGCGCCCTACGAAGCCTTCATTTTGGGAGGCATCAACTATTTCCCGCTCGGCATCAATATTCTCTTCCATCCACTTCTTTTGTTTACGCTCACGCGCCGTGTCGGCAGTCTCGATGAAGACAATACCGAAGCGATTATCAAAGGTATTCACGGAATTCTCTACGACAATCGCGTACGCATGGTCCGCGTGCGTACCGATTACACGAGACTTTCGATTGGATTCGGTTTTCTCTATTTGATTTTGTTCTTCTTTGTCTTTGGTGCTGTTATCGGCTTCCTCGAGCTTTTAGGATTCAATCCCGTCTCGGTCGTGCTCTTCCTCTTTTTTCTCGCCCTCGTTTCTTATTTTGCGTTTCGCATTCGCTATCAAGCGCAACGATGGAAGATTATCGAGAATCAAGGCACGTTTGCGCTCTTGGCGAATGTCTTGGCAATCCCGATTGTTCGCACGGGTCGATGGCTGTCGCAGACCTTTTCTTCGATCAACATCTTTGTCCTCATTTTGGATTTCATCATTGAGACACCGTTTAAACGACTGCTGCATTTCTCAAATCAATTCTTAATCTATCTACGCGAAAAATCCGAAGAAATGCGCTAACGCATGTCCTCCAGCGAGAAATTTCCGCAGCAGTCTGATTCGCAGGAATATCGGCCATCGCCTGAGCAGCGACAGCGATTTGAGATTTTGGCGTCTCTTGCGACGGAGCTTGAGAACGCGCATGTCCGGTATGGGATACTTGGCGGCTACGGGCTCGATGCACTCTACGGCAAGCTCACACGGGATCACGATGACATCGATATGCTCGTCGACGATCCTGATCTTGATCGGACACGAGCGATACTTGCAGCTGTCGGGTTTGAGCCAGCAGAGGGCACCGATCTCTATGAGCGCTACTATCATCCCGCGACAGAGACGAAATTAGACTTTGCCCCGCTCGCACGTGTGCGCGAGGCCGCAGAGCGGTATCTGGTGGGAGATGAGCGATTTGACGCATCGTTGTACCTGCCGGCCGCAAGAAACAGCACACTAGAAAATAATTCCATGCGAGTCACGAGTTTGCGCGGACAAGAAAAAATCAAAGAAATTCAAATGAAGCGATGGGGAACACGATCACCAAAAGAGGCCGCAGACGCGAAATTGATGGATTTCATCAAGGAGCGACAATCGAAGAGATAGAATGCTAGTATGGCCGGCATGGAAAACAATCCCTGGACTCGAGCGCAGGAGCAGTTGAAGCGAGCCGCGAAGATCGCTGGCTCTCGCGAGGAATTGGTTGAGCGGCTCTTGAAGCACGACAACGTGATCGAAGTAGAGATCCCAGTCGACATGGACGACGGTAGCACACAGACCTTCCAGGGGTATCGAATGCAACACAACAACATGCGTGGACCCTACAAGGGCGGCCTGCGCTTCCACCCGAAAGTCGACATGGACGAAGTGAAAGCACTTTCGTTTTGGATGACAATTAAAAATGCGATCGTCGACGTGCCGTTTGGCGGTGGCAAAGGCGGCATCAAAGTTGACCCGAAGAAGTTGTCAGAAGGGGAACTAGAGCGCCTCACGCGTGGTTTTACCCGTGCAATTGCCGACAAAATAGGTCCTGAGATCGATGTACCTGCGCCGGATGTAAACACGACGCCAAAAATCATGGCGTGGATTCGAGATGAGTACAGCAAATACGTCGGAAGAGACACGCCGGCGGTTGTCACCGGTAAGCCAGTTGAGGTCGGCGGTTCGCTTGGCCGCACCGAAGCGACGGGCTTAGGAGGTGTCTACACACTCCAGGCGATACTCGAAAAGATGCAGAACAAAAAGCGTGGTATGAGCGTTGCCATCCAAGGCTTTGGTAACGTCGGTCAGTACCTCGCAGAGTTTCTCAAGGACGCGAAATTCCGCATCGTCGCACTCTCGGATTCGAAAGGGGGTTTGTATATTCAATCGGGCATTTCAGATTTGAAAGCCGTGCTTGCGTGCAAAGAGCGCAGCGGCAAATTGGCTGGGTGTTATTGCGTCGGAAGTGTGTGCGATATCGACAACATGGAAAAATTGGGCGGCCGTGACATTTCGCCGGAAGAAGCGTTGACTCTTCCCGCAGACATCGTCGCGCCTGCCGCGCTTGAAAATGCGATTACCGAAGACAACGCGGACGCGATACAGGCGAGCATCGTCCTTGAAATGGCGAATGGTCCTACGACGATGGAAGCTGACGCGATACTCAATAAAAAAGGTACGATCGTGATTCCTGATGTCTTGGCCAACAGCGGCGGCGTCGCGGTTTCGTATTTCGAATGGTACCAAAATATGCACGGCGAAACGTGGACGAAAGAAGACGTCTTCAAGAAGCTGAAAGAGAAAATGGACACCGCGGCAAAAGCCGTCTACGAGCTTTCCAAGAAACACAATTGTTCGCTCAGAGACGCCGCCTATATCCTTGCGCTCGAGCGGCTCGCTGAAGCCATGTCATAATGTAGCCATGCCTAGCTCTGCTCAGCTCAACGCCTACGCGCCGATCGTCGTGCGCGGAGGCGTCGTTGCGCTCTTTCTCTGGTTTGGTCTCTCACAAGTTACCAATCCGGGTGAATGGGTTTCCTGGGTCCCGACATGGGCTTCTTCGCTTTCGATCGGCGCGAAAAATGTCGTTCTCCTCAATGGCGGCTTCGAGACAATTCTCGGGCTCGCGCTTGCCGCTGGCTACTGGACACGTATCGCGGCGCTCCTGCTTTCGATACACCTCTTTTTTATCGCATACGAAATCGGCTACAACGACATTGGCGTGCGCGATTTCATCCTCGCAATCACGACACTTTCGCTGGGGCTCTTTGAGCCCGACCGCTACACGCTCGACACACGCATGCAAAAGGCAGCAATCATGCGATCATGAAAGCCAAGACTTGGCATCAGCAACATTTGGAAAAGCGAGCGCTCGGAGCCCGACTTGCGGACTCTGTAGCCGCTGGGATGGGTTCGTGGACGTTTATCATGGGGCAAACCGCGTTTGTCATTTTGTGGGTAATTCTGAATCTCATCGGTTGGAGTCAGCACTGGGATGTGTATCCTTTTATATTGTTGAATCTGCTTTTCTCGACTCAGGCGGCCTACGCCGCGCCCATCATCATGCAATCGCAAAATCGCCAGGCCGAGCGCGATCGCGAACAGGCCGAAGCGGACTTTGCGACAAACCTCAAGGCTGAAAAAGAGATTGAAGAATTGCAAGCTCGACTCGCTCGCATCGAAAACGAAAAATTGGATCGCATTCTCGCCATTTTGGAGAAGCGCTAGGCTCTTGCGCGTTTTGGGAGGGCTGTTATAGTCGGGTTATGCAGGTGTTGGCAACAAATATCCATCATCACGCAGGTCTCAACTCGAAGGCCGGCGTTTGCCACATCTAAATTCTCAAAAAATTGGTGTCAGTCGCGGGCCTTCTGAGGCCCGTTTTGTTTTCGTGGTGAAAACAAAAAGCTCTTTGGAGAAGAATATGGACGTCGAGGAGTATCAGGCAGATACGGGAGCGCGCTTCGAGAAAATCTATCGGGCAGAAACCGGAGTCGAAACCATTCAGTGGCGATGGGTCGGGTTTCACTCAGGGGATTACTATCCCGATATGGATGCCGGTTGGCGTGAGAAAAAAGACGGTACGCCCGGCCGAGAGCGTGTGTATTATGTCGCTGGATTTTGGAAGTCGGACGTCGAAATCAATACGGCGAGGGTTCACGCGCGGACATTTTGATTGGGATGTCAATAAAACATCGCAACGATGTCAAAAGCCAGGCTGCACGTTTTATCTTGCCAAAATCGCCGGCCAGGTAACCTGCCCGCCTCCTTGCTCGTACTTCAACTGGCTTCAATCCATGTGGTGGAGTCAGCAAGACGATTAAGTATGCGGGCGCGCCCTCGGGCGCGCCCGCTCTCTTTTTCCGATTTGACAGAAATACAGCAGTTGCTACAGTCGAGTTATGCAGTCGTTTTCAGTCAATAGCTCACCGCGTCGCAGCTTCATCATTGAGGCTGCTTAGAGCGTTGTACTACTCCACAAAATTCCAAAGCGGCCTCAATCCAGAGGCCGCTTTTCGTTCTTAGGGACGATACGCTCTTTCACAAGGAGGCGCACGTGAACTACAAGTGGATACAGCTGTGCAACGACATGCGAGCGACGGGTCAGTTCTATGGTCCGCGGCTCACCCCGGCATTTTTGTCTAAAAACTTCAACGCCGGACGAGCGATCGTCCGTCGCTGCCCAGATTCGCAACTCCCTACGTACCGCGCCTACTTGGCGTGGCTGAAGACGAATGACCCGCGCTATGTCGAAATCGCGCTTGCGTATGTCGCAAATCCTGGTAACGGCATCTTGAAGGACATGATGGCAGAACTTCTGGCAAAGTTGCCCATCTACCCAGGATTCGAAGATCGAGACAAATATCCTGATCCGCCGCAGGTTGTTCCATTTCTGATCACGAAAAACCGCGCGATGATGCATGTCGCATTGTCGTTTGGGTTTCGCGTGGTGACGAAGTTCAACATGCCGCACGTCGAAGACTGGGCCGACGATATCGGCTTGGGGGATCGGCTGCCGCGTAGCGCGACAGTCCAGGATCCACATCACGCGAAGCGCATGAAGCGGTGGCTCATGCTGCGTTTTTACTCCTGAAATACCCTGCCGTCTTTCGCACTGAATGACGGCAGGGCACTTTCTTTTCGGCGAACTCTGCGCTATGGTGGCGCAAGCTTTAACGGAGGAAATCATGTTAGGCAGACATCCAAGGACAGACACCACTATTGGCGACGCGATCCAGTTGTTCATGCAGCAGACCGGTGATGCGAAAGACGTTCCGGAGCAAGAGCGCGTCGTCAATGCTTTTGCGCACGCAATCGCGCGCAACGTGCACAAAGCGCTCGATATCAGCGCCCTGAGTCGGACAATCTCAGCGGTTCGCATGGACAGAATCGAAGACTTAATGGGCACGGTGGCGACCCGTCTTGTTGGCGTCGTAGACAAGTTGCCTGCTGAGCAAGAGCCCCGAGTAGAGGACGTTATCTGCGGCCTCACGTCGGAGCTGATTGTCACCCGGCTTGAACTGTTTGCGCTCGAAGACCGAGTCGTGTCTTTGGAGCGACGAATGCGGCAATAAGCAAATAATAAGGGCGCCCATGAGGGCGCCCTTTACCTGTATAATGAAGGCATGTACAAGGTGGTCGTCTACGTGCCCCTCACTCATGCAGACGAATTACGACAGTTGATAGGCGACACCGGCGGCGGCTCAATCGGCAACTACTCGCACTGCAGTTTTTCATCGCGCGGTACGGGGCGATTTCTTCCGCGCGAGGGGGCTACGCCCGCGATCGGCGAAGTCGGCAAGCCTGAGGAGGTCGACGAAGAGCGAATTGAATTTCTCTGTGACGACGCGCACATCAAAGGTGTCTTAAACGCAATTCGAAAGACGCATCCGTACGAATCTCCAGCCATCGACGTCTGGCAATTGGCCGATATTTGACGCAAACGCATTTCGGCTCTAGAGTCCGGAAAGCGGCAACCATCCAAAATCATTGGGAGGAACTCATGATCGCGTTCGCAATCATCGTGCTTCTCGCGCTTATCTTTATCCGGACCTCTGTGAAGACGGCTTTCTTCATCGGTGTCGTGAGCGCCGGCATGTTTGTCATCATTATCATGGGAAAGGCAGGCAACTCATTCCCGTGTTGGAGCGAATCGTCCTTCGTCGGGAAGGTCGTAGCGTGGCCCGATCCGGCCTGTGTGTCCGATCGGAAACCGTAGCTCCCAGCTGCTGAGGCGGGCTCCCGGGCCCGCCTTTTCTTCTGGTATAATCTCTCTTTCTCTATGGAGCAACTCGGGGAAAAGTGTGCAGTCTTCGGTGTCTATGGAAAAGGCCTTGATGTTGCACGCCTCTCCTTCTTCGGCCTTTTTGCGCTGCAACATCGCGGGCAAGAAAGCGCCGGCATCGCGACGGCCGATGGAGAGCAGATTTGTCTGCACAAAGGCATGGGACTCGTCTCGCAAGTGTTTACCGAAGAATTGATCGACGGTTTGAAAGGGCATATTGCCGTGGCGCACAACCGCTACTCCACGACCGGCGGCTCCAAGGTGAAGCACGCGCAGCCGATGATCGCAGCCGGCAATCACAAGTTGCAGAAAATCGACTACGGCGATATGAGTCCGTCGCTTCTCGACTCGGTGTCGCTGTGTTCGGGGCCTGACGATGGCGCGATTACGCTCGTGCACAATGGCAATCTGCCTTCAACGACCGCACTTTTGGAATTTCTGAAGGAGAAAGAGATCGACACGACAGAATTCTCCGACTCGCGGATGATCGTCGAAGCGATCGCTGCCTGCATGCGGGAGGAACATGGCCTTGAAGAGGCGATCAAGAAAGTCTATCCGCTCCTGACGGGAGCGTTTTCTATTCTTGTCATGTCGCAGGATCGGCTCGTCGCGATTCGCGATGCCTGTGGCATCCGCCCGTTATCGGTAGGTCGGATCAACGGCGGTTACGTGTTCGTCTCAGAAACGTGCGCCTTGCCGCCAATCGGGGCCACCTACGATCGCGATGTCGCGCCGGGGGAGATGGTCGTTGTCGACGAGAAGGGAATTCGCTCGGAGCAACTCGCCAAGCCCAATCTCAAGCTCGATATTTTCGAGTTTGTCTATTTCGCGCGGCCCGACAGTGAACTTTTAGGTAAATCCGTCTATGAAGTGCGCAAAAATTTCGGGAAACAACTCGCAAAAGAATATCCCGTCAAAGCGGATGTCGTGATTCCGGTCCCAGAGACAGCGATTCCTGCCGCAATTGGCTACTCGGAAGCGCTACAGATCCCTTTTGAAATGGGCCTTACGAAAAATCGCTACATCCACCGCACCTTTATTGCCCCTGAGCAGCACGTGCGCGAGCAAGGTGTCAAAGCGAAGCTCACGCCAATTGTCGGCGCGATCAAAGGCAAGCGGGTCGTTGTCTTCGACGATTCGATTGTGCGCGGCACGACCTCGCGGCAAATCGTCAAAATGCTTTTCGAAGCCGGTGCCAAAGAAGTGCATTTTCTCGTCTCCTCACCGCCGGTGAAATTCCCCGACTTTTATGGTATCGATACGCCGAAACAAGACACCCTCATTGCAGCCACAAAATCTATCGAAGAGATCCATGCCTATCTGGGGTGTACATCGCTTCGCTACCTCTCCTTTGAAGGCATGATTGCCGCGACAGGAATGCCTGAATCCTCCTTCTGCACATCCTGCTTCACCGGCGTGTATCCCATTGATATTAAAGAGCGAGCGTCTGAGATCAAATTCCGGTAAGTTTGACGAGGACGCCTGAAGATGATTTGAATACAAAAGGAGTCAGCAATGAGGAGGTATCATTGATCGTTCAAACATCCATAGGCAACGTGCGGTTTACTCAACTCCCGTTGGCTCGCATTCTCGGAGTGCGAAATCGCGCACTCGGACGCGACGAATTACCAGGGGATCACCTGGAAACGTCATGGCACTTTGGGGCGTTGCCGCTTGATGAGCGAGACAGACCCAAAGGCGATGCCGTCGCGTGCGCGACGTTCGTCTGGGAAGCGATCGCCAAAGCAACAGACGAGAGACTCAATGGCATCGAAGCGTGGCGATTAAATGCGCTCGGCGCAGATGCGTCGTACGCAGGCAGTCACATCGGCGCGCAGTTGTTGAGGTGGTCACGTGAAGTTGTCGTTGAGACGACGTTGAGGGACCTCTTCTGGTGTTCTGCGCGAAAGCGTGCGTTCTCGACATATGAACGCGACGGCTGGAATTTCATATCGGAGCCATATGAGCGACCGCCGTTTGGGACGTGCTGCAGAATGATAAGAAAGCCGAACCCGAATTGGAAACCAGATCTTGAGTGAGACGAAAGCCGCCGCGAGATGTCGCGGCGGCTACTTTTTTGCAGGTTGCATTCATCGACGAGGAGGGTATCATGCTGCGGGGTCATTACAGGTTTACTCAATTATTAATTGACAACATATGAAGATACTCGTGTGGATAATTGTGATCATCGCAATCGCGGGAGGCGCATGGTGGTATTTTGGTGGTTCAATAATGAAGCCATCAAATACGACACAGACTCCGCCGACGGACCAGACACAGTCACAATCAGACATGCAGCAGCAACAGCAAGCAGTTGCCGCGGCAGATACGTCTGACGCGCAGCTCAACCAAGATAGCGCTCAGATCGATACTCAATTACAAGCGGCTTCGACCGACAGCGCATCGGCGCAAAGCTTTAATGACACGCCAGTCCAGCAAACTGAATAGTATGAATATCAAACCAATTCTCGCCGGAGCGTTCGCATTGATGATTGCGGCTCCCGCGTTCGCGCGGGTTTCCGGTGGCGCTACCGTCACGACGGGTGCATCTGTTTCGACTGGCGGCACCAGTGTCACCGTCGACGCGAAAGTAGAGGCGCGCATTTCGACTGCGAAGTCGCACGCTGATCAGGAAATCGATCGACGCATCAGCGCTTTGAACGACCTGAACACTCGCGTGCAGGCCATGGCAAAAGTGTCCGCAGATGAAAAGACGAGCATCGCTAATTCGGTTTCTTCAGAGATTTCTGATCTGACGACACTGAAAGCAAAGATCGATGCCGACGCTGATATCACCTCATTGAAGACTGACATCAAATCAATCACGGGGAGTTACCGCATCTTCATGCTGATTATTCCGCAGGGACGTATTGAAGTGGCGTCTGATCGGGTGAAGTCGGTTGCAGATCTTCTGACGTCCTTCTCCGCGAAACTCCAAAGCCGCATCTCTGATGCGCAGGCTTCCGGGAAAGACGTAACTTCGCTCTCGGCATCAGTGACGGACATGAATGCAAAGATTGCTGACGCAAACGCGCAAGCTGATGCCGCTGTTACACTTGTCGCGAATTTGAAGCCCGACAACGGCGACAAGACGACAATGACAGCCAACAGCACGGCCCTGAAAAGTGCTCGAGCAGACATTGCCTCCGCGACGAAAGATCTGCAGGCAGCTCGCGCTGACTCGAATACGATCGTGCGGGGTTTGCACAGTATCGGGGCAAGCGCGAACGCAAGCGCAAGTTCGACGGCAACCAGCCAGGCGCAGTAGTCGTTTTTGTTTAGTCGCAAAAATCCCCGCATTGCGGGGATTTTTGCGTCCAGTGTCGTTTGCGGCTGTTAGAATAGACGTGTGGAATATCTCGCTGCTGCCGAGGGTTATTTGGCGCAAGCAATTCCGGTTGTGATTGGAGCGGGTATCGCGCACCCTCTCATATCTGCGAGTGCGTTGCTTGCGATTTTGCTTTTGGTAATGATCGGCGCGCCGGCGGAATCGCAGAAGCGTCGCCGTCGACTCCTTCACGAGCTCGCAATTATCAGTGAAAAGTTGAATGATGCAGAAAAAATAGGCAATTTCGGAAGCTTCACCTGGGACTTCGCAAATCCGGCGACTTCGTATTGGTCAGAAGAAATGTATGAGCTGACCGGACTCGTAAAGCGCCACAAACCTCCAGAGTTAGGTGTCTTTATTGAGATAGCGCACATCGAGGACAAGGCATATGTGGAGCGAGTGTGGAATCTTGCACAGGAGCAGGCGGGGCAATTTGAATTTGTATTTCGCGCCGTCGCACCGACGGGCCAGACACGACACCTGAAAGTCCGGGGTAAAACGACTTTCACCGGTAAACACATGCCACTCATCCAAGGTGTTGCGCACGACATCACCAAAGAGCTCCAAGTCGACGAAGCAAAAGCGGAATTTGTGTCCTTCGCGTCGCATCAGCTGAAGACACCACTCACCTCAATCAAGTGGATTTCGGAGTCTCTGGAAAAAGACATGGCGAATTTCACCGCCGAACAAATGCAATTCGTGCGAACCATCCGCCAGGAAAGTGAGCGCATGATGGGCATGGTCAATGACTTCTTGAATGTGTCGCGTCTTGAGCTCGGGACGTTGATTCCGCAGCGTGAAGTCTTCGACATCAGCGAGCTTTCGCAGAGTGTCGTCACGGAGCAGCAGCACATGGCCGACGAGAAGCACATCACAATCAAACTCACCGCGCCCGCGGGTCTTTCCAAAGTCACCGGTGATAAAAACCTCGCGCGCATGATTCTCCAGAATCTTGTCTCAAATGCGATCAAGTACACGCCGAAAGGCGGGACGGTCACGTGCGAGGTATCAAGTAAAGGCACGCTGCGCGAAAGTATTTTGATACGCGTGACCGACACCGGCATCGGAATTCCAAAGAACGAACAGGAACACATTTTCGAACGCCTCCACCGAGCGGCAAACGCTCGCGCACAAGTGACCGACGGCACGGGCTTGGGGCTCTACCTGGTAAAAAAGATTCTAGACCAAGCCGGAGGGAGCGTTTCTTTCGAATCTATCGAAGGGAAAGGAACGACTTTTGAAGTCTCTATGCCCCTCTCGTGGCAATCCACTGCTGCTACCCAAAGCTAGTTGTACTCATTCATCCGCTAGGTATACTGGGCGCATCTATGGCCGACGGCAAAAAGACGATCTTACTCGTAGAAGACGAAGCGCCAGTGCGCATGGTGCTGCAAAAAGCGCTGCAAAACGAAGGTTACGATGTGCTGACAGGATCTGACGGTTTCGAGGGCTTGCGAATTGCCCTTGAGAAGCACCCCGATCTTGTCATTACCGACCTTCTCATGGCACGCATGGGCGGCATGGATATGATTCGCGAAATTCGCAAAGACGACTGGGGCAAGACCGCTGAGATTGTGATCCTCACCAATGTAACTGACGTCAAAATGCTCGATGAGGCGATGGCGCAGCAGACGTTCCACTACATCGTAAAAGGGGATTCTTCCATGCAAAGCGTGATTGAGAAAGTGAATGCTCGATTGAAAGGTACTCCTGCGTCTGCATAGGGAACGAAAACAGCGTCCCGCCCCTGGGCGGGACGCTGTTTTATGGTACTTAGTAGAACGCAACGTATGTCGGAGGTGTGAGCATCGATGAATCCTTGATCCAGTCGTGACACGTCCAACCGACGCTATTAAGCTGAGAGCCGACGACGCCGCCGCTCGTGAGATCAGTCGGGATCGCAGTCGGTAAGTCAGAGACCGTCTTGATCGTCGTCTTCGTGCCGGTTGTCTTGCCCTCTTGCCATGCATACAACGTGCCACCGTTGTAGACCATGAGGTTTGCGGTACCCGCGCCCGCGCCCGCGGTCACCGTGCGGAATTCGCCACGCATTTTGCCATCGGCGATGAAAATCTTATTTTCTACCTGGCCCGCACTTGTCACCTGCGCGTAATCACACTCGTGGCTCCCGTTCTGACTAAAAATCGAATGGAATGTATTGCCTGGAGCAATTGATTTTTTCGTTCCGCCAGTTGCAGTAGGTGATTCGCCCGTCGCGCTCGTCGTTGCAGCACTCGTGGTCGCCATGCCGTTGTCGGTGCTCATCGCACTTTGCGATGATGCATACCAAAACCCGAGCCCTATCAAAACGACGACAACAATGCCCCACGTAATCGTATTCTGATTCATTGTGTATAGATTAGCTTGTTAATGATATATGGCCGCCATTGTACCCCTTCTCGCGGCTCTTCCAAGGCCCGGGGGTGTCTTATGAAGGCAGCGTAAGGAAGACGCGGACGAGCCGTCTTCTCTTACATGGGCGGCTTCATCAAGCGCTCAGAATGACGGTTACAAGCCTAAAACAGAATAAGAAACATGAAAAAGGTATTGTCAATAGTTGGGGCGTTTGCGCTCATCACGAGCGTCGCGAGTCCCGCACTTGCTCTTTCGGTTAACGGCAGTGGCAGTTCGAGCGCTATCGTCCAGATTGGCACGCAGCTCTATAACAACCTCGCTCACGCATCATCCGGTGCCTCCGGTGCTGCAGACGCGAACGTGTCGGCTAGCGGCAATGGTTCAGCAGATGCAGGCGTTTCCGCAACCGTGCAGGCCAACACGAGCGTCAGCGCCAATACGTCACAGATCGTGGTGACGCGCGCCGATGTCGACGCGGGCACCGTGGGTGGCAACGCTACGACGCCGGCGGATGTGCACGCGGAAGGTGATCTCTATGGGTTTATCGCAAGTTCGATGCACGCAGACAGTAATCTCTCTGCGGCTAGCGCATCAAGCCACGCAATTAGCGTTACCTACAAAGAACCTGCGCGTCTTTTCGCAGTGATTCCGATGACCCTAGAGGTTACGGCAACCGTCAATGCGGACGGCAGCGCGACTGTCTCGTATCCGTGGTACGGCTTTCTTTTCGCCAAAGACAGCGCGTCACTGACGAGCGACGTGCAAACAGCAGTCGCAGCTGACGTCGGATTAAATCCGTCTCCAGCTGTCGCCGCCAACGGTACGTTCGCGGCTGACATGCAGGCGCGCCTCATTACAGACGTCCAAGCTGCAATGATGCTCGCCGCGAGCGGATCAGCGTCCGCACATGCCAGTGCAAGTACGCAATAATCTCGACAACAAAAAAACAAAAGACCCCGTGCGGGGTCTTTTGTTTTCTGGACAAACAGAAGGTGGCCGAGTAGGCTAGGCACATGTCATACACACCATCAGCGAAGATTTTAAAAAAATATGCAGATGTGCTTGTGAAGTTTGCGCTTGGCGGCGGCAAAGGAATTAAGAAGGGCGATGTCGTTCGTGTTTCTTCAAGTGAAAGCGCGAAACTCTTGTTTACGGCTGTCTGCAACGCGATCGTCGACGCGGGTGGTCATGTCATCGGCAATTATGCGCCAGATGACGAGCAGGGCGATAAGCGCCGCGCTGAAAGTTTTACGCGCTACTTCTACGAGCACGCGCAGCCACATCAAATCACCTTTTTCCCTGAGAAGTATTTGAAAGGTTTGGCTGAGCAGATTGATCACTCGATCTTTATTCTCGCTGATGCAGATCCGCATGCCCTGAAAGGCGTCGACCCAAAGAAAATCATGCAGCGCGGGCTCACACTGAAGCCATTCAAAGACATGCTCAATCAGAAAGAGTGGAACAATAAATTCACTTGGACGATCGGCATGTACGGTACGCCCGCGATGGCGAAGGAAGCCGGTCTCTCAGAAAAAGAATACTGGCAACAAATCATAAAGGCGTGCTTTCTCGATGAGAAAAATCCAATCGCGAAATGGAAGCAGGTCTATCGCGACATTGAAAAGTATCGCAGTCGTTTGAACAAGTTGTCTCCGAAAATCGATCGTCTGCACGCGAAAGGTCCCGACATGGATATCTGGATCAAGCTCGGCGAAAAGCGCGCATGGCACGCCGGGAGCGGTCGCAACATTCCGTCATTTGAGATTTTCACCTCGCCCGATTGGCGCGGAACGAATGGCTGGATTCGATTCAATCAGCCGCTTTATCGCTACAGCAACAAGATCACCGGCATTCAGCTCTGGTTCAAAGACGGCCTTGTGGTGAAATCGTCTGCGAAGACCAATGAGAAGCTCTTGAAACAAATGATCGCGACGAAAAATGCCAACAAGATAGGGGAATACTCACTTACCGACAGCCGTCACTCACGTATCACGAAATTTATGGCAGAGACATTGTTTGACGAAAATATGGGCGGACCATTCGGCAACACACACATGGCGCTCGGCATGAGCTATCGCGATACGTACGCAGGCGATGTCTCAAAACTCTCAACCAAAGAAGCAGAGCGTCTCGGTTTCAACGACTCGTCAGTTCACACCGATATCATCTCCACGACGCGCCGCACAGTGACAGCGCACCTAAAAAACGGCAGTACGAAAGTAATCTACAAAGACGGCAGGTTCGTCTTATAAAAGCAGCGAGACGACCTTTCGATCGTCTCGAGAATTGTGTTGCTTACGATTTCTGGTTCGTTAGCCACGACGTGAGAAAGCCGAGGCCGATAGCCAGAAAGATCGGAACTGTAATCGCAAGCAATGTGACGGTCTGGGGCATCGTGCATATCTCTTGTCCCTGATACGTCACGCCCCAACAGACGGCAACTACGTCACCGCCTTTTTCCACGATGGTCATGAGATTTCTCCTTTTCGGCCAAATCCATATCTCATCTTATATTGAGCGGCGAAAACTAGCGGTCTCAATTTTACCATATCTCGCGCGCATGTCAATAGATTGCTCCTGTAAATCTACCAATTGGGTAAATTACAGGAGCATTGGTAGTGTCAGAAATCGCTTCGTAATACGTCATTTTTGTATACTAGTGTCATGGCCATCTCATCCGAGAGGAAAGAGCGGCTGCGGAAAAAGTCGCTGGATGTGCTCCTGAAGAATCGCCGCGAGACGGACGGCTATCAGTACACCGTGCCCTCGCCCTCCACCTACCCGTACCAGTGGCTGTGGGACTCCTGCTTTCATGCAATAGTGCTCGCGCACTTCAATATCGAAGATGCGAAGAAAGAAATTCGCTCAGTCCTCGTGCACCAGTTCGATAACGGCATGATTCCGCACATGGTTTATTGGGTGCCGGGCGAACTCATCAATATCAAATGGGGCAAAGAACGCACGAGCTCGATCACGCAACCGCCGATCATCGCGCAGGCGGTATGGGAAATCTACGAACGCGATCGCGACGAGGCGTTTCTCAAAGAGGTGTATCCGAAGCTCTATCACTTCTACCGATTTCTCATGACCGATCGCGATCCGCGTCGGAATAATTTGATTGGCATCATCAACCCGGACGAGAGCGGCGAAGATAATTCCTCGCGCTTCGACATTCCACTGGGTCTGCCGCCCAAGCATTCACTCGATGAGAATTTTCAATCGCGTTTGAAGCTTGTGCATCAGCTCGAGTCGTGCAATTTCGACGCTCCTTTCTGCATGAAAAAGTTCTTTTGGGTCAAAGATGTGCCCTTCAACGCGATCATGGTGAAGAATCTCAATATCTTGAGCAAAATCGCCGCGCACGCTGGGCATCCGGAAGATGCGGCAATTTTTGCTGCAGATGCGAAAGTAATCGCCGAAGCGATGCGCAGTCGAATGCTCGAGGATGGGATTTATTGGCCGGCGTACGGAGAAGAGTACGTAAAAATGAAAGTGAAAACGTGGGCGATATTCAGTCCAATAATCGCTGGTCTTCTTTCGAAAGACGAAACGCAATGTCTGATTGACGATCACTTGCTAAACAAAGCAGAATTTGGTGCGCCGTTTCTCATTCCGACTGTCGCTCAGGATGAACCCTCTTTCGACGCACAAGGTTTTTGGCGCGGACACACCTGGATCGCGACGAACTGGTTTATCTATCGCGGCCTTATTGACGGTGGTTTCATCGACATCGCGACTCGCATTTTGGAGTCATCCGCGGCACTGCTTGAGCAATCGGGATTTCGGGAGTACTTTGATCCGATGACTGGCGCCGGATTGGGTGCGCAGGAATTCACCTGGGGGGCGCTAATTGTCGATATGATGGAATACGCGCCTCCCAGCACGATATGAAGCAAACCATTTTCATCACCGCGGTCACGATTGTCGCCGCGAGTGCACTCGCACTTCTTTTGGCGACGCTCGAGACAAGCTCCGTCAGAAGTGCGATCGCGACGCTCGCAGCCTCAACGACGCCCGGCACGATTGATGCTGCAGTGAGCGGGATTTGGCGCACTAATTTTGTGAATATTTTTGTGCAGATGCTGATAATCATTGCGGCAGTCGCCGCGTTGATCCAATGGGTGGTCTATAAGCCGATTATGCGTCTTGTCGCATCGATGCAGTCGACGCGTCTCGGCAAGGACAGCGAAGCCTCGCCCTTGCGGGAGAATCTCTTTTTCATGCCGCTTATCGGGGAGATATCGCGCGTGATGCAGTCCCTGACACAAGCGCGCACCGCTGCCTCGATCGAGGCTCGCATGCGACTTGAAAAGCTTGATACGCCGTGGACTGCAGAGCGTTTGAAAGAATTCGTGAAAGCACATCTTAAAGACCGACAGATTTTCGTCATTTCGAATCGTGAGCCGTACGAGCATCGCAAAGACGGCAGCGAGACTCGTGTGACGGTGCCCGCGAGTGGCATGGTGACGGCGCTGGAGCCGATTATGCAGGCGACCGGCGGTATGTGGATTGCACACGGCTCCGGCAACGCCGATCGCGAAAGCTCCGACAAAGCAGGGAAATTGCGCGTGCCGCCAGACGAGCCACACTACACCTTGAAGCGAGTGTGGCTTTCTGAAGACGATGTGCGCGGCTACTATGCTGGCTTTTCCAACGAAGCATTGTGGCCTCTGTGTCACACAGCGCATACGCGACCTATTTTCCGCAAAGAGGATTGGCGCGCATACAAAAAGGTAAATGGCACGTTTGCGCAATCGCTTTTGGCGGAGATTAAAAATGCGCAACGGCCGCTGATTCTCGTGCAGGATTATCAGCTTGCACTTTTGCCGGCAATGATCAAAGAAGCGCGCCCAGACGCGCAGGTCGCGCTGTTCTGGCATATCCCGTGGCCAAGCGCGGAGGTTTTCAGTATTTGCCCGTATCGCAAAGAACTGCTCGAAGGCCTGCTCGGTGCGGATCTGGTCGGCTTCCACACGCAACAATATTGCAATAACTTTATGGAGACGGTCGCCAAGGAAATCGAATCTGTTGTCGATCTCGAACGATTCGCGGTCACAAAGGAGGGACACGCGACGCGAGTGAAGCCGTTGCCGATCTCGATCGGTTTCACCGGCGCCGATGAAAAGAAAATAGAACAGAAGAGTGATCCGCTCTCTGCGCTCGGCATCAAAGCAGAGTTTGTTGGATTAGGCGTCGACCGCCTCGACTACACCAAGGGAATTCCCGAACGCTTCAAAGGATTCGTTTTTTTTCCCGACCCCCATCTTCCCTACTCTAAAGTTCTT
>CAZOZG010000007.1:0-13160 GCA_964584225.1 uncultured Candidatus Saccharibacteria bacterium | reverse complement strand
GGTCCCCCCCTATATTTAAACGGAGGGGATTTTGGGGGGTTTCAAAGGGTTCGATTTTTTTCTCGACGCGCATCCTCGCTATCGTGAACGCTTTACCTTTCTCCAGATTGCGCCGCCGTCGCGTGAAAGTGTAGAAAAATATCGCGAGTACAACGAGGCTGTGACCGCCGAGGCCGCGCGTATCAACGAGAAGCATGGAACAGATGCCTGGCGGCCCATCGTACTTGAAAAGCATCACTATTCGCATGCAGCGCTTCTCCCGCTGTACCGGCGAGCTGATGTGTGCCTGGTCACGTCATTGCATGATGGGATGAACCTGGTCGCGAAAGAATTTGTCGCATCGCGCGCTGACGAGCGCGGTGCGTTGATTTTGAGCCAATTTACTGGTGCATCGCGTGATTTACGGGAGGCGCTCTTGGTCAATCCATACAGCGCCGAAGAAGTTGCAGGTGCAATCCACACGGCGCTCACGATGACTGCCTCTGAACAACATCGCCGCATGAAAGTCATGCGAGATGCCGTCAAAAATTACAATGTCTATCGTTGGTCGTCGGAATTGATTCGCACGCTCGCGAACTTCACATGAAAAATGCTGTCGTTCATGCGAAGGAGATCGAGGAGCGAATGGTGCGCGCGGGCGGGTCGGTCTTGATACTCGATTTTGATGGCACGCTCGCGGACATCGCGCCAACCCCCGACGAAGCGCACGTCTCCCCCCGTGCGCAGCGCGCCCTCCGAGCACTCGCGCCGCAGATGCCGATCGTCGTCATAAGCGGTCGTGCACTTTCCGACGCGATCAAGAAGGTCGGCGTCGAAGGGATCGCCTACGCCGGCAATCACGGACTCGAATGGAAGATCGGAAACCACCGCGACGTCTATGAGCCACCCGCCGAAATGCGCGCAGCGCTTATCGCCGTCCGACAAGAGCTGCACGCCCTGTTGCCGAAATATCAGGGTATGCTGATTGAGAATAAAGTGCTCACCATTGCCGCGCACTACCGTCTCGTCGATGCCGCCCTTGTACAAGCGTTGCGCACGGATATGTTGCAGATACTCACACCACGCGTCCGTGCGCATACCTTGCGATGCACTGAGGGAAAAATGATCTTTGATATTTCGCCTGCTCTGCAATGGGATAAAGGACGCTGCGCACGCTTCCTTTTCGAGCGGTTGCGACAGGGAAGTCGTCGCCATTTCGTCCCAATAATCATCGGTGATGATGTCACAGACGAAAGCACGTTCAAAGCACTTCGCACGGGCATTACGATCCGCGTCGGCAGTCATAGCCCGTCCGCGGCGGAATATGTATTTCCGACGCGCGCCGATGTCGACAATTTTCTAGACAGTCTTCTTCGTACACGCGCGTAGTTGAGGGGCATTTTTCCACAGAGAGGTTCGAACTGTGTTGTACACTGGGGCGATGATTATCACGCTCGCCGATTGCCCGGGTATTCGGGAGAAGTACAAAGGGCAAAAGATCGTGCTCGGTGGTGGGTGTTTCGATTTACTGCATCAAGGTCACATTGATTACTTCAAAAGCATCAAAGCGCTTGGCGATGTGCTCGTGGTCGCGATCAAGAGTGACGCCGAAGTCAAAAGTTACAAAGAGACTGTCAGGCCGATTCAAAACGAGGACGTGCGCGTGCAGATTGTCGACGCGATTCGGTACGTCGACTACACCATTCTTTCGCCGGAGCCGGAGAAACCAGGGCCATCGGCCGAATTTGGCATCGGCATCCCGCCGCGGCTTCTCGTCGCACGATCGCTCCGGCCGGACATTCTCGTGACGCCCAATTCCAAATGGCATGCGTATGAAGAAGAATTGAAATCGCTCGGTATTGCACTCAAAATCATAGATGTCGAGAAGGTAAATTCCACCTCGAGCATCATCGAGCGCATCCGTGCGACGAATGCCACATAGCGTCGTTCATCGCGTTTTCAGGTTGAGCTTGCCAAAGTTGCCTGTATGAGCCAAATGGGAGGGAGCATCCGGGCATTCTATCCGCGGCATACGACACACGTGCCGTTTGGCATTCTTGCGCGTCCGCACATGCGTTCGTTTGTGCCAGAAATATCGCGTGACGCAATTATTGCCACCGCGATTCTTGCGAGTGCGCTCGTATCTGGTGGCGTCATCGCGTGGCTTCTTTCGTCTATTGCCTACGAACGAGCACCAGTTGCTGTCGGGCAGGATGCGCCGGCATCAGCTGTGTCACAAATCATAGCTGAGCCGGAGCGCGCACTGACGATCGCAAACAGTGGACTCGTCTATGCAAGCGGTCTCAAAGTCACTGCGATAGGCGGTGGCACGATAACATCGACGATAGCGTGGGCGTCGGGCTCGTTCCCGTGGACAGTTACTGCCGATTTTGGAACCCATTTTGTCCGTCCGGGCGGCTCGGTGGGAAAGTTGACTGACATCAAAGTAGGCGATTTTCTTACCGTCTCGGGCACCCTCATGCCCGTAGCGGGTCAGAATGCGATTAATGCCACCACTATAAGGGACGTATCTCTCGGGTCATAAGTTATGCACAGGTGAGAGGCTGACGGAGGCGTGGTACACTCCAAAGTCCATGCGCGTGCAGCTCTCTGGTTTGCTCAAATTTTTCATCGGCTGGACTGCTGTTTTCCTCTTTCGTCTGATCCCCTTCCGCCCGCCAAATTTCGAGCCGATGCTCGCGACCGTGATGCCGTTTTCCAAGCGGTACGGTCTTGTCGGCAGTTTTTTATTCGGTTTCCTTGGGGTTGTCCTCTATGACGCCGTTACGAGCGGATGGGGAAATTGGACCTGGGTGACGGCGCTGTGTTACGGGTCGCTCGGAATCGCGGCGCATTATTTCTTTAAAAATCGCGACGCGTCGGTGCGTAATTTTCTTTTGTTCGGCGTCCCCGGCACCATCGTCTACGATGCGATCACCATGTTCATCGGCCCGATCTTCGATAAGCAACCGCTCGCGCTCGCGCTGAGTGGGCAAGTACCGTTCACACTCATGCACCTTGTAGGCACAGTCACCTTTTCCGTGCTTTTGTCCCCAGCACTTTATAGATGGGTTATTACGAATGAATCGTTTGAGGTACACTTTGTGCGACAGAGCGCATGAAGCATCTCACCCGTACGCAGCAGTTCACACCCGACGCATTGAAGAAACTCTTTGCGTTGGCGGATTCGCTAGAAGGGAAACGTGACGAGTCACTCCGTGGCAAAATCCTCGCGACGCTTTTTTACGAGCCGAGCACACGAACTCGGCTTTCTTTTGAGTCGGCAATGATGCGTTTGGGCGGGAATGCGCTTTCAATGGAAAATGCGAGCGAGTCGTCGTCAGCTACAAAGGGAGAAACACTTGAGGACACGATTCGTATTGTAGACAATTACGCCGATATCATTGTCTTGCGACATCCGGAAGCAGGTGCCGCAGATCGCGCGGCCGCTGTTTCAGATGCTCCAGTGATCAACGCGGGTGACGGCGTCGGACAGCACCCGACCCAGGCACTTTTGGATGTGTATACGATTCACCGTGAGCTCGGCAAAATCGATGGCGTCAAAATTGCGATTGTCGGCAATCTGAAGTACTATCGCTCCGCCCGCTCGCTTTCGTACCTCCTCGGAAAATTCAAAGACATTCATCTGACGTTTGTTTCTGCGCCAGAATTGAAGATGCGAGATGACATCAAGACGTATCTTCGTAAGCATGGCGTGACGTTTGAAGAAACGGATGACTTGAAGGCGGCGATGGCCTCTGTCGACGTCGTCTACCAGACGCGCATGCAGAAGGAGTGGATGAGTGAAGACGAATACGCGCGACTGAAAGACCAATTTGTGATCACACTTCCCATGGTGAAGCAGATGAAAAAAAATGCGATCCTCATCCATCCTCTGCCGCGCGCAGGTGAAATTGCCCCAGAAGTAGATGCCTCTCCGCACGCTGTGTACTTCAAACAAGCCGGGTACGGCGTGCTGGTCCGGATGGCACTCTTGAAGACGATTCTCAGCGCAAAATAACGAGGAAAAAGATAAGTGCGATGACGATTCGGTAGATGCCGAAGGGAATGAACGAGTGCGAGCGCACATATCCCAAGAGCCATCTGATCGCGACGAGTGCGACTACAAAAGAAACGACAAATCCAATAACAAGCTCGGATATGCCTCCAGAGGCGATCGTGGCGGCGTTTTTCAAAAGATCAAGGCCAGTCGCGGCAAGCATGGTCGGTACGGCCAAAAGAAACGAGAATTCGACGATCGTGGTGCGTTTAATCCCAAGCCATAGACCACCCACAATTGTCGCAGCCGATCGCGACACACCAGGAATAATGGCGATTGCCTGAAAGATTCCGACGAAGAGCGCTTGTGTGTATGAAATTGCGAGGGGCGTCGCTACGGCGTCTGAGCGTTCCTCGTGCCAGTATTCGAAGGCGATTAGCGCGATACCTCCGATCGCAAGAGCGGCAAGGATTAATGCGTTGTTGCCGAGAAAATACGTTTTGACAACATGATAGAGAGCAAGACCAATAACACCTGTGGGAATGAACGCCACGATAATGCGCTTCAATAGTTCGAGGTTGAAAAACGATTTGTAATAGAGGGCGACGACGGCAAGAATGGCACCAAGCTGAATAATAATTTCAAATGATTTTACAAAATCAGAATCGACGATGCCGAGGACGCTGCTCACAAGCGCAAGGTGGCCTGTCGAAGAGATCGGCAAAAATTCTGTTATCCCCTCAACGACGCCAAGAATGACTGCATCCAATGGACTCATACAAGCGCGGCGATGTACGGAATGAAAATTATGCAGCCGATGACGAGCGCAGCCGCTGATGCGACCAACACGGCACCCGCCGCGAGGTCCTTGATTTTACCGATGCGCGGATCGTGCTCGGCGGAAAATTTGTCGCAGAGTTCTTCAAGCGCGGTGTTGAAAAGCTCGGCTGTCAGCACAAGCGCGATGAGTAAAAGAATCGCGCGCCATTCGAACGCGGTGATTCGCAGGTACCAACCAGCCAGAAGCGCGATTGCACTGAGCACCACTTGCACCCGGAAGTTGAATTCTTCGCGCCACGCGATGCCGATACCTCTCAGCGCATAGCGGAAATTGTGCAACCTATGCTGATCCATGGACCCATTATAGCGTACTGAGGCATTTGCAGCGTCATCTCGTCTGGTATGATGTCCTCATGGCAGCGAGAGTTAGTATTGCCCTCTTGTGCGCGATGTTGGTACTCTCACTCTCCTTTGGCGGTTTTGCGCACGCAATTGTTCCGCACTCCCACGGCGATGAACACAATCACGAAGCGGCAATCTGGACCGATCTCCACGGATCCTTCCTACATGAAGCGAAGAAATTCGTGCTCGCGCTTGATACGTCACTCCTTTTGATCCTTGCGTTTGTGATCGTCGCAGTAGCGTGCGCGCGCCGCGAAATGCTCGCGGCGCGCGCGTCCGACCCCG
Source organism: uncultured Candidatus Saccharibacteria bacterium (assembly GCA_964584225.1). Lineage (GTDB taxonomy): Bacteria > Patescibacteriota > Minisyncoccia > Phycocordibacterales > UBA2100 > UBA10103. Next base: position 7,714 of record CAZOZG010000007.1, on the reverse strand, counting down.
TCTCCGGCGAGCCGCTTCGTCGCGGCCTTAGTCGTTATCGTGCGTTTCGCTGAAGGGTGTTCGAGTTCGATTTATCGGATTAGAGCACCTATAATGAAAAAAATTCTTACGGGGGTCCCGGCTCTCTTGATGCTTGCACTCCCGCTTATCGCCAGTGCGCACGAACACGGCACGTACATGATCAACGGTGTGCCGTATCAGATTGTTATCGGCTCATTGAATGAACCTGTTGCTGTCGATGATAAAACCGGAGTGGACCTGACGGTAAGCAAATGTAATACGTCGGCATGCGCCGCTACAATGGGTCCTGACGGCGATATGGATGGTCCAGCAGGACCGGGTGTCACGGGATTGGATCAGACGCTCAAAGTGACGCTGAAAGCGCGCAGTCAATCGAAAACGCTTTCGCTCGCGCCTGGCGATAGCGATGGCAAATACACGGCGGAATTCTATCCAACCGTCGCGACGACCATCTCGTACGAGTTGACCGGCACGATCAATAATACGCCAGTCGATCTCACCTACACGTGCGCGCCTGCAGGCAGTTCGATGTCTACGGAAAACAACGCTGCCGTAAAACTCTCGGACAAGGTGACGCAGACGTCGATCGCGGGCGCCTTCGGGTGTCCGATCGAGAAGACAAACCTCGGATTTCCTCAACCATCAGCCTCGATTGCCTCATTGGCTTCTGCCGGCAATGCCGATATGACGTGGTGGGGCATCGGCCTCGGCGCCTTGGGTAGTGTCTTGGGGCTCGCCGCGCTTTCGCGCAAACGTTCCAACAGGAGATGCGGCAGCCCCGCCCGCAGCGGGGCTGCCGCCGCAACCATGCGCATATTCACATGCATATCGATTGGTGCCGGCGTGCTCGCCATGCTTTTCCCGTTGGTCGCGAGCGCGCATGCGACGCCGGTCGCGATGGAGCCGGCCTCTTCCGCCATCGTCGACACGGTGCCGAAAGAAGTTACGATCCACTTCAGCGAACATGTCGACCCGAGTGCGAGCAAAATTACGATTGAGAGCCCTTCGATGACGATGACGCAGAAAGTGTCGCTTGGCGCCGATCGCGCGACGCTCTCGACGCCTGTCATGGACGACGGCAATGGCACATATGTCGTCTCGTGGAGTGTGGTGTCGGCTGACGACGGTCACTTTACTAAGGGCGCATATGCATTCGCGGTTGGCAAGGGAAGTGTCATCGCAACGACGACAGCAGCGACGGAAATTGTCGAAATCGCAACGACACCGGAGGCATTTTCGATGACGGTCGAACTAATGGGCAACGGCATTATTTGGGCTGCGCTGTTCCTTCTCGCGTTTGCCCTGAGACCACTCCTCGCGAACGGACGATTTGTTGCAGATGAGTCTTACGTGAGACGCAGCTACGCAACATTTCTATTGTTCGGTATCGCGCTCGCGCTCGTCGGCGGCGCGCTGCAGCTATGGGTAAAAAGCGCAGATCTGGCATCGCTACAAGGAATCGCACTCGTCAAATCGTTTCCGCTCTATGCCGCAACGACAGCTGGTTTTGCCACGATCGCGAGAATGTTTGCTGTCCTTTTTGTGCTCGCGATGTTTTTGTTCGGAATGCAGAACATATGGCAGCGTACTCGAATCAGTGGTTATGAGATTGCCATGATGCTCGGAATGTGCGTCTTTGCGTACTGCCGAGCGATCATCAGTCATGCGACCGCCAATCCGTTCCACCCAGGCTTCTCGATCACAGTGAACTTTTTCCATCTGATAGAAAAGGACGTGTGGGCGGGCATTACATTGGCACTCCTCCTACTTGCTATCTCGCGGCGCATGCGACCATTTCTTATTGCGCTTGTACCGCGCGCCTTTCAAATACTTGCAGTCGATTTTGCCGCTGTATCGGTGACCGCAACATATATTGTCTGGTTGCACCTCAAATCCTTCGACAATCTTTTTACCTCTCAGTGGGGTGTTGCGTTTCTTGAACTTTTGATTGCTGCCCTCGCACTCGTCGCAATCCGGACGTATCACGTGACGGCACGCGTTCTGCGACCCTCGCTTTTTACGCGCTGGTTTGCACCGACCATCGCCGTCGAGTGTGCGTTTGCCTTGCTCGTCGTCTACTACTCGAGTGTGGTTATTATCACCTCGCCTCCGTTGCCGCAACCTGCGACCGCCGTTTTCTCGTCACGCGATCAGGGCGTCAGCATCACATTGGAACGTGACCAAAATGAAGACGGCATGCTCATGCTCGAATTATCAGGTGGTACGCCACAGATGCCTGTAATGACAATCGAAAACACACACGGATCGGCTGGTGCGGTCTCTGTCGATCTGTTGAAACGTTTCGCTGGTGGATATGTATTCGCCGAATCTCTCATGACGGGGAGCGGACCATTTAATGTCGCAATCACCGTGCCGCAGCAAGGGGGCTACGACGCGCATGCGAATTTCACGGTCCCGAAAGGTGCTTTTGATCCACAGCCAGGGTGGGAAGCCCATCGCGTATTCGATTCGTTCACGATATGCATGATTGTGATTGCGCTCGCAGCGCTTGGGTATGCGGTTGTACTGTATCGAATTTCTTCAATCGACGTGCAGCTACCGAGCATGAGCGGACGAATGCCTGAATTTTCCGCGGCGATTACTTTTCTCGTCGCGGCATATTTCGGTGCGAGCATCATCACGTCTTTTTACAACTCTCCGTTCTCGAACCCCTTTAAGGCGGAATGCACGGGTGACGGCAACATGTGGCATTTAATGCAGCCGACGAGAGCTGGTGTCGCTGTTGCGCAATCGCCGACCGAAGGGTGCATGTGGGGCATGGGCAATTACATGTACATGTTTCCCGATCAGCGTGAGCACGACGCGAATAAGTCGCTCGGGGAAGCGACGGTCACGATCGACAAAAAGAATTTCACAGCCGGCGTGCCGGTGCAGTTTACGGTTTCTTTGAAAAACGCGGACGGCACGCCGGCCACGCTTTTTGTCGACATGGAGAAACTCCTGCATGTCGTGATCGTGAGTAAGGACGAGACAATCTATGCACACATTCATCCCGACGATCTGCATCCGCTGACACGGCAAGAAATCAACACATCGACATTTACCCTCAACTACACGTTTCCGAAGTCGGGGGAGTATCTCGTCATGGTGGATTATGCACACGGCGTCGCACTCGAGTCACAGCAATTTGTCGTCCATGTTGCAGGTGACAATCCGCAGCATGCGACTGCAAAAGAATATCCGGAGGACGGTGATTTCAACGGCTATCATGTCGCGGTTAAATACTCCCAGCCGTTTAGCGGAGAGGTCACCAATTTCTTTTACACGATTACAAACGACGGAAAGCCTGTGACGCTCGTCCCGTACCTTTCCGCAGGCATGCACATTGCTGCCGTTAAAAACGATCTTTCGTGGCATTTCCACGCACATGGCGAGGTGCACGTCCCCGGGACGCCATATCCCCCCATTATCATCAAGAATGGTCAGGTGGTGCATTCGATGGCAGCAATGTATGTGCCGGACACATTTGACACCGCTACCTACAACATGGACGCGCACGTCATCTTTCCTTCATCTGGACTCTATACCATTTGGGGACAATTTAAGACCGAAAGCGGCGACCTCGTGGCGAGTGCGTTTACTGTGCGTGTTGAGCAATAGCCAAATGCTATACTGACCCACCATGTCTATCATTGAAGTCAAAAATCTAGAGAAGAAATTTGGCACCTTCGAGGCAGTCAAAGGTATTTCATTCAACGTCGAAAAAGGAGAGACGTTTGGATTTCTCGGTCCCAATGGGGCGGGGAAGTCGACCACGATCAAAATGCTCACGACTCTTCTGCGCCCCACTGCTGGCACCATTATGGTCGATGGGCACGACCCGATGAAAAATCCTGACGCGGTCAGACGATCGTTTGGTATCGTCTTTCAAGATCCGTCCCTCGACGAGGATTTGACGGCAATGGAAAATATGGAACTGCACGGCGTGCTCTACAACGTCCCGCGTGAGATTCGCCGCTCCCGAAGCGAAGAGCTATTGAAATTTGTCGATCTCGCTGAGCGCAAAGACGACTACGTAAAGACGTTTTCGGGCGGCATGAAGCGTCGCTTGGAAATCGCGCGTGGCCTCTTGCATCACCCGAAAATTATCTTCCTCGACGAGCCGACACTCGGGCTCGATCCGCAGACCAGAAATCATATGTGGGAATATTTGCGCAAGCTCAACGCGGAAGAAGGAGTTACCGTCTTTTTCACGACGCATTACATGGAAGAAGCGGACAGAAACGCGACAAAAATTGCAATCATCGATCACGGCACGATCGTAGCCTCTGGCTCGGGGGAAGAGCTGAAGCGCCAGACAGGGAAGCAGTCACTCGAGGATGCGTTCCTCGATCTCACGGGCCACGCAATCCGTGCAGAAGAAGCAAGCAACATTGATCAGCTACGTCGCATGGGTCAGATGTGGCGCGGCGGTAATCGTCGATAAACGTATGGCACGAACAATCTACATCATGTGGCTTCGCGAGGTGAAAAAATTCATCCGGTCGCGTTCGCGCATTATCGGCGCGCTCGCACAGCCGATTTTCTATCTTTTTGCGCTCGGCTATGGACTCGGCAGCGTCTTTCAGGCCGCGGGGCAGGGCAACTATATTGAGTTTTTGGTTCCGGGAGTGATCGGCATGTCCATTATTTTCTCTTCGATTTTCAACGGTATCTCGATCATTTGGGATCGGCAATTTGGCTTTCTCAAAGAGACGCTCGTCGCACCGGTCTCACGCGTCTCGATCATGATTGGCCGCACCTTAGGCGGCGCGACCGTGGCCACCGTGCAAGGCTGCATCATCCTCGTCATTACGTTCTTCTTCGGCTTTCAGCCAGTCAATTGGTTCCTCTTGCCGCTTGTCATTCTCGTGATGCTGCTCATTGCAACGCTCTTTTCGGCACTCGGCATCGCCGTCGCGTCGAAGCTCTCGGACATGCAGGGCTTTCAGCTCATTATGAACTTTTTGGTGATGCCGATGTTCTTTCTCTCAGGTTCGCTTTTCCCCTTGAACAACGTACCGTTCTTCCTGAAGGCAATCGCGACTGTTGATCCGCTTTCTTACGGCGTCGACGGAATGCGTACGCTGCTCATCAATGTGACGCATTTTGGAATTGCAATTGATATTTCAGTGCTCGTCGTCATCGCGACAGTTTTCCTCGGACTCGGGAGCTACTTCTTCTCGCAGATCGAGGCTTAGGTATGGCGGACTTTGAGATTCTGATCGGCCTGAGCTGGTTTGTTTTTATTGCGGTGTGGCTCGTATTCGCGTTCGGAGCAAAAAGAAAGCTCAGGAGCGGCGGCTTGGCGTGGTTGTGGTCGCGCATCGTGCTCGTCCTTGCCGTCATAGTGCTTCTCAAAATCCCCGGTGTCTCGGAATGGCTTACGTCGACATTAAAACATCAAGCGGCATCTGGTAGCCGCTTGCAGGCAGTCGGTTTCGTCATCACCGTCCTAGGCATAACGTTTGCGATCTGGGCGCGATTGTATCTCGGCAGCAACTGGGGCATGCCGATGTCGCTTCGGGAGGGTCATGAACTCGTCACCAGCGGCCCCTATGCGTACGTGCGACACCCGATTTATACGGGCGTCATCACTGCAATGGTTGGTTCGGCGCTTGCCAATGTCTTTTGGATCGTCGCGCTTGTAAGCGCCAGTGCGTATTTTGTCTACAGTGCAACGAATGAAGAGAAAACAATGATAGAGCAATTCCCGAATGAATATCCTGCATACAAAGCGCGCACAAAGATGCTTGTTCCCTTCATCTTCTAGCCTTGCGCGATCGAGGCAGTTCGCTATAGTCAGTATATGAACATTCTCGTGAAATCGTTCGTCGCATGGTTGCCGCTTGGCGTGGCGATCACTGGGCTTTGCATGTTGGTCGCAATGACCGTCCAGCAAAATTACAGGCAAGGATTGAACGATCCGCAGATTCAAATGGCAGAAGATGCTGCCGCGCAGCTCGCTGCCTCGACGCCGGTCAATCAAATTATTCCGATCGGGAGCGCGGAAAGCACCAATATCGCGCTCAGCCTTGCGCCGTGGGTTGGCATCTACGACGAATCGGGGAAAGCACTCGCCTCGTCGGGCGAACTCAATGGGCAAGCGCCCCAGCCGCCTGCGGGCGTCTTTGCCGACACGCGTACGGGTCTCTCGCCGCTCGTTGGTCATCACCTCACGATCGGTTTTCCGCAAAATGAAAATCGCATCAGCTGGCAACCGAATCCGGACGTTCGCCAGGCGATTGTCGTCGTGTATGTACCGGAGAGAAAAGAGTTTGCCGTCGCTGGTCGTAATATGCGTGAGGTTGAAAAAAGGATCGGCAGTCTCGGCTTCTTCATCCTCCTCGCGTGGATCGCGATCATGGGCGCTACGTTATTTGCAACTGCGTTCGTGCGATTTGTCAGCCTATGAATCTTCTGGCATAGTGCAAGAAGCAACCGACAACGATGGAGCACGACGATGAGCGACACCCAAACGAGCCTGCTTGAAAGACTCGAAGCGAAACGAAAATTACTCGACCTGAACAAGAAGACTTTTTCAAAAGCTATTGGTACTGACAACAGTACGTATTGCCATGCGTTATCGGGTCGACACGGGTTGCCAAAGCACACAGAACGGAAAATTGCGAAGCTACTCGGCCTTTCTCTTGCCGAAGTAAAAGCACTGCGTGAAGGTACCAAGGGGCGAATGATCAAAGACAGGATGCTGAGCGCGATGGATCTTTCGTACATGGCAGACGCCGCAGCGAAATTGGGAAGGGAACTACCGATCTCACTATTGCTCAGTATTCTCGATGTCGAGCGAAAGCGCAGCTAACCGTCTAGTGAGTAGCAAGGGTAGGTGAGTAGCAAGGGTAGTCCTTGCTCAAAGGAAAACAAATCGCCGCGGGCACATGCTCGCGGCGATTTTCTATTGTCTTTGACATTCGTCGCACATATGGTACAAACATCCCGGACAAAAAAATGAGGTTTACCGATGCAGACCTATACGCATATTCCGATCGGTGCGCTGGTTGGCGCGCTCGCGTTTCCGCACGACTTGAGACTGCAGCTCGCATGCATCGCAGCATCTGTTGCTCCGGATCTCGTGATGATTCCGACCTATCTCATGGATCGGGCAGGCGGAAAGCAACCGCTCGCACAGCAATCCAAATGGTTGCTTATACTGAAGGAGTGCAGTCATTCACTCCTGCTGTGCCTCGCGCTCGCCGTGCTTGCCTTGACTCGGGGATCCGATCTTTTGTCTGCTGTCAGCGTCGGGTGGCTCGTGCATATCGTCGTCGATATCTTTTCGCACGGGGATCCGCGCTTCCAGGTGTACGGCGATCCGCACTACCTCTGGCCGTTCGGGAGTTTGCGAGCGATGGGCGTGTGCGATTATCGAATCGCAGTGGGGCAACTATGGCCCGTGAAGCCGTTCGAACTTGCCGTGCTCATCGCAAGCGGCCTCGGAACCATGCTTATCTGGTTCCTGTATTGAAAATTCTCGCCCGCGAGCCTACCGGCTCGCGGGCGTTCTTCATTATTTTTTCTCCGTACAAGCTCGACACGTGCCGAAAAACTCGAGGGCATGTGTGTTGATGGAGGAGAACTTGGCGGAGCGTTTCAGTGCGTTCGATTCTAGATTTCTCGCGCCTGAATTTTCGACGTCTTCAGTTGTACCGTAGGATTTGCCAACAATTTAGGTGTG
>CAZOZG010000006.1:7167-41891 GCA_964584225.1 uncultured Candidatus Saccharibacteria bacterium | reverse complement strand
GATTCTCGCAGGTCAGCACGACTCAATGGATGAGCAGGCCTTCTACATGAAAGGCGGTATTGATCAGGTGAAGTAGTATGGCAAGCACATTCCGCCTCGTGATTTCGTCTGTGGGCGAGACCAAATACGACGGTCCGGCGATCTCAGCAACAATTCCCGGCACGGACGGTGAATTCACCGTTTTGCCGCATCATGAACCATTTGTGACGACATTGAAGGAGGGTACGATCAAAGTGCGACGTGAAAATGGCAGCGAAGAATTTGCCGTCCAAAGCGGTATTCTTGAGTGTTCTGGTACGCAGGCAGTTGTGCTCCTTTAGTCATAAAGGGCGTCTCAGTGTGTCGTATAATAAGAAAGATGGTAGCCCGTCGCGGGTTGGTTTTTCTCATAATAAGCGCTGCATTTGCGGCGCCAGCTTATGCGCAAACGCAAACGCAGCCTACCCAACAGCAAGCACAAGCACCTGATCAGTGCGAAATGGGCGTCGGTGCGCAGGCGAAAAATTGTTCCCGTGGCACCGATCCGCGCCAGTCCTATTATCAGACCGACGTATCGTGCGCACAAAAGCGGATTGGTATCGTCACGTACACAGCGCAAATGTCCGTCTTTAACGACGCACAGTGCACCTGGGGACCGTGCAATAATTCTGTGCCGGGCATTGCACATCGCACCTGGCCACCTGGCTCGAAGGTTGAAGTCTGCGATCTGAAGACCAAGATTTGCGCTGAGGCCGTCGTGATGGATCGCGGACCAAATGTGTGTCTCGTGCAACGCACCATCGACGCCAATCCCGCGCTGGAGAAAGCACTGAAGGGGACGGGCCTTGATCCCGCGACTTACAAGCTTCTTTCCGCGCCCGGCGTGTCGGAGACGTCGCAACCCTCGGGCCCTTCGACGGTGAGTTTGGATGCGATAAAAGCTGCCGCGCAGACGCAGGGCTACAACACCGGCAACATCCCTCCGATGACGTACAGCTCTGTGAACACGCCGTGGGGGCCGGGATACCTCGGCACTCCGATCGGACAAAGTAGCTATCCGATTTATTCTTCGACGCTCGCGCAACCGTCGGCGCTCACTGCGACGCCTCCGGTTGGTAATACGATTGCGTACCAAAATGGAACCTGTGCTCCGCAATTCTATTGTTCGGGATCGAATGTGGTCTATCGTTCGAGTTCCTGTGTCGATCAGCCGTATCAAACATGTTCATCATCATGCTCAGGAGGGCAGTGTGTCGCGGGCGGCGTCACAACCGCGACGCCGGTACAGTCGAATGGTCCCTCGTACCTCGATCAGCTTTTCGCCGTCAGCACCAGCTCGCCGCCGCCGCCCGCACCGTCGAGCACCGTTCCACTGATCGTTGTGAGTGCAAGCGACACCGTCGTACTGCAGGTCGCTCCGCTCAACACACCAAATCCATCGGCGAGCTCAAGCTATCCGGTACAGACGTCGAATGAAACCTTTCAATCCGGCGACATGAGCAATAACACTGCCACAAACTCATCATTTGGGTCGTCGCTTTTCAACACGATACTCGCTACCTTGAGTGCCGCGCTCACCAAACTCGCGATTTTTCTTTCGTCGTTCAACGGCGTACGTTCGCCATGAGCTTTACGAAACGCACAGAGGATTTTATCTGTGAGAATTGTGGAATCACGGTACATGGTGATGGTTTTACCAACCACTGCACGCGCTGTCTCTGGAGTAAGCATGTGGATGTAGACCCGGGCGATCGAGCGCACCATTGCGGTGGCATGATGGAGCCGCAACGACTTGAGGGCTCAAGTCCTGACTATACGCTCGTACATCGTTGTGTCATCTGCGGTGCGGAAAAGCGCAACAAAGTCGCTGCAAACGACGATGAAAAGGCTCTTGTAGCGCTTGCGAGTCATCCCAAGTGATTCGTTGCAAAAGCCACTAAACACGCCATACTATGTGGAATGGTCAATCCGCCACAGTATTTCGAGGGGGGGTATTCGCCGGTGAAGCACTACTACGGAGACGTCGTGCGCCAGCTGTTTATTGCGGGTGCGATTCTCATGTGTGTCGGGGCGCCGTACTATGCCGATACACTTTCAGCCGAGCTTCCATTTGAAATCGTTGGCGCTATCGTTCTGATCGCGCTCGCTGCGCTCTCCAACCCGCATGGTCGCGGTTTTATAACCGCGGATTCCGTCGCCGCAGGAGTCGGGTTACTGATCTATGAAACCTGGTCTCTATATCGATACGAAGATTCGACCTGGGTACAATTCTTTTTGCGTGAACTAATCTCGATCATCTTTCTTGCGGCGTTTTATTTCAGCATGAAGACGTTGCGCGCGATGATTTTGCACACGGTAGGACACGGACCGCAGGTTGGAGAGTTTGATGATGACGGTGGCGCTGCGAGAGCAAAACAAGAACACGCAGCGATCGATGCCGCGCAACACGACGAGGAAGAGAATATTGTCGAAGTGCATCATGCGCTCTCCCCGCGAGCACAAGATGATTCGGACGACACCGAAGAAGGTGCCGCGCCGCATCATCACATCTAGATTCCCATGGCAGCGCGCAAGATCTTGTTGCTCTTAGGGCATCCCGACAAAAGCGGCATATGTGGCTCCTTTGCAGACGCGTACGAGTCCGGCGCGCGTGAGGCTGGACACGACGTCACGCGCCTCAATATCGGGGAGATGCAATTCGATCCGATTTTGCATCGCGGATACCGCGCTATGCAGGAGCTCGAACCCGATTTGAAACGATTTCAAGAACTCGTCACTGCGTGTGATCATTTTGTTGTGATCTACCCAGTGTGGTGGGTCGGCATGCCCGCGATTCTCAAAGGACTTTTTGATCGCGCGTGGCTGCCTGGTTCAGCATTTCGGTATATCAAAATGCAAAGTGGACGACGTACGATCTTTTGGCATCGCCTCATGCGCGGCAAAACAGCCCGGATCATTATGACGAGCGGCACGCACCCGTGGCTCGTGCGATTTTTGCCGGGCAACGTCAATGCGCAGCTCAAATGGGGAATCTTGTGGTTTGCTGGTTTTTCTGTAAAAACAGTCTGGTACGGTCCTGCAGAAAATCCGCCTGAGGCGCGTAAAGCTCGTTGGATTGCACAGGTGAAAAATCTTGGTCGTAGAGGTTTATAAAAGAGAAGCGGGCGGCCGATGAATCGGCCGCCCGCTGACGATTCAGAACGTCAAACCAAACTTGTGAGCAAGAATCGCCGCCGCGGATGTGAGCAACGCGATCAAGATAGCCACGATTACCACAAGACTTCGAACGCGACTACGTTCTTTGTGTTGTGCCTGCCATAGTGGCAGTTCTCTCCAATACCATTCCCAATATCCAGGAGACGAGATGTATTCTGGCTGCTTTATGACGGGAGGTGGGGGCGGCGGTTCAGCGGAGGAATGACCCATGAGAATCTCCTTTGATCGGGGGTTCCTGCTAAGACAATACAACCAAAATGCACGACAATCCAGCCTCATGGCTCTCCGTATTGGCATCGTCTGGACTTGGGCCTACACGATCAGGCAGGGGTCAAGTACGCCCGTTCTTCTTTGAGATCAAGGTCCCGTCGCCGCGATACGAGCGAATAATCACGAACCGAGGGGAAGACGGCCGTATTTTGCACTCAGTTGCACCGGAAGCGTAATGCCATTTGGGCGCTTTACGTTCCTATTTTCCAGAGTCCTTTTTCCAAAAAGGCCTCAATAGTCTGACGTTTCGCTTTGTTGAGGAGATTTGAGTGTGAGAGACGGCTTTTTTTCGCGTATTCGGACAAAGTAACGATCGTCTTGTCCTCTAAATATGCCAGCCTTTTATGATAGCTGTTGGTGAGCGTCCGCCCGACGATTTCCTCCATGATAGCCGTCTTGCCTCCCGTTTCGAATTCCTTGAACGCATCGTAATATCGTGCACGATCGATGAATTTGATGTTGATCGGTACATAACCCTCGCGGATAAGGAGGTAGTTGTTGATGGCGCGGCCGATGCGTCCGTTGCCGTCTATAAAGGGGTGGACGTGCTCGAACGTAAGATGGAGCTTTGCAATCCGTTTGACAATTGATTCATGGCTGGTGGCATTATATTCGGCGAGCATTTTTTGTAGTCGCTCTGTTATTTCAGCCGCGCGGGGCGCAATGTGACTCCCGACACGCACACGTTCGTCGCCTGCGCGAAAACGACCTGCGATTTCATCTCTGATATTACTAATCAGCATCTTGTGGAGGAAAAGTATGACGTCAAGCGTGAGCTCCTGTTCCTTTGAGCGATTGTCTATATAGGTAACGACACGGGCAAGATTTTTGGCTTCAAATAATTCACGTTCGGAGATGAAGCGATCAAGATCGATCTGCAAAAGTATTTTTTCTGTTTCTTCGAGCGTGAGAGTGCTATTTTCTATGGCGTTTGAGTTGTACACCTGCTCTGCGATCTCCGATTCGGAAATCATCCGCAATAAATCCGCTTTTCCCGATGAGTGCGCATAAAATCGCTCCCGAAGGACGGCTATTTTCCCGAATGCCTGCAGTACTCGTACCATGCGTCTATCTTACCGAAATTCACGATTTTGTCAACATAATCGTGAAAACATGCTCAAAATCTGCATGCGTTCACGGTCTTACGCTTAGCAAGGTATGCTAAAATCCCTCAATGCAGGTTGGCATCGTGGGTCTTCCCAACGTCGGTAAATCGACGCTTTTTAATGCATTGACGCGTAAAGGTGTGTTGGTTGCCAACTACCCATTTGCAACCATCGATCCGTCGGTCGGAGTCGTAGCAGTGCCTGATTTTCGTCTCGACCGATTGGCTGCCATGTCGCACTCCGATAAGAAAGTTCCAGCCGCAGTCGAGTTCGTTGATATCGCGGGCCTCGTGAAAGGCGCTTCAGAAGGGGAAGGATTGGGCAATCAGTTTCTTGCGAATATTCGCGAAGTAGACGCAATCGCTGAAGTCGTGCGCGTTTTCGATGACGAAGACATTCATCACGTCGCCGGTAGCGTCGATCCACGCTACGACATCGAAGTCATCGATCTCGAACTCGTCCAAGCTGATCTACAGAGTGCGGAAAAGCGGCTCGATCGAGTCGAACGCGATTCCAAAGGAGGAGATAAAGAAGTCATCGCCGAACGGGATGTGTTGCGAAAAATCGTGCCAGCACTCAAATCGGGCAAACCAGCACGCTCGGTGCAGTTGGATGTAAAAGAACAATTCACGGCAAAACAGTTGCATCTACTCACGATGAAGCCGGTGCTCTATGTACTGAATCGCAAAAGCGGTGCAGTCAATATCGATGCTGAAGGCGGACAGCGTTGGCACGACTTGAAGGACTTTTTTGAGGCCAATCATGCAGAGTACGTGTTCGTTGACGCGGGCGTCGAGAATGATCTTGCAGATGTACACAACGACGAGAAAGCCGACTTTCGTCGCGAACTCGGTGTCGCAAGCGACGGAATCGATGACCTTATAAAGTCGGGCTACAAACTTCTTGATCTCATTTCGTTTCTCACAACTGGCGAAAAAGAAAGCCGCGCCTGGACCATCCGGCGCGGCTCCACCGCGCCGGAAGCAGGCGCGGCAATTCACACCGATTTTCGCGACAAGTTCATCCGCGCGGACGTCATTCACTGGGATAAACTCCTCGAGTGTGGTTCGTGGGCGAAAGCGCGTGAAAAGGGCCTCGTGCGCACCGAAGGCAAGGAATACGTCGTGGAAGACGGCGACGTGATGGAGTTTCGAGTCTAGAAAAACTCCCGGCCAAGACCGGGAGTTTTTGTCGTCTTCTGTTGCGATGAAACTTTAGAGCAACTTTTCTCCGATTACTGCGGGGTTTGCAGAATCTTTCACTGCCCATTTGTAAGGCGAAGCGACATTTCCGATGAGCATGCAATAGACTGCAACGAAAGTAGAGCTTTCCACAGACTCACCGTCCATGATAACCAAGGGATCATCGAGCCCATTTTTGACCGCCTCCTTTCGTGATTCATAAGCGTCTTGCAGAGATGCTGCTTTCATTCGACGATCAAAGTTGTGTAACCAGAATACAAGGTCTAGCTCATGAATCGGAGGCGTCGTTGCCATAAAATGAACTTTGTTTCCGATGTGATGAATCCGGACGGCATAGTTTTCAGGTCTGATAGCGTATTCTTGATCTTTTCCATTCACTCGCAAACAAACTTTGCGTGCTACGTGGTTCCATGAGAAAGATACGGTGTCGCTGAGCTGAACCTCGAACGATTCGTCGGGAAGAAGAAGGCGTTTCTGAGTCATCTGGCGCTCCCATTTTCTGTGGAAGGTACTTCGGGTATCGAAGTATTGTCCGTGAGAGACTTTACAATTTAAGTCTCCTCGAGTCAATCGTGGCGTGTCGTTCAGCAAACTGTTACCATGTCTCCATGGACAAACCACGGGTCACGCCGAAGGACTTCTTTTTGTGGTTCGCAGGGATGATATTTCTCTATGGGAGCATTTTCGCTCTCATCCGGCTTCTTTTCGATTATATAAATTACACCTTTCCTGACGCGCTGAATTCTTATGTCGATCCCTACTCTTCAAGCATGCGTTTCGAGATGGCCTCACTTATTATTCTTTTTCCGGCATTTCTTGCACTGATGCGCTTTATCCGGAAAGGAATGATTGCCGACGCCAGCCGGAAGGAAGTGTGGGTGCGTCGCTGGGCGCTGTATCTCACTGTTTTTCTTGCGGGCCTCACGGTGGTCGGCACATTGATCACACTCATCAATTACTTTCTCGGCGGGGAAATCACAACACGCTTCATTCTCAAAATTCTTGTCGTCGTGCTCGTCGCTGGCGGGATGTTCATGCACTTTCTTGCAGACATCTGGGGGTACTGGATTCAATATCCTGAACGTGCGCGAGCGGTTGGCTGGGGGGCTGCCGCAGTGATTCTCGCTTCGATTGTTTCCGGATTCTTTATCATGGGTTCACCGATGCAAATTCGTTTGTATCGCTTTGACGATCAAAAAGTCTCCGACCTTCAAAACATACAGTGGCAAGTAGTCAATTACTGGCAGCAGAAAGAAAAATTGCCAGCGACGCTTGCCGATGTGCAAGATCCGATTAGTGGTGTAACGATTCCGACCGATCAGCAGTCTGGTGCCTCGTACGAATATAGCGTGAAAGGCGCGACATCCTTTGAGCTCTGTGCGACCTTCAACGCTGACACGCAGCCAAATTCTGCTAGCAACACGTATTCGCGTCCGGTTGCCGCCCCTGTGGCGCCCGGTGCCACAGGAAGTGATCTTATGAACGACACCTGGCAGCACGGCCCTGGTCGCGTCTGCTTTGAGCGAACGATCGACCCTCAGCGATACCCGCCGTATTCGAAGCAAAAGGCCCTATAGAGCGCTATTTTACGCGGGCGTAGCGTATGTTACGCTGTGCCAATATGCGTGCCTATGATCACAGGAAAATCGAGGAGAAATGGCAAAAAATCTGGGCAAAAAGTAAGATCTATTCAACACCTGATAAAGCTCCAGGAAAAGACAATTTCTACCTGCTCGTCGAGTTTCCATACCCATCGGGCAATCTCCATGTAGGACATTGGTACGCGTTTGCCGTGCCAGACATTTTGGCGCGCATGCTCCGGATGCAAGGGAAGAATGTGATGTATCCGATCGGTTTCGATGCATTCGGACTGCCTGCTGAAAACGCAGCAATAAAAAATAAACTCAATCCGCGCACATGGACTGAGAAAAACATTGCCTACATGACCAAGCAAATTGAGTCGATGGGCACGTCGTTCGATTGGTCACGCGAAGTGCGCACGATCGATCCGGAATATTACAAATGGACGCAGTGGCTTTTCCTGCAGCTGTACAAAAAAGGGTTGGTATACCAGAAAGAAACGGCGGTGAACTGGTGTGCCAACGACAAAACCGTGCTCGCCAACGAGCAAGTCGTCGACGGCAAATGCGAGCGTTGTGGCCACGACGTCGTGCAAAAGCAGATGCTGCAGTGGAATATCAAAATCACAGACTACGCGGATCGTCTGATAGACGACCTCGCACCCTTGAATTGGCCTGAGCAAATCAAAGAATCACAGCGCAATTGGATTGGTCGCTCCGAAGGCGCCGAAATCGATTTTCCACTTGATCTTGGTCATAAGAACACATACCTGTACCTGCATGGTTATAAAAGTGGTGCGGATAGACCTCGCAACCGGTGGTATCGAAAACATCTTGAAGCGCTTGGGCACGCGGTCGTTATACCTGAATTGCCTAACAGCGATAATCCTCGTGAAGACGAACAAGTTGCTGCTGCGCTCAACGCAACAAAATGGAATGAGAACACCATTGTCGTGGGTCACAGTCTCGGTGGAATGGTGGCTATGAAAGCACTTTTGAAACACAATAAGAAAATTGCAGGACTCGTACTCGTGGCTCCCGCCGTAAATCCCGAATGGACGGGTGTGCAGCGAAAACCATTCCACAGTACGTTCGATTGGGATATCGATTTCGAACGCATAAGAAAGATAACTGGCTATAGGATTGTCCTCTCCGATGTACAAGAAACGCATCGAGCACCGCATTTGCGACGCCTGTCGTTGCTCCTCGACGCGCGTCTAGTAGAAACGACTGCAGTCGCTGAACATTTTATCGGTGACACCGAGCCAGACGTTTTGATGTGGATGAGGCCAACAATTCGTGTATTTACTACTCGTGCTGATACTCTTTTCGGTGCCACGTATCTCGTGCTTGCACCCGAGCACCCCTGGATAACGTTGGCTTTGCAACATAAAACAGTCTTGAAAAATAACGCTGAAGTGAAAAGGTATGTCGAAAAAGCTGCGAAGAAAACGGAGCTTGAGCGCCAGACAGATCAAAAGGTGAAGACTGGAGTTGAGCTGAAAGGTGTTCGCGCGATCAATCCTGCCACAGGGGAGGAGATTCCGCTTTGGGTCGCAGATTACGTACTCGGGCACTATGGTACGGGTGCTGTCATGGGTGTACCTGCACATGATGAACGCGACTTTGAATTTGCAAAGAAGTTTGATTTGACGATTCGCAATGTCATCGAGCCCGTTATCGTGAATCGCAGCGGCCCGGACGCGTTCCATGAGCACGATTCATTTGATGAGCGAGGTGCAGTGATGGTACTCGTAAAGCACTGGTCTGAGGAGAAGTATCTTTGTCTTAAATCACCTGCACGCGGCCTCAATTATTTTATCTGCGGCGGCATTGAGAATGGCGAAGATCCGATTGTCGCTGGTAAACGCGAAATCGAAGAGGAAACAGGGTACACAAATGCCGAGTTCGTACGCCAGCTTGGCGGGAAGATTCATACGAAATTTTTCCACACACTGAAGAAATACAATCGTTTTGCGCACTTCACACCTCTTTTGTTCGAGCTCAAAAGTAGCGAGTGGCATGACATCGCCGATTCGGAAAAGGCGATTCACGAAGTCGTCTGGATGGACACGAAAGATATTGAAGCATTCCTTACTCGTGAGGACGTCAAAATTGCATGGAGCCGCGTTTACGACGGTCAAGCCTACACAGGCGACGGAATACTGACGAATTCAAACGATTACAACGGTATGACGGTTTCGGAAGGGAAGAAGGCGATTGGTGAAGCATACGGCAGAATGAAAAAGACGTATAAGCTTCGCGATTGGATCGTAAGTCGTCAACGCTACTGGGGTGTGCCTATTCCCATGGTCCACTGTCCTACCTGTGGTGTAGTACCAGTGCCCGACAAAGAGTTGCCGGTCGAATTGCCAGCGGTGAAAGATTATTTGCCGGACGGAAGAGGGAAGTCGCCTCTCGCTAAAGTGAAAAAATTTGTCAACGTGAAGTGTCCGCAGTGCGGTGGCAAAGCCGAACGTGAGACGGACACACTTGATACCTTTGTCGACTCATCATGGTATTTCCTTCGCTACACCGATCCCAAAAATAAAAAGAAGTTTGCGGGTGCACAGAAGATGGCGAACTGGATGCCGGTCAATCTTTATTCGGGTGGTGCCGAGCACACAACGATGCATTTGTTGTACAGCCGTTTTTGGCACAAAGCCCTCTTCGATCTCGGGTTCGTCGCCAACGCTGAGCCGTACGCTCGACGCATGAATCGTTCGATCATCTTGGGACCTGACGGGCAGAAAATGTCGAAGTCTCGAGGCAACGTCGTGGATCCCGATGAGGTCGTCAAGCGTCTCGGTGCTGATACGGTGCGCATGTACCTAGCATTTATCGGTCCGTACAATGAAGTCTCAAGTTTTCCGTGGAATCCCGATGGCGTCGTCGGCGTTCGGCGCTTTTTGGAGCGCGCGTGGCGCATCCAAGATTTCGTTAGCACGATGGAAGTGAACGCGTTGAGTGGCCTTTTGCATAAGACGATAAAGAAAGTCGGCGATGACATTGCCGCAATGAAGTTCAATACCGCAATTAGTGCGCTCATGATTTTCTTAAATGCAGTCGAGAAGGAGAAAAATATCGGACAGTCGCAGTGGCGAGCATTTTTGCAACTACTGGCACCGTTTGCTCCCCATGTCGCCGATGAACTCTGGGGCGGGAAGAAATCGATTCACATTGAACGGTGGCCGAAGTTTGATGAATTGATGCTACAAGATGAAACGGTGACCATTGCCGTGCAAATTAATGGTAAAACGCGAGGCGAAGTCGCAGTCGCAGCAAGTGCCGATAAGGACGCTGTTGAAAAAGCGGCTCGCGAGCTGGTTGCAGGCCGCCTGCAGGGAAAAACGATTCAACGTACCATCGTAGTGCCAGGCCGCCTCGTTAATTTTGTTGTCGCTGAATGACCGTTGGGCCGTCTGCGCCGTCTTTAATTTCGTACCCTTCATCCTTAAGCTTCTCGCGAAGCGAGTCGGCCCGTTTCCAGTCTTGATTTTGACGAGCCATCTCACGTTTTTGGACAAGCGCACGGACGTCGGTCGGCAGTTCTGCGAGCGGCATTTCTTTGCCAAATTTCTCCTCCTGCACTTCTGTCGCGCGCTCGTCAGATTCGCCGAGTCTGAGACCGAAAACACGATCCGCATCGAGGATACCCGCCCGAATATCAGCAGGGGAGAGAGCAGTATCTTTTGTCATTTCCCACACGATGGCGAGCGCTCCCGGTGTATCCAGGTCGTCGTTAAAGCGTTCATGCCAACGGATGCTGTACGCGCTCGGAATCGTGCCGCCTTCTGGTGCATTGTCGACAAGTGAGCGAAGTCGCAAAAAGGCGGTCTGCGACGCGTCGAGCGCTTCCCACGAAAAGTTGGCTGGCGTTCGATAGTGAGCACCCAAGAAAAGGTATCGGAGCGCCAATGGGTGATAACCTTTCTGAACGACGTCTGAAAGATACGTTGTATTGCCTTCGGATTTTGCGATCTTCGTACCATCAATTCTGATATGTGCTCGATGCAACCAAAAACGGGATAGTGGTTTCTTACCTGTAGCTGATTCGGATTGTGCGATCTCGTTGTTGTGATGAATTGGAATGTGCTCAATGCCGCCCGTGTGTATATCGATTTGCTCGCCGAGTGTTGCGCGAATCATTGCGGAACACTCGATGTGCCAGCCGGGAAATCCTTTGCCCCACGGAGAATGCCAACCGAGCTTCGCACTTGATTTCCAGAGAAGAAAATCAGTCGGATTACGTCTATCCTTCGCTGCTTCGACTCGTGCGCCTTCTTTAAGACCCGCGAGATCAATCGAGCCGAGTTTGCCGTAATCAAGAAATTGTGAGGTATCAAAATACACCCCGTCTGCACCTCGATAGGCGTATCCTTTTTCCTCAAGCGTCCGGATCATTGCAATCTGCGCTGGCACATAATCGCTCGCACGAGGAAAAGTGATGTATTTCGCCTCAATATTGAGCTTTCCGATGTCTTCGAGAAAAAGGCCAGCATATTTTTCTCCGAGTACACGCATATTCTCGAGCGTCAACGTCATGTGCTCGCGTTTTAAACCTTTGGTCATCTTGTCCTCGCCCTCATCCGCATCAGACGTGAGATGACCAAAATCCGTGAAATTGATGACCTGTTTGACGTCAAAATTGTTGTACTCGAATGTGCGTCTCAGTATATCCGTGAAAACAAACATGCTCAGGTTTCCAATATGTTGAGGTCCGTAGACAGTCGGGCCGCAGTTGTACATGCGCACAGCCCGCACGTGCGTCGGAAGCGTAAACGCCTGCTTCTCTTTTCCAAGTGTGTTAAATAAAAAAAGAGAGGGTCCGCTTTTATTTTGCACCAGCTCCACGGAAAAAAACGACGGCCAGCGCATACCTAGAGCCAGTTCCGAAATTTGAAGAACGCCAAAATTCCTACGCAGGTCGCTGCCATAATCCCCACAATGATCCAGAAATCGTACGGCATGCCGATAATAGGCATGTACTTAGCGTTAACTTCAAAAATACCGGCAATGACCGTAAGGGGCAGTGTGACAAAAGCCATGAGCGTCAGCGTCTTGATAGTCTCATTTTGTTTGGTCGTAAGCAGCGAGTTGTTGGTCTCACGAAGTTCATGGACGATATCAGTCTGACGTGCGATGTGGTTGTGAACCCGGTAGTACTCGTTGGAAAGCGCGCGCGCATACGATGCAAAGCTCTCTCCAAAGAATTTTGGCGCATCTTCTTCAAATGCGTGCAGGATTTCGCGATGTGGCTCGATCGTTTGGCGTAAATTCAAAAGGTCGCGCGCGCTTTGCGAGATCTCTGGCACCATCTCCACTTCGTTGCCTCCAAAAATACGTTCCTCAACGCGCGACAAGTCCTGACGAATGTACTCGACCTCATGTTCAACCGATTTATACAGTTTCTTGAGCATGTAAAAAAAGAGATATCCCGCATGTTCTCCAAGACTGCTGCGATCAAGCATCGAATTTGCCTCGAATACTTTGGAGAATTTGTGTAGTGGATCAATGGTGTCGTAGTGTGTCGTGACAAGAAAGTTATGGCCGATGATGAAATCGATTTCTTGTTCAACAGATGTATGTGTATGCCGCAGTGCAGGGAAGTGCATGACCGTATAGATATAGTGACCGTGGAACTCAAGTCTCGGCTTCGTGGATGGAAGCAGCAGTTCCTCCGCGATTAACTCCTCTATGCCAATTTGATCGGTGATATTTTTGACTTCTTGAGGCGTCGGGGATTCAAGGTCAACCCAAACGATGCCATCGTGTTCGTAGCGGGTCAGCATGTGTACAGTATAGCGCATTTGTGGCTCATTGCGGCCGTTTTGCGTGGCTTCAGAGGCTGTGCGATAATCGACCGATGCTAGACGACGTGCGCACACAACAGCTACCGTTTCGACGGTCGCGAGGACTTCCACCGGCCACCCTTGGCTTCATTATTATCGTCGCAGCTGCCTCTTTTGGTCTCGGATTGAATGTCGGGTCGCGAAAATCCACCGATTCAGCAACTGGAAATGCGTCTGGTGCCCCGGGAGGCGTCGATTTTTCTCCCGTGTGGAAAGCGTGGAGTGTTATCGATGAGAAGTTTGTTCCCGCTGCTGTTGCGTCAAGCACCCCAGTCGCTACGTCGACTGAGGACAAAGATCAGCAACGCGTGTGGGGTATGATTCAAGGTCTCGCAGAGTCGCTGAATGATCCGTATACGTTTTTCTTGCCTCCGACTGAGAATAAAGTTTTTGAGCAAGACATGAGCGGTGCATTTGAAGGCGTTGGAATGGAAATCGCAGTTCGCAATGAGGTACTTACGGTTGTATCACCGCTGAAGGGAAGTCCTGCGGAGAAAGCCGGTATTAAAAGTGGAGATTTGGTTTTAAAAATCGATGGCACCGTCACAAAGGGGCTCGATATCAACGACGCCGTCAATAAGATTCGCGGTCCCAAAGGTAGTGTTGTGGTCATTACGATCATGCGCCAAGGGTGGGACGCGCCAAAAGATATTCGTGTTGCGCGCGACACGATTAGCGTACCAACGATACAGACAACATCGATGCCAGGAGGAATTTTTCGAATTCAGCTGCTGACGTTTACGTCAAACTCGCCAGACTTGTTTCGCGATGCGCTTCGACGATTTGTCGAAACAGGAGACACCAAACTCATTTTGGATCTACGCGGAAACCCCGGCGGATATCTTGATGCCGCTGTTGACATGGCGAGCTGGTTCTTGCCGGCAGGCGACGTCGTGGTAACTGAAGATTATGACGGCCACGCCACGAATATCATTCATCGCTCGCGGGGCTATGATGTATTCAATAAAAATCTCAAAATGGTTGTCCTCGCCGATCACGGCTCAGCGTCGGCATCGGAGATTCTTGCGGATGCACTCAGGTATTGGCATGTCGCGAAATTGGTCGGAGTTAACACCTTCGGTAAGGGATCAGTACAGGAGCTCGTCAATATCACGCCTGATTCGTCGCTTAAGGTCACTGTGGCTCGCTGGTTAGGTCCCGACAATGTGCAGATTCCGTTGGAAGGGATCACGCCTGATGTGAAAGTCGACCTGACAGATGCCGACGCGACTGCCGGCAAAGATCCACAGCTCGATAAGGCCGTGCACGTGTTGAATAGCATGTGATATGAAGGTGATTTTGCTCAAAGACGTGGGCGGCGTAGGTCAGAAAGGGGAGGTGAAAACAATTGCAGATGGTCACGCAATGAACTATCTCATTCCGCGAGGTTTGGCCAAACAGGCCACGACAGACGCTTTACGTGCACATTCAGCGGAAGCACACAAAGAAAAGCTGGCCAAAGATCAAGCGGCCGACGCGCTCATGAAAAATATTCATGCTGTCGAGGGTGCACGAGTGCGCATCTCGTCGAAAGCTACAAAAAAAGGAGGACTTTTTAAGGCAGTCGGTGCGCAGGAGGTACGTGACGCGATCAAGAAGCACACAGAAGTTCTTTTACCACTCGAATCGATTGTCCTCGACAAGCCGATCAAGGCGGTCGGTGAATATGGAGTACCAATAGAGGCAGGGAGTACCTCAGCTGTCGTCACGATCGTTGTTGAAGCGGCTTAAATGACGTCGACAACGCGACGGCGGCTTGAGCGACCGTCAAAATCGGTTTTGCGTGTCGTACGAAATTTAACCATACCTGCGATTCGCGCAAAAAGCGTGTGGTCTTTTCCAATACCAATGTTTCTTCCAGGGATGATTTTGGTGCCACGTTGGCGAACGATGATTTCTCCAATCGCAACTTTCTGACCATCCGCACGCTTCACGCCGAGGTATTTCGGATTTGAGTCGTTCAGGTTTTTAGCTGTTCCGCCAGCTTTTGTTGTTGCCATGGGCCCATAATACCTCGGGGAAGGGGGAAAATCAAGGCGTTTGGAGCACCGTAGGATATACTACCCCTATGATAATTGTTGACGTCGAGGCATCAGGTACGGACCCCAACAAGCATTCTATCGTGAGCGTTGGCGCTCTCGATTTCGCTAACCCGAGCAATCGGCTGTACGAAGAATGTCATGTGTGGGATGGGGCACATATCATGGATGGGGCGCTCACCGTCAATGGATTCACGAAAGAGCAAATCACAGATCCGAAGAAACAAAGCGAGGCGGATCTCATACATCGCTTCCTGGCGTGGAGTGAACCTCTTCAGGAGCGCACTCTTGCCGGACAAAATGTCTCCTTTGATCGTGATTTCCTGAGGGCAGCGGCGGAGCGGGCCGGACACACCGACTGGAATTTCAGTCATCGCACAATCGACACGCACACGCTCTGCTACATGCACATGATTAATCGGGGTTTACAGCCACCCGTCGATAGGGAACACAAGCATTCGGCACTGAATTTGGATGCAGTCCTGAATTATTGCGGTATTCCGGCAGAACCCACACCTCACAACGCGCTTACCGGAGCTCTTTCGCACGCCGAAGTTGTCTCCAGATTGCTGTACGGAAGAAAGTTGCTGCCTGAATTTGAACAATTTGACATCCCGTGGAAATAAAAAGTCGCTACCACATCAAAAACAGGGAAGAGGGGTCATGCGCGCGATGGTGACTCGGCGTCTTTAACCCAGGAAGATCTCAAATTTCGTAGTTGCTGTGAGAAACATATTTAGTCGCAAAACAGCGTCTTCATAATCACATTCTGGAGTAGGCGAGTTTTCATGTTGTAATATTTGCCAGGGTCGCACAATATATCTTTTGCGACATAAACCTGGCCAAAATAGCGACTAACGAAGGTCCTACGTCCGGTCATTGGCGGCGCATCTGCGTAAGCCTATTCTGCATGTAAAATGCAACAATGCTGTATTCCCTACGAATTCGGAGAGTTCTCTCTTCCCCCGAGATCTCGTTGTACAAAAAATTATCGTCGCCAAAAAAGATTCAAGACTACCTGGACACCCTGCCTATTAATTTTGAGTTTTCTGGTGAGACCAATATGTCTCCACGGCGGACTATTCGCTCAAAACGAGCCCACTGTCTTGAAGGTGCGCTTTTGGCGGCTGCGGCTGTTGCATTCCATGGGCAGCGACCTCTTTTGCTTGATTTCCAAACGACACTCGACGACGAAGATCACGTTGTCGCGGTGTATAAAGAACATGGCCTGTGGGGAGCGATTAGTAAAACAAATCACGCAATTTTGCGCTATCGGGACCCGATGTATCGGTCAGTGCGCGAGCTTGCGATGTCGTATGCGCATGAGTATCTAAAGTGGAATGGCGAAAAATCCCTTCTTACGTATTCTCGGCCATTCGATATGCGAAAATATGCCCCGGAACAATGGGTAACCGCCGAAAAAGATCTGGATTGGCTTGTGGATGAACTCGACGCGATTCAACACTTTCCTCTTGCTCCAAGAAAAATTCTGCGACACAGACGGATCGCCGATGATGTGGAACTGCGTGCGATGAAAATTGCTGAATGGAATAAATCAGGTAGGAAAATTAAACCGAAGGCAGGTAGTTGAGCGGATTCAGATAGCCTGACAAAGGTGGTACAGGCATCACGGCACTCGCGCATGGCGTTGTGGAATTCGTCGCTTGTCCGAGGGCAACAATTTGGGTGACCGCAGATACGTAAACCCCGAAATGAAGGTGCGGCCCCGTTGCGTAGCCCGTTTCCCCGCTGTAGCCGATCAAGTCGCCGGTTGAGACACTCTGACCATTTGAAACCCCGATCTGCGAGAGGTGCGCGTACATCGTATTGAGGCCGTTATTGTGTTTAATCATTGCCCACTTGCCGAAGGAGTAACAGCCGCGAGTAGCATCGGTATTGCCGGTTCCGATCACGGTACCTGAGAGCGCAGCGTAAATCGGCGTCCCGATAGGCGCAGCAATGTCTAAGCCGTCATGACCGTGGCCGCTATAAAGCGATGAGTGCGCCTGCGCAAATGGCGTGTCACCAAAATATTGCGTGATCGTAATCTTCCCTGAGACAGGCCACTGCAAGATACCCGCGCCAGGCGGGGTAATCTGTGAGGGATTTACCGCTTGGTTATATTGCGCTTTTAAATCGCTCAGCGCCGTCTGTAGCGACGCCTGCTGTGCTTTCTTTTGTGAGATAATCGCTTGGAAATTAGATTCCTGAGATTTTGTCTGTGCCAGTAGGTCGCTCTGGGCTTTCTTGGTTGCGTTCAGCGAGCCTTGCTGTGCGATGAGGGTGTTTTGCTGCTTCACGAGCTGCGCTTTTTTTGACTCAGTCGCCGTCTTAGTGTCTGTCAGTGATTGTTTCTCATTGGAGAGCGTGCCGATATTGTCATGAATTGCGCCTTGAAGAGATTCTGTGTTATCGACATCGGTCCAGATTGTCGATACAGAGTCAGAAGAAAGCATTTGAACTGCAAGCGGTTGCGATTCCGCTCTGTTGAGCATACGCAGTGAATCGGCGAGCGCCGTTTGGTCGTTCTCGATCGATGTCTCCTTACCTGCAATACCGTCTGATAGTTGTTGGATTTCTAGCTGTGTCGCACTGATTTGGTTTTTTGTAACACTGATTGATGCGGTGAGTTTCTTGAGCTGCAGGTTGAGCTGTGTCAGGGTGGTCTGAAGTGTCTGTTTTTTGGTACCAAGATCTGTCAATTGCTGCTCGTAGCGGGCGATATCGACATCGAGTTGCTGAATCGCTGCATTATGTGCGTCGATCCGGTTTTGCAGATCTTGGACTGTTTGCGCATAGACGGGGTTCGCAAGCGCAAGAGCTCCGTAAATCCCTATCCCTACGAAAAGACGTCTCATGAAAGAGCCTTGATAGCGGTTTCGAGTCTCCGCGCGGCTGCAGTTTTTCCGATAATAGAAGCAATGACAAAGGGATCGGGTGAACGTTCTCGACCAGAAAGTGCATAGCGAAATGGCCACAACACGGCGCCTCGTCCCTCAGCAGTCGCGTAGTCCCACAATGCGTTTTTGATGGCTTCTACTGTGGCTGATTCTGGCAGCTCGCCCACCAATGTATGCAGATGCCCGAGGTGTTTCAGCGCAGTATCTTTTGAAGACTTTCGCTCAGGAATGTGATTGGCGTCTAGAGCAGGGTCGGAAAAAAAGAATTCGTACTCACCTGCCGCAACTGCAGTCTCGAGTTCATGACGTGTAGCGATATGGGCACGGATTATCGGGAGAAGCTTCTTTGCTATTTCGGCGTCTTTATCGGCAAAAACGGGCATATAGTATTGTTCGAAATCATTATCGCTGAGCTCTTGAAGATACTGACGGTTGAACCAGCGCAATTTTTCAATGTCGAATATTGCACCGCCCTTGTGCACATGCGCTATATCAAACTGTTGAATCAATTCTTGTCTGGTAAAACGTTCTTGATCGGAGCCAGGATTCCAGCCCAAAAGTGCGAGATAATTGAAAATCGCCTGCGGCAAAAAGCCCTGTGCTCGGTATTCGACAACAGACAAGGCACCGTGACGTTTTGACATTTTGGAGCGGTCGGGAGCTAGGATCAGCGGGATGTGTGCATAAATTGGGCGCTGGAAGCCCAAGGCCTCAAGAATGAGGATTTGACGCGGCGTATTAGAAATATGATCTTCCCCACGGATCACGTGCGTAATTCCCATGTCTGCGTCGTCAACAACGACGGTGAAGTTGTATAGCGGGTCATCAATGCCGCGTGCAATGACGAAATCTTTGAGCTCTGCCGTATCGAACGTGACCTTTCCACGTACGATATCTTCGAATATGATGGTGCTCCCAGGATTGCGTAACCGCACGACAGAGACTTCCCTGCCGGGATCATCTTTTGCCGGCTCCTTTGAAATATAGGCGGCATCAGTTTCTATAAGCTGTTGAAGTGCCACTCGATAACGATCGGTGCGTTCGGATTGTCGGAACGGTGTTGGCAAATGGTATTGAATTCCGAGCCACTTGAGGCCACCGAGAATATCTTCCTCGTACTCCTTTTTGTTGCGAGCCTTATCGGTGTCCTCGAATCGTAGAACCATTGTGCCTCCATGGTGAGCTGCAAACAAATAGTTGAATAGTGCGGTGCGTGCGCTACCAATATGGAAGTATCCGGTCGGAGACGGTGGGAAACGCGTAATAACACTCATACCGACGAGTGCGGAAGCGTCGTCTCGATAAGAATTTGCGCAATTTTACGGGCAGCGTCACGACGCGCAAATGCTTTGGCGGCCGCGCTCATTTTTGCACGCAACTCCTTGTCGCCAGAGATGCGTTCAATTTCCGAAGCAAGAACATGCGGCGTTAGATTTTGCTGCTCGATAACAACTGCGGCGCCTGAGCGCGCGTATGAAAATGCGTTCTCAGTTTGATCATGTGAGACGTCGATGGGTAGCGGAACTAGAATCGCGGGAACGCCCCAGCTCGCAATTTCAAATATCGTCCCGCTGCCAGCTCGAGCCACAATGACGGACGAGATACCTGCAGCCATGCGAATGGCAAGCGTATTCAAAAGTCCGAATGGTCGATAATGATCTTTTGCCGGCAAGTCCTTAAGCTCAACACCTGAAATTTTCTGGACGTCCTCAAGATTTGTACTTCCCGTCTGATGCACGACATTAAAATGCGGCAATAGTACGGGAAGCGCGTCGAGCACGGCCTCGTTGATCGCAACGGATCCACTCGAGCCGCCCATGATGAAGACCGTCGGCAACGTCGGATCGAGCTTGAGAAATTCATGTCCGCCGCCTGTCGTCACGCCCTCGATTTCTTTTCTAATCGGATGACCCGTCTGAGCAATTTTTGGGAGCGTTTTTTTGGGGAATTTTTCTGCGGCATCGCCGTGTGCAACCGCGATCCATTGGGCGAATTTTGATGACCAAAGTGACACCTTCCCCGGTGTCGCATCGGCGTCGTAGATAATGGTCGGAATCTTGAGTACTTTTGCTGCAAAGAGCGTTGGGAACGCGGCGTACCCACCGGTCGAGAATACGGCGTCCGGGTATAATCGGAAAAGTTGCCATGTCGCGATCACAATGCCCCATCCCGTCTTGAATATGTCGAGAAAATTCAAAATGCTTCGATACTGCCGCACCTTTCCTGCGGTAGTCGGTCGATATTCAATCTCGTGTTCCTGTAGTGCGGTGCCGTCAAAAGCCTTTGGACCAATGTAATACAGCTCGGGTTCGATGAGTCGACGCTCCTTGACGATGTCTTCCAATGCCTCCGCGACGGCAATCAGAGGATAAAAATGGCCTCCAGTTCCGCCGCCCGCCAGTACAATTTTCATATACGAATGGTATCACGAGCTCCCAGCTCGTTTACGAGAGATATTCAGCAAAATGCCGACACTTCCAAGAGAGGCGAGCATGGCAGTTCCTCCTTGGCTGACGAACGTGAGCGGAATACCTGTGAGTGGCGCAACACCGAGCATCGCGGCAATATTTATAAATGCTTCACTTGCGAGATACGTTGCGATACCGATCCCCAGAAGCGCACCAAATGGGTCGGGAGAGCGAACTGATACGGTGTAGCCTCTCAGCGCGAAGGATAAGAAAAGCCCGATGAGCGCCAGCGAGCCTACAAACCCGAATTCTTCACCAATGACTGCAAAGATCGAATCCCCCATTGGCTCAGGCAGATAGGTAAATTTTTGCACACCTTGACCGAAGCCGCGACCAGTGATACCGCCAGAACCGATCGCGATGAGCGATTGTTTAATCTGGTAGCCTTCAGCTTGCGGCGCGAGCGATGGATCAAAAAATACCATGACGCGATCTTTCACGTACGGCTTCACGATCGTTAAGAGCGCAAGCGCAAGAATCCCGACGACAGCCACAATCAAGAGATCACGGATGCGCGCGCCCGCGGCCAGAAAAACCGCCGTGACCGAAATAATAACGACGCCGAGCGTACCGAGATCAGGCTGCAATACGAGGAGCACAATTGGTGCGATCAGAATCGCAAAATAACCCCCGAGTCCATACCACAGTGTCTCGACGCGAGCTCGCATGGTCGTGAAATATGCAGCTGCCATCATGATTGATGCGATCTTGAGCGATTCGGACGGTTGGAGAGAAACTCCTGCTATGTCGATCCAGCGTCGCCCGCCGCCAAGTGAAAGACCAACGTGTGGCACAAAAACGAGCGCCGTCGCGACGAGCGCAATCGCGTAGAGGTACGGGGCAAAACGTCGCCATTCACGGTAATGTACGTAACTTGTGAATATCAGCGCCACCAATCCTGCGCCGATACCAAGCGCAAGATGGTTGAATACAACTGAGGTAATGTTGGTTGCGCCGCGCGCGAGGAGTCCGAACGCTGCAGACGCAAAAACCATCGCTCCTCCGATGACGAGCACGACGAGAATGAGCCCCAGCGGTCTATCAATGCGACCAGCTTTACTCATACGTTTGAAATAACAGGTAGTGCCGAGAGCGCGAGAATAACTCCGGCAAACGCGAATACGACAGAGAGAACCCAATAGCGCATAACGACCTTAGCGCCGGGCCATCCGAGCGCCTCGAAATGATGGTGGAGCGGAGCGACGCGAAATAATTTAACCCCGAATAGTTTTTTCCATAGCACTTGTGCAATATTTGACGCCACGGTGATGACGAGTAGCGCGCCGATCACAGGAAGCACGGTGATCCCGATACCGCCGCCGAGATTATCAGTCATAAACGCGACGACCGCGATTGTAAGCGTGAGCGCCATCGTGCCGGTGTCTGACATATAGAAGCGTGCGGGAGGAATGTTGAACCACAGAAACGCAAGCACGCCGCCGAGCACTGTCGCGCAAAAGGCAGCAAGGTCAGTCTGCTGTTGGACGAATGCGATGACTGCGTACGAAGCAAACACCGATCCAAACACGCCCCCTGAAAGGCCATCAATGCCATCGATCACGCCGGAGGCATAGAGCGCGAGTGAGACCAGCATAAAGAGTGGAATGATGTACATGCCAAGCTCCAAGGGTGCGCCGAATGGAATGTTCACTGCGCTGACATCGAGTTTGAACCAAAACCACCAACCGATGAACGCCGAAAGAATTAAAACGACGGCGAGTCGATACGAAAGACGTAGTCCCTCACCTTCTGGTTTGATTACCATCAAATCGTCGATCAAACCAAAACACGCGCCAACTGCAAGTGTCGCGACGGGGATCCATGTCTGGCTGCGCGAAAGAAATCCGAGCTTCAAGACCGATGCGCTCGGGACAAATGCAGCTAGGAGCGAAATGCCAAAAACTGTGAGAAGTACGCTCGCCCAGATGACGATGCCTCCCATGCGGGGCGCACGCACCTCATTCTCAATATGAAGCGTGTTGAATTGTGCGGCGGGGCTGCCATCGAGGGCGATTTTGCCAGGACGTTTCTTCCACGCGCGGTGTTTATAAAGATAGTGCGTCAGGATTGGCGTTATCGCCATGCCAACGCCAAAGGACAGCGCCGCAGGAAGAAGAACACGTAGTATCCCGGTGAACATTGAGCTATTGTACGCTACAGATTTGCGTTGTTAAGACACTTCTGTGGATGTTCGTCAATGCGTCAACGCTTCCCGCGTCGCGTGTACGAGGGCTTCCATATCGTCGAAGCGTCCTCCGATTGTAGAACCAAGGACAACAGCCACGACAGGGTGAGCCGGTCCCACGTCAAAAAATACCGCTAGATTCCCTCCTGCCAGATCGGTAAAGCCTGTTTTGCCCATTACGAGGCCTGGAATAGCCGCCTCTGCCTCGTTTGTATTGATTGCTGAGGTTTGCTCACCGTTTATGGAAGTGAGGACGATCCCATCGCGGGTCGTTCGCGCAAACACGCTCGGTGCTGTCCGTTCGGCATATGCAAAAAGAGTTGCGACGTCGCTCGCCGAGCTGTACGCTCCGGAAAGTGTCATGCTGACATCAAGACCACTTGCGTTTAAAAAATAGGTGCGCGCGAGCCCAAGCTCTCGCGCCAGATCGTTCATCCTCCATAGTGTCGCTCCCCCGGCGGGCGATCCGGGATACTTTTGGTGTACGGCATCGTTCGCGGCCGCAGCAAGAATTTCAGCACCATCATTCGAGGAGGCGACAAGCGTAAAGTCGAGAATACTTTGAACGGGCCACTGTTCGCCCTTCCCAAGTCGCTCAAGTGAACCTTTGGGTGCTGTGTCCTGAGGGATGGTGATCACCTGATTTGGATCAAGAACTTCTGAGACGACCAGTGCAAGAGGGACTTTCGTGATGGACGCGAGCGGAAGCTGCGTATGAGGGTTGCGCGCGTAGAGTATCTGCATTGTTTTGAGATCGACGACGATCGCGGCTTTTGCCTGAAGCGACAGATTTTGGAATGCGGGGTCGAATGTCGCTGGGAGCGAGAATGCCGAGGCGGCAGACGCCGCCTCGGCGTTGTCTTCCCTTGTCTCAGGTTGTGCATACGCGACTGCAAATCCGATCGCCGTGAGTGCAATCAGCGAAAGCGCGATCAATCCCGCGATTGTTTCGCGCCGACTCATACTATGTTTCGATTGTCCCGCTGTCAGACTCCGTGGGTGGCGCTTCCTCTGGAGCTTCTTTTTTCGTCTCGAAGGCGCTTAGTTCTGAGGTGATCGCATTGTAATCGGGAAGTTTTTCGAGCCGCTCCACGCCAAGATGCGCCAAAAGCTCTACAGTGGGTCGATACAGATATTCGCGAGCGTCTTCAGGGTTGCCAATGCGTTCGACAAGTCCACGAGCGAGTAAATTTCGCAGCGTGGATGATGTGTTGACGCCCCGAATGTAATCAATTTGTGCGCGCGTTGAATCTCCACGGTAGAGAATAATTGCAAGGACTTCAAGTCCTGCGGTGCCGATTTCCTCGCCAAGTTCTTTTTCAAATGCTGCTCGCACAATTTCAGACGTGGCAGGTGCAACAGCGAGTGTCACTTCTGTCGCGGTCTCGACAACCGTCTCCCCCGTTCCGTGCAAACGCTCTGCAAGCGCTCCGACGGCCTCGTTGAGTGATTTCTGATCACATCCGAGGAGCGACGTCAGTTTCTTTTTACTGATTGTTCCACCTTCTGAAAAAAGAAAGGCGTGAGCACGCGATGCAAGATCTGGTTGTGAGTCTGACATACTATGTCCCGTACTTTGGCACGCCTCCGGCGTGTTCCGCTTCAAGCAAAATATCTGAAAACAGTCGATCTTGCGTCACGCTCACGGACTCGTGTCGTACGAGTTCGAGTATAGCGAGAAAATATACAATGACCTCGTGGCGATCGCGGGAGCGTGTGAGTTCGCTAAAACGAGTACGCACTGCGGATGTCAATCGCTGTTTGACGTTGACGATGACATCTTCAAGCGCGAGGACGGGTGCAACAGCTGCCTGCGCGAGCGCTTCGGGTTTCGGGAGAATGCTTACGAGACGACGCATGGCTTCCGAAAGTACCGCGACGGACGTTTCTGCTGGAGAAAAGGCCGCTTCCCTCATTGGTGCGCGGCGCGCGAGCGCAATGGGGGTTCTACCCCACTCTTTCCGCAGCAACTTTGCGGCCTTTCGAATAAGCGCGTAGCGCGCCAATCGTCGCTCCAATTCCTCCACACTTTCACGCTCGTCCTCCGAAAGCTGGAGCGTCGGCAACAGTGTGCGTGATTTGATCAGAAGCAACGTCGAGGCAACGAGTATGAATTGTGCAGTTTCGCCGAGCGGCAATTCAGGCAACGTTTCGACGTAGGCGAGGTACGCGTCGGTCACTTCTGCGAGAGAGATTTCAGAGATCGACATCTTTCGCTCTTCGATCAAGCTCAAAAGCACTTCGAGCGGCCCTTGAAATTTCTCAGTCGCAAGCCTGAACTTTTCCATATCAATCCGACAGACGCACATCGATGCGATTCATATCACGAGGAAACGCAGTTGCTTCTTTGACGTTCGGAATGTCAAGCATTCGGGCGGTGATGCGCTCTAAGCCAGTCGATGATCCGCCATGCGGTGGCATGCCATATTTGAATGCTTGCAAGTAGTATTGGAATTTCGTCGGATCCAACCCGCGTTCCTTCATGCGTGCGACAAGCACGTCATACTCGTGAATACGCTGTGACCCGCTATTGATTTCCAGTCCGCGAAACAAAAGATCAAAGCCGCGAGAGTAGGGTGCTTCCGCAGGATCTTCGTATGTATAGAATGCGCGCTTACGTGTCGGATAGTTTGTAATAAATACAAAATCTGATTGTTTTTCATTTTTCGCCCACTCGCAAATGCCGCGTTCATCCTCCGGTTCCATATCGGGCGCGTCGCCTTTCCCGAGTTGTTGCCGAGCTTCTTTCAGGGTCAATGTCGGAATTTTCTCGGGAATAAGTGGCGTCGGTGCGCTCATGCGTTCAAAGATGTCTGTGTGTGCTTTTGAGACCGTCTCAACGACATGACGAACAGCATTTTCAAGAACACGCATGGGATCGTATTGATCCTTGATAAAACCCATCTCAAAATCGATGCACGTGGCTTCAGAAAGGTGTCGTGTGGTGGCACTTTTCTCCGCGCGGAAGATTTTCGCAACCGTAAAAGCGCGCTCAAAGGGCCCGACCATAATCTGCTTGTACAGTTGCGGAGAGGTCGCGAGATACGCGACCTCTTCGTTGAAATACTCGACTTTAAACGCAGCGGCGCCGCCTTCGGCGTCGCCGCCCACGAGTGCTGGCGCCGCGAATTCGGTAAACCCTTGTGATCGCAGTGATTGGCGATACGCGTCGAGGTTCGACGCCTGCATCGCGAAATTGTCGCGGGTGCGCTGTGTTCTCAATGGAGGCGGCAAGTTGTCCAAACGACTGTCGAGATTCAGTTCCCCCGCAAGCTAGAAGGGCAACTCCTGTGCCTTCGCAAGGACGACGATTGTAGCGGCGACGATTTCCACGGTGCCGAGTGGCCCTTTTCCGCGCATACTCTCAGGGCGCTCCTTGACCTCGCCTTCGATTTCTACGACCCATTGAGGGCGAATGTCTTTCGCAATCTCAAGGGCTGCGGTCGCTTTTGGGGTGACGACAACCTGGACGATGCCGCTGCGGTCACGAATGTCGAGAAAAATCAATTTACCGTGATCGCGGCGAATGTCTACCCAGCCAGCAATTTTGACGCTATGCCCGATGGATTTCGGCAGCTCATTCGTAAGTGTGCGATCCATACCTTAGAGAGCAACGCCGATTTTAGCTCGGACGTCGGCCATTTTGCTCGCGGCGCGCTCGCGTGCGAGCGCGCCGCCTGCTTCGAGAATCTTTTTTACATCTGTATCAGAAATTGAGGCACGTTTCTCACGCATTGGCGAGATAGCCGCCTCGATTTCGGCGATCAAGGCTTCTTTGCTCGCTTTGTAGTTGCCCTTGTTGGCCTTATATATTGCGGCAAGCTCGCTCTCACCTTTGAAAAGCCGATGGATATTGTAGACGTTCGTCGGACTTTCACTGCCTGAGTCTGTTAGAATCGACATGACTGCTTTTGCGATTTCATCTTTTGAGCCAAAGAGTGGAATCGTATTGCCGTAGCTCTTACTCATTTTCTTGCCGTCCGTGCCGGGAACGATGGCCGCCGAAGCTAAGATTTTTTCTTTCGGCTCTTTGAACGTTTGTCCATATTGATTGTTGAACTTCGCAGCGATCTCGCGCGCGTATTCGATATGTTGTTTCTGGTCTTGCCCCACTGGCACGATATCGGTGTCGTACAGAACGATGTCGCACGCCATCAGGATAGGATAATCAAAGAGACCAACGTTGGTCTCAAGTCCGCGAGCCTCTTTGTCTTTGTACGCGTGAGCAAGTTCGAGAAACGACATACTGACCAGCGAATTAAAAATCCATGTCAGTTCTGTATGCTCAGATACGGTCGATTGTTGGAAAATCGCAGCCTTTGTGGGATCGATCCCGACTGCAACGTAATCCCGCACGACATCGTAAATATTCTTCCGCAGGTCGTCGGGCTTTTTGAGAGTTGTAAGTGCGTGGTAATCAGCAACCATGAGCATGCTGTCGTACTCACTGTACATATCGACAAACGGTTTCAGGACTCCGAAATAATTACCAACGTGAAGTGCGCCGGAAGGCTGAAGGCCGGTAAAAAGCTTCTGCATCGCACAATAATAGCAGAAAACTCGACGTTTTTCTCGAATAGGATATGCGTGTCCCCGCCGGTAAACACCGAATATCCTGTTATCACGGCATGCTCCTGTAAATTACCCAATTGGGCAATTTACAGGAGCACGATCTGCGGGAAAAAAGTTATTGTGTCGGGATATCGATTATGAATCGCGATCCCTTTCCCTGCCCGTCTGATTCGGCCCAGATTTTGCCTTTATGCGCTTCGACGATCTGTTTGGCGATATACAGACCGTATCCGGTGGATTGCGCATTGACCTTGATAGAATCCTTCCCATGTCCGCCTTCAGTAAAGAGATGCGCCATGTCTTCAGGCGTGATGCCAACGCCGCTGTCTTGAATCGTAAGCCTCATCGCGGCACGCGTGTGCTCAAGCTTTACAGAAATCGAGCCCTTCGGCGTGTATTTGATGGCATTATCGATGAGATTGCGAATGACATGTCGACGAAATTTATCCTCATCGCCCATCATCGTGTACGAGCCATCGCCGACGTCCATTTCTATTGTGAGTTTTTTTTCTTCTGCGCTCGGCTTCAGATCGTCGACGATGCTCTCGACCGCTTGTTTGAGGTCAAAAAACTTTTTTGCATAGGAGACGGTCCCCTTCTTTAGATTCGCAGCATCCAATATGTCCATGACTGTTGCCACGCCCTTGCGTACTTCTCCGAGCGCGCTTTGTGACATTTTCGTGACTCCCTCATCAGCTTTCCCAAAATCGCCTTCAATGATTCCGGCAAACGCCGCCTCGCTTTTCGTCAAATACCCCTTAATCTCGTGACTGATGAAGTGAAGCAAACTTGTCTGCTGCTGGTTTGCTTTTTCAAGTTCTTGCTTTTGCTGCTCGATCGTCTCTCTTTGTTCCACTTCTTTGTTTACACTTCGAATTAGAAGTAGCCCGACTCCAAGCAACAGCACAAAAAGGCCACCGTTAAGAATCTTCTCGGTTGGATCAGCAGCAAGTAACATTCGTACAAATGTAAAACCCCAAACGAAGAAAACGAACAATTCACTTGCTACCGCCTTCGTGCTAAACAGTTTCAATCGGAATATTGCATACATTGTCGTTATTGCGATCAGAGTAGTAAAAAGCGGACCTGTCCATAAGTATCTAAAATCATTCAAGTAAGGCGATCCAAGGATCAAATCAAAATAAATCCCCAAAAAACCGACGAGCGATGCCGAGGCTAGGATAAAGAGTAACTGTGACCTATCTGCTGCCTGCAGATTAGAATTTCTGCTCTTAAGCCATAGTCGGGTCATGCTGACTACGTAGTATGATATAAAGGCCAATGTAAAAATTAAAAAATGCGAACCGATTAATTTCGCGTAAACGCTGCCGTTATCATATGAGGTGCTGATTACAAGAGTTCCTGGAGTGGATAAAAACACTGCCAGAATTACCGTTATTGAGGAGATAATGAGAGTGTGATTCCTGCTTGGCAGCGTGTTACCCGGAAATAAAACGGAGAAAAGATAAAAAGTGAATGCGATCGCCAGTGCGGCAGTATAAGAAAACTTTAAAGCGTAATAACTGACAATGGGTGTACCGACAAAGTAATAAAACCAAAGCATGGCCCAACATACTATTGCTAGCAAGAAAAGCGTGAAGAGCGTTGTAGTCGGAGATGATTGTCGCCTAAAGTAGATGAAGAAAATGGCTCCAATATTTATTGCTGCAGTTGCAGCGAGCATAGTGGCTCGAAGGTCGAGCATAAAACTAGATTATATCAATGAAGGGTCCCCACACCGGTAGAATGTGGGGACTTTGAGAGTTTTATCGCGATCGCCTAATAGTCAATGACCGCGGCTGAGTAACCAACGCCGGCACCGATTGCCGCGACGAGTAGTCGCTGGCCTCTCTTGATGAGACCTTTTTCCGTATCCAGTGCAAGCATACTCGGTATGCAGGCGGCAGCCGTGTTTGCGTTGTCACGCGCAAACGATGAAGCCATTTTGTCCGCAGGAATACCGAGTGCCAATGCCGCCCGCGTAGGCAGCCCACCATTAGCTTGGTGTAGATAAACACGGTCTACGCTTTCCAGATGGAAACTCGGATCTTGGTAGTTCAGACCGCGAATCGCGGCTTCAATCTTTGGAACGTAAGACTTGTCGACCTCGCTGAAGTCGATACCGTAACAAATTTCCGGTGAAAGACGTGAAGAACCGGGGAAAATAGACGTCCAACCGACTGTTACCCCAGGATCGCAATAACCGGACGTTGCTCTAATGACGCCGCCTCCTGCTCTATCTGCCGACACTACGGCAGCTGCCGCCCCGTCTCCGAATACATAGTTCGGAAATTGTTCTTCGTTTGGCAACTGTTCGCACCTCTCTCTGTCAAAGTAAAGAGACGGAAGCGAAGTTACGACGATCAACGCATGTTTTCCAGGTTGGAGACGGAACAAGCTGTTAATCGTGTGTAACGTATGCACGAATCCGTCGCAGCCAGCGTCGTTCTCAAACCGGAAAACATCGTTCGGAAGACCGAGACGATGCACAAGTTCATGTGACGAAAGCTCGAAGTGGATTCGCTTGCCGTGTTGAATCGTACAACTAACGAGGTGGAAGACGGATATGTCCGACTGACTTACCTTAGACTTTTCGATTGCGAGTTTAGCGACCGATTCGGCGATCTCAACCTCGAAGTTGGTCGATCCCCCGAGCATCCTGCCTGTCTTTAGATCTAACGGCAAGAATGTTTTCCGCGAATGAATGCCAATTCGTTTGCAGATACGTGGCAGTGCTGGCAGATTTAACGCTTGTGCGATCTCGTCGTTCGTGTACGAATAACGAGGTTGCAAGGTGGCCACACTCCGCAAACAAAAGGGAGCGGTTGAGAGTTTCGATACCTTATCCATTGTCCCTCCCTTTCTGGAGATTCAAACTGTTCCGCTGGTTATGGCTTTTCAACGAGCCGACTCCCACTATAGCACGAAAGGCACGTAATAGCAAGTAGAAGTGTATGTGCTATCGCATATTTGAGGCAGAAATGCGGGCTTGATGTTTCAGTGCCAACGGCAGAACCCAACTGCGTGGCAACATGCGTACTACCAGTACAAAGAAACGATTCTTTAAACCATGTACGGCAGTCATATCTTTATGTATAAGAGCGCGATAACCAAATTGCGCTACCTCCGCAGCTGTCGGAAGTGTTTTCCCCCTAACCAAATTACTATCTTCCATACGAGCAGTTGAAAAGAAAGACGTTTGAGTCGGACCCGGGCAAAGACACGTTACATGAACAGCGGTCAGTTTAAGTTCCTCGAATAGTGCTTCGCTAAAGGAAAGAACGTAAGCCTTTGATGCATAATATACGGCCATAAGTGGTCCTGGTTGAAATGCCGCCGTCGACGCAACATTAAGTACGTGTCCCGAGCAGCGGTGGATCATGTCCGGAATAAACAATCGGCAAAGTCTAGTGAGAGCCTTTATGTTCAAGTCAATCACACTTTCAGTACAGTCCAGGTCAGTGTCGACAAAAGGCCCGAATGTCCCTATACCTGCATCGTTGATCAGATATTCAATGGTTATATTTTTTTGTTTGCAATGATCATACACGCGTTGGACCTCAGACATTTTCCGCAAGTCGGCAGCCACAACTTCCACAAGAACGCCGTGTTTAGCCTTTACTTCTCTCGCCAAGTCTTCGAGAAGATTTTGTTCCAAAGCAACAATAACCAGATCATGGTTGTTTCGTGCAAAAATTCTAGCGAACTCAAGTCCAATTCCGGACGAGGCCCCGGTAATAAGCACGGTGGACATATCAATCTGGATTTTTCTTGAAGTTCGATATTGAGTACCTCAACGCAATTAAGGCTGCACTGAAGACTACCAAACATTTAACGACCCATGCAGTCATCGTTGTCCGATCAGGACCAAAAAGTTGTCCCAAAGGTGGCGTGTTCGCAATTAAGATAAATCCGATAATCGCAATCGGAAGTGTTAAGCGCCACCAGAATGTGAAAACTTCTTTGCTCACGAAAATCAAAACAAGAAAAATCATTGGTAGCCAGTATGTACTCCAGTATAGAGGCTTTCCCACCCCGAAGACCAGGTCTTGATTTAAACATGTGCCGCTTATGTTTTGAGGGCATATGCCTAACAAAACGGGATGCAGTATCAGATATCCTGTTCCAATGCATATTAAAGAAAGCCCTAGAAAGATCGAAGCAATAACTCTATGACTCATTGGAGCTGCGCGGTTATCAACGTACGCAGTCTTGAAATCATATCAAGTATGCCGGCAGCTTGCGATGGAGATATCCTCTCCTCATTTTGACCGCTTTTCGATGCCGGTCTGACTACTTCTTTTTGAATCAAAGCGACAATTTTATCCAATCTTTTCATCACTCGTGCGCTGAACGCATCCCCCTTGTTGTCTCGGCCATCGTCGTCGACGTCATCCCACTGGCCACTTTTGCTCAGGATAAATATCACGTTGTTGAGCTTCGCTACCAGTTGGCGTTTGATCTTTGCGCCGATATACATAGAAGCAATAGTGCCGCGAGTGAGCTTGGCGTACGACGTTGCGTCAGAGGCGAATTGAGCTGAATTGAAAGAAGTATCAGGCTTGCCGTCACCGTTAACGTCGAGAGCAATCTGTGCAGCCTGGGGTGACGCGCCCGATAGGTCGATGACAGCAGTCGTCGAGGCCGTGACAGGGACATCGGTAAAACTAATCGGTGCCCCTTCGACGCCCATATTCACCGGTGTTATATCGAAGGTGAATGTACCGGAGTCGAGCCCATGCAGTATGACTTTGAAATTGTCGTCCGCCGGCAGGCCGATGTATTTCCCTTCCCCGAATTCGTCGTAGTAGCTATTGGGGATTTGTTCTTCTTTGTACAGCAAATCCGATTGCGCATTTGGATTTGATGCCGTGCCAGTGTGTCGACCGGAGCTGTCGTAGGCGTCAAGAGTCACTGGTGAGAGAACACGAAGACGCAAAGTCCTACCATTTGGATCAGGCGATGGTTGAGTTGTCGAGACGTATTGAGGTAGATCCTTTATGCTGGACGTGCTTGACAGTAGCGCAAACGTACTCTGAAATGCCGGTAATTCCAAAATGTCGTAATGTTTGAAGTTAGAGTGAGTATCGTTGTTGTATCTAA
The DNA here is from genome assembly GCA_964584225.1 of uncultured Candidatus Saccharibacteria bacterium. Lineage (GTDB taxonomy): Bacteria > Patescibacteriota > Minisyncoccia > Phycocordibacterales > UBA2100 > UBA10103. Next base: position 9,419 of record CAZOZG010000006.1, on the reverse strand, counting down.
TCACGTTTAAGAAATAGTTCGATACACCGGTCACGCTGACCTCGCTAGGTGATACAACTGTGTCGTCTCCGTCTTCCGTCATTTTGACGACATGTCGGATGTTGGTAACGGTGCGGCATGGGAGCAATGGCAAACAGAGGTTTGATGTCTTTTCGAAGTATGAGACAGTCGCCGGAGTGTCAAGGCCCCAACCAGCGATTTGGATAACTTGTATACCGGCAGGCGGTTGCCAGTTGTCGAGACTTTGGTGAACATCAACGGCGTGAGAAAGGAGCGCACTTGAAAGTACTGACGGTGTCTCGATGTCACTCGAATTTGGTTGTGCACGACCTCCTGTGCCAGTAAGAAAATTTGTCAGATCGACGCTTGAGGTCACTGCATTACCACTGATCCCGGAAGCGGCACGAAGAGAAGGCGCCTTAGTTAAATCAATGACAGGTGTTGCGACTTTTGCAAAGTACGATGCAGAAGGCAGAAGTGAAAATGACGCGGGCATGCTGTCACCCAGTGTCCGAGCATTTTGTTTATTGAGCACAAAACTAAAACCGCCAAAACCGAGATCTTGGAAATCACCGTGCAACATAGACGCGATCGTCTTTGGTGTGCCGAGTTGCGGTACGTCGACGAGGATAAGTTTGTCTACAAGATTCGCCTTGCCTTCGGCCTCAAGCTTTTGCATCAGTGCTTTTGCAACGAGGCCGCCATTTGAATGTGCGATGATTGTAACCTTGCCGGATTTGGAGCTTGAAGCGAGACCCATCACGACCTGCTCGGGCACGTGAATGCCATCGACAAACTCTGTGCCGTTGTCGGCGACATCTTCCGGGCTTTTTCGCCAATCGTAGGGAAAGATCGCTACGTCCCTTACGACGTCTGTCGATTTCAGACTTTGAAGTAGTTGAATGAATGTCTTGTAAATGTTTGTGCCAGGAAAGACTGTGTCGATCGCGGCGTCGGATTTTGTGTAGATGTCATTTACGCTCGTACCCTCGGGATTCATAAGAAGTGCAAGAGCGTCTGATTGCAGGCTCAAAAGGCCCGGCTCCCAACGCTGGCGCTCCGTGCCGTTGTCGTTTTGATAGAGACGACTTCCCTCAAAGCCAGGAATGAAGATGATGTTCGACTCGCAATCGGAAACGCAACCTTGAGGAGGCGGAGGGGACGCGGGCGCCGTAGGCGCCCGCGGCGTCGTCCACATCTGATGACCAAACTGCTGTAGCATTGAAAACGACACATACGTGGTGCTCGTCGCGATATCGCCCTGACACGCTCCACCACAAGAGCCAAGTTCCTCAGAGAACGATTTGTCGTTGTCATCATCCCAAACGACCCAGTGAGTGGGCGATGTGAATCGAAACGAGTAATAGCGGATGTGCGCAGGCAACGTAAGATCATTTCCAAAAGACGTGTTTCCCGTCGAGTATGTGGGTACTATAATTCCGCAATCTGCAGTCGCTTCCAGAGCCCGCACATCAGCATACGAGAGCCCGTCGTAGTGATAGTTGTTTACACGAAGGTGTACGTGAAGCAGCCCACCGACATATTCTGCATTGTCGTAACTCGAGTCGAATACAATCGGTGACGCACTACCACCGGAACTGCATGCCTCCGGCTTTGCGACCGCGTTGACATATGTGGGAGGCGTCGCACCCTGCCGTATCGGCGGAAAAGCGATGACCATCGCATCCGGCGGTATCCCGGTTGCCATCTGTATGACGGCAGTAAAGTAACTCGGAAAGTTCCCCAGATCTTGCCCGCCGACGATGGCATCGTGAGTGTCATCCCATATATCAAAATGAGTGGTTGAGGCGTAACGAATACTCCAATCCGTTGTATCAGAAGGTAAAAAGAAACCTGCCTGATCTGCGTTTAAGAAATACTGTCCGCTGTTTGCCGTATTGCAGCCATCATCGTACAGATGAAGAAGGTACCCGGTTGAGATGCCCTCGGACCTATTGGAAGCAAGATGAAAATGTTCGATGAGGAGCCCGTTTGCACCGTATTCGGTCGTCACCTGGTTAGAGAAAACTCCCGCGGCTGTATTGACTGTCTGACCGCACACAACGTCCGCCATAGCTATGTGCGGTAGCGTAAACGTGCCGACCAACAAAAGCACAACGACCCCAATCGTTTGCGCACGCATATGAGGATGGCATTGTGCCCCGTGCATTTTTCCGACGCAACTTGTGCCGGTCGATATCGCATTGTCTAGTCGTATTCATCGTATTCATTGAAAGTGCTCCAGTAAATTA